>JAJCYS010000008.1 GCA_029262815.1 Deltaproteobacteria bacterium | reverse complement strand
TTGTCAGAACTCAAAAAAATAAAGAAAAGAGATGAAAACACTTTCCAAGCAACTCTAAAATCTCTAGATGCTGAGTGGACGCTTGAAGATTGTATTGAAATGCTTTTTTTGAAACCCATCGGACTAACAGAGAGGCCGAATTTAGGATTTTATTTTGAACTAAAAGTGCCCGTTTCTGTCCCTAGCCGATATTTGACCCACCAGTAACTCCAAAACTGTCACTCACGAGGAGGGCTTTTTTTTGGCCCGACGAAGCAATCCAACCACAGGACGTTTTATTATGTTTAAAACGCCCTGTGGGAATACAAATTAAACAGCGATTGGTATCATGGCTCTTGGAAAAGGTCATCGGCAACTTTTTGGCAGTGAAGTTGGAACAATTTTTGCAATGAATAGTGCAATGCCGAGAGCCAATTTAATAAGAACAGATCAATATCCCTATCACGTTACAGTGCGAACCACACGAAAAGCATTTTTTGAAATTCCTCTTTCAAAAATTTACGATATATTTGAGATCTGGATTAATTTAACCCACCATTTTTACGGAATAAAGACTCATCATTTTGTACTTATGTCTAATCATATTCATTGGCTATTAACAACACCACGTAAAAATATCGATACCGTTATGCGCTATATACTCTCTAATGTTGCCAAACATGTTAATGAGAAATTAGGGACATTTGGTCAACTTTGGGGTGGTCGTTATAAATACTCAATTATTAATACAGAAGAAGCATACTTTGCTGTGATGAAATATGTTTACAGAAATCCTGTAAAAGCAAATATTGTAACTAAGGTTGAAAGGTATCCTTTTTCAACAATCCAGTATCTATATGGGACAGGTGTATCAAGAATTAATGTGTTCAAGGATCCAATTTCAACCGAAATTGCATACGACAACGAATTTTTAGAATGGATCAATGTTCCATTTCACACAGAAGATGTCGATCAAATAGCAAAATCTCTCGAAAAGTATGAATTTAAATTTCGAAGAACATCCAGATCAAAACGGTATGAGATTAAGGTCCCTTGGGTGCCAAAAAGTTGCCGATGACCAATGTCAGATGACCAATGTCATTGCGCGAAGCAATCTAACCACAGGATGTTTTTATATATTTAAAACGTCCTGTGGGTTTTAATCTCCTTATCTCTTAGGGAGCGGGGGTACAGGGATAACCTAGATCACCAATTTCCAGGTCTGTGTAATGCATTCTCACGACGTCACAATCGTCGCATGTTTCTTCCAAATCATTTACACCTGGTCTTACTTGAAACGGAGTAGTTCCACCACTTAGGCCTGTGTAGACATTTTCGACAATTGTTTTTTTGACTCCGGTTTTTGTCCCAGTGACCGCAACAGACACTGTAAATTGTTCGGAGCCTGTTGAATTATTTGTGCTCAGAACTTCATAACTTGAGTCTTCCGTAACTTCCATCCCGCTAATTGTGTCCAAGTCAAACTGAGTTTGCTCAGCTGCTGTGTTGGTCTGTTGACGGGCCACCCAAAGGGCAGCTCCGTCTTGGATAAACCAAGCCCTAGTGTCGGTTACGCCGCCAATCACTTCTGTACTCACGCCTTGGACATCGAGGACAGCTGTAAGCGAACTCGTGTCAAAAACAAGATTATCAGCGGCATGCATGGTGCAGCTTGATGTGCCAGAACAGATCACCGTATCAAATTCTACTTTGCCGCTACCATCACCTGCATAGATATGCCAACCATCTGTGAGTCCAGCGGCGCGCACAGCAATAAAGGTATTATTGTTTGCGGCAACAGAACCCATTAATTGGCAGGTGTCGACTTCATTAGGCGTTATTGAGCCTGCTGCATCAAATGTAAGGGGGCATTTGTATACAGCTCGTGCTGAATTCATTACAATCACTTGTAGCGGTTCACCTGCTGCATCTGCAGATTCTAACTGTGCATGTACAAATTTTGTTGTAGGAACCTTCACCTCTAGGGCCGTCGCTGCAATAACTGCACTGTCCCCATAGTTTAATACGTGGAGTCTACGCGGGTCGGCTGAAAGTACGAATGCACAAAGTAAGGTCCCTTGAGTGGTTCGGATGCAGTCTGAAGTGTCAGTTTCACCTAGATCATAGCCAATTGCCGTGACAGCGAGATCAGAGAAACCTGTTATTGTTCCAGAGGTAGCCTTCCAGTGGGTCAACATTGCAGTTTTTGTGTTAAGACCTGCAGTGCCAGTATTGAATGATACTACGGATGCAGAACCTAGGATTGTGCTTGTGGAAGCCTCAGTGGCCCCAGCAAATGGGGTACGTGTACCCGCAGGACTTGCCTTTGCTGTCACGGTTGCGTTGCCGGATAATGTATTGATTAAACCATTATCGACTGTTAACACTGGAGTGCAACCACCGGGTAAAGCAGCCTCTGTGGATGTGCAGCCATAGATATCTCCACCACACGCAAATAGAAGAGATAGCACAGGGGTCCCCGTTAGTGTATCGCCGGTGATTACACCTCGTACACAAGCGTCTGTAATGGATCCCGTTAAACTTGTGGTTGTTCCCGTTCCGGCGTCCCACCAATATACATTGTCTGTTGCTGTAAGACAGACCCCACCTGATCCTGATTGAGTCACATCTTGGAGGGTACAATCAAATGCGTTTGTAGTGATGGGTACGGGTGTGCCGGATGGCAGTGCTTTTTTATATATCTGGATTTTATTTGCGGGTGAGGCTCCGGTTAAATCTGCGGTAAATGAGTATACGAGAGTTTGAACGCCCGTTGTCATACCTGTAAACATCGGGTTTGCGCAGTGCGTATTGGCAGCGGCATTGAGGACAATTTCTGTCGAGCTTGAACCATCATCTGTCAGTAGGCTGGTTTTACACTTGCCCTCTGTTGGGGTTGAAACATCAACGGTGACCATCGTCGTACCATCAGCTGAAATGGCAAATCTTTCATGCAGCGTTCCAGTAACTGATTGGGTTCTTTCGCATGTGAAGCGGCTCATGGTTCCCGGTGTGCTGTAAAGGGAACATTGTTTGAAGGTGTCATCTGTCGTCGCTGCAGCATCACTTCCACCTAGCACCCAGGTAAAATGAACAGCGCTTTCATCGCAAGTTCCGTCCGCAGGGGCTGACGTATCCGCACAGTTTGAGGTGACTTGACCTGCAACATCCCAACGGAAGAAATTAGGAACCGAGGAAGTGCCTTCAGGTAATGCTTCACCTGAAACCCCATAAGCAATTTCACCTTCTACGATAGAGCAGTAATTTCCTGGTGACGCTGTGGCCCCCGCCCCAGCGTCTCCCGGTCTAATGGCTCCGGGCGTATCTTTCCATGATTTAAAAATTTTGGCTAAGGCGTTTTTTAGCTTTTTGGTACTACATCCGGTTAGCGATGCACCTGCGACCGTTATAGATAGGCATAAAAATAATAAATATATGGTATGAGTACGATTTTTACCC
Organism: Deltaproteobacteria bacterium; assembly: GCA_029262815.1. GTDB lineage: Bacteria > Bdellovibrionota > JAJCYS01 > JAJCYS01 > JAJCYS01 > JAJCYS01. The sequence goes on along the minus strand of JAJCYS010000008.1, from coordinate 225,766 downwards.
ATGATAATCCCCCCCTAAAATTTTATTAATTCAATCCATTAAATATAATGCCTTGGATTCAATAGAATGCTAAGAAGAAAATGGGTTGCTAATTTAATTGAGGACAGCCTCCTAATTAATCATGAGTTCGATATAATGAGAGACATGTCCCAACATCTATATGACTATGTCATTTTAGGTTCAGGTATGGGCGGGTTATCCGTTGGGTCACTTTTGGCCAATTCTGGGCATAAAGTTTGTTTGATTGAGGCTCATGAACATCCTGGGGGATGTGCGCATAATTTCCCGATGGGGCCATACACTTTGAATGCCTGCGTGCACTACATATTTTTTTGTGGCGAAGGCGAGCCTGTTTATAATTTTCTAAAAAAATTGAATTTACACGAACAATTGACATTTAATAGACTAGATCCGGAAGGGTTTGACCATTTTAGCTGTCCCACCGAAAAAACATATTTTCGAATTCCGAATGGGCTTGAAAAGTGGTCATACCGACTCGCGGATCAGTTTCCAATACACCGGTACGCGATACTGCGATTTTTTAATGTCGTTCAATCCATCGCAGCCGAACTAAAAAAAATGCCTCATTCGATGGGCTTTAAGGAGTATCTCAAAGTACCCTTTCAGATTCCATCTATCGCCAGATATCGGAATTGGACAGTCCAAAACTTATTTGACAAATTTTGTCTGCCCCCTAAAGTTCAAGCAATTTTATCAACTCAAAGCGGGGATTGTGGGCTTGCGCCCGAGAATATGTCTCTTATTTTGTACGTCGGAATGATCTGGGGGTATGGCTTAGGTGCCTATTATCCCCAAAATCATTTTACGCATTTTGTAGAGACGCTTGCCGATGTCATAAAAAATGCTCCGGGTTCTGAGATTCGCTACAAAACTGAGGTCTGTAAATTTGAAATGAATAACAAGCAGGTGCAAGCAGTCCATACTACTGATGGCACTCGTATTCAGGGGAAGGTGTTTATTTCAAATATAGATCCAAAATCGTGTGTTAACATGATTGGTAAAGATCATTTCCCAAAACATTTTTTGAATAAAATTGACTATGAATACTCCTCAAGTGCATACATCTTATACTTAGGATTAAAAGGAATCGACTTGCGAGATTATGGGTTCGGCAACTGGAATATATGGCATTACCCTCACCTTGATATCAACCGAATTTATCAAGACCAAATTAATCATAATCGATTGGACGATCCTTGGGTGTTTTTGTCTTCCCCCAGCCTTCAAACGAACAGTGCGACTCATTCCATTAGTCCCCAAGATACACAACTCCTCTCGGCAGTGACCTTTTGTAACTACAGTCACTTCAATCAATTACAAAGTTCAGGACGCAAAGTATATGTAGAGGGGAAATTTAAATTAAGGGATCGGATACTGGACGTCATTGAAAGACACTACATTCCCAATCTTAGAAAACATATTGTATTTAAGACAGCTGGAACCCCCACTACACATGCACATTTCCTCTGGACACCTGGCGGAAATGCCTATGGCGCTCGCTTGAACCCTAGACGGATGAGCCTCAACAGACTGACCATGCATACGCCAATAGATAATCTTTTTCTTACAGGCGCCACCACTGAGTTTCCTGGTGTGGGAGCCACGATATCAGGTGGCTGTCGACTTTACACTCATCTGACTGGAGATTTCGTCAACCCTGCCAGAGATCTTTACAACATGTGGGTCTGAGGACTCTCGGGGCTCATACGACCGTACCAGGTCCTCTTTGAATAGCAACTGGATTTCACCCATGTAAGGATCCAAAGTAATCCAGTTGCGTTGAGTGCCAAAAAGTTGCCGATGACCTTTACGACCTTTACGTTTTATAAAAAAGATCAGTTATGTTATCACTGTGCACTTCATACTGGACTTAGATTTGGAGAATTAGCCGCATTACAATGGAGAGACATAGATAGCATTAATCGGGTTGTTACAGTTTCTCGTGCCTGGGATAGAAAAACGACAGAATATAAATCCCCTAAGACTTAAAACATCATTTCGGAAAGTACCACTATCAGAAAGTCTATCCATTAAACTGAAAGAACTTTATAAATCAGCTCAACCAACGCCTGATAATTTATTATTTTGCTTCAATAAAGAGAGGCCAATGTCTTCGGGCTCTTTTGCGAAAAATTACTTTGAGAAAGATACAGTAGCTTCAGGGCTATTTCGAATCCGATTACATGATATGAGGCATTGTTTTGGTACATCGTTAGCAAGGCAGGGTACCCCATTAGCGATTATTATGAGATTAATGGGGCATTCAAATTTATCCACCACAATGCGGTACATTAATTTAGCCTCTATGGATTGTGAACTGCCAAGTCATATAAAGAATATAGACTCGGTTGAAGTTTCAAAAAGAAATTGTTCAGTCATTTATTTAAAATAAAAGAAGTTTGAGAATTTCACTATAAACAAGAACCAGAGCCTAAGTGCATCATATGTAGCATTTCATTTCAGAAGCACTATATAAACTTTTTCTATTTTTATTCAGGTGTATTTCCAGGAGCATTCAGGAGTACTTGAGTGATATAGGAGTATTTTTCAGTCTTTTAGAGTACTTTCGTTTTGAGGGTAGGATAGTATAGAAAGATGCTCAAATAATCTCATTTTACCTGTCTAAAGCCGGTTTTTGAGGATTGAGAATTATAAAAATTTGGAGGCGGCGAGCGGATTCGAACCGCTGAATGACAGATTTGCAATCTGCTCCCTTAAACCACTTGGGTACGCCGCCCAACACGTCTTTACAAAAGATACCCTTTAGTTTAGCTAATTCCTACTAAAAAACCAAAAGCCCTCATAATCCTTACTCAAGTAACAAATAATGAGGTTCATAGGACGCTTCTAAATCTTTCTGAAACACAATTTGAAGCTCTCCTATATAGGGATCCAAGGTAATGAGTTGCCCAGGGTGGATATAACCGATGGCAACAACAGTATGATGAACTGCTTCAACAAGCTGATTTTCGGAAGCTCGCTTAACAGGTGTTAAGTGATGTTTACTGTAGTCTTTAACTTCTTTCCCCTCTTGTGTGTAGTCGATCAATTTTTTAATCTCACTACCTTTATCTCTTAATACGGCATGATAATCCAAGTAAGCCGGCAGCCCTTTTTGGAGGTGATTTTTAAGATTGTCAAAACTAACGGCTTCTTTAAGCTCAGGCTGCACAGTAAATATCGTGCCAAGCAATGGGTTAGTTCCGAGAATACCTAAATTGTCGTTTGCATATTTCGTGCGCCCCATGAAATTGTGTCTATTATCTACTTTGATCACCCTTATGTCGTTTTTAAACAACCCCAATACTTCGCTCAATTTTTGTTCATTGTTGAAAAACCCTTTAGAAGCCCAACGGTCTGGGTTCGCAAAATTTAGTATCTTCATCACATTCACCATGGAATGGGCCTCTGAATGATCAAAATCGTGTGTCTGAACTATAGGTAATTTTGGAAGTTGTTCCACGGAAATCGATTGCCGTAATTTGTCTTGAAATTTACTCAGCAATGGCACCTCAAAACGAACCAGTGCATTTTCTTCAATGTCTAAAAAATAGATTTGCTCAGGTCTCCCCTCATCCGAGTCAACGAAGAGACCAATGATATGCCCCACTCTCTGCTGGTTGGTAGTGACATCTGCCAACGAAGCCCGCTGTCCTACAACACGGGGCTTGAGTTGTTCCAATAATGTTAATCGAAGTTGTGATTCACATGCAAAGATATTCAAACTGGATAGACCCAACCAGACTGCAAGCGCATTTCGCATCATTTCCCTCCGAATGAGAAAAATTAAAATAGTTTGCAATAGGTTAGTGCACCGATCACAAAAACAACACCTTTTTGTGTCATGAATAACGAGAAAAGCTCTGAATGATCAATCCAAGTCATTGATTTTCTGAGGAAAAGTCAAGTATAATAAAGCTTGTACCAGGAGGCACCCAGTGACATTGACAAAAGCGGATCTTGTAAATCGTGTATATGAACGGTGTGGCCTAGCCAAAAAAGAAGCCCAAGAGATCGTAGAGCTCCTATTTAATGAGATGAAAATTCTCTTTAAAGGCGGACAAAGTCTCAAAATTTCTGGATTTGGGACGTTCAACGTCAAACAAAAACGCTCTCGTCGCGGACGAAATCCACAAACTGGTGATGCTATGACCATCTCAGAACGACGCGTGTTGACATTTAGCGTATCTCAAGTGCTCAAAGAAATTCTAAAAGAAGCAGAAGAAGCTGCAGCATCATCTTCCGGAGACGGATCATCTCAGTCACCACCATCTGAAGGTGGTTCAGTCCCTCACTCTAACTATTGATGTCTTAGAATCTCATCACAAATTACTTCTGAGCTACAGATAAAATGCTCAGGCACAGGTGTGTCATTCGAGGCAGGTGGCAATGCTTTCACATGGTATCCTGCCTCTTGTGCAATAAGAAATCCGGCTGCAACATCCCAAGGTTTCAAGCAAAACCCTAAATATCCGTTGAGCCATCCAGCGGCAACATAACATAGCTCCAAGGCCGCCGCTCCTAATCGCCGCATAGCCCGTGTCTCCTTCTCTATATAGAGCAACACCTGTTCAGCCTGTGTATTTAAGCCTTGTGTGTTCAATCGCCGAAAAGAAACCCCTGTACCAATAACGCTTTCATTCACAGCAGAAGTTAGGACCGGTTTCAACCTCCGGTTGTTCAGATAACTGCCATGCCCCCGAATCCCATAAAATAATTGATCGATTTGGGGTGCATAAACTGCACCCAGGCACAGTTGATTGTTTTGGACAAAGCCGACAGACACACAAAACGCAGGAAACCCATGCACAAGGTTCGTTGTGCCATCGATAGGATCAATCACCCAGGTGGGTTTATTGAGATCACCCAAGTTTGGTGCGGACTCTTCAGACAGAATTTGATCATTTGGGAATGATTTTTGAAGTGCCTGGATGAGCTTTTGCTCCACAGCAAGGTCAAGATCTGTCACAAGCTCAGAGATCGCCCCTTTGGTTTTAGGCACAATAGATGTATGCTGTTTGCGATGACTTTGGATCAGTGGTCCGCATGATCGGACGCTTTTTAACAGAAATTCGAGTCGGTTGTTCATAGGATATCTAGACTTTCTAGGTGTGTAGATTGATTAACATTTATCTATAATAGATGATGCCATGATTAATGAAGACAGTCAAAAACCAGAGATTTATATTTCATCCGAGGAAATCCAGCAGGCCGCTGTACGGTGCGCAGATGCTGTAAATCATTTTCTTGAAGATAAATCGGGTGGTGTTGTACTTGTCTGTGTGCTCAAAGGTGCTATATTTTTTTTCTCAGATGTACTCAAACACCTGTCACAAATCAAGGATTGTGAGCTTGATGTGTGCCGAGTCAAAAGCTATGAGAATGATTCTTCGACGGGCCGAATCGAAGTCCTGCTGGACTGCAAAGCTGCTGTAGAAGGGAAGCATGTCGTCTTATTTGAAGATATTGTAGATACAGGTCTGACCCTAGATTTTTTACGTGCTCACTTTGAAAAACGGGGCGTGGCCAGCCTGATGGTCTGTACATTGTTAGATAAACCATCCCGTCGAAAAGTCTCAGTGGATGTGGAATTTGCAGCAATAACGGTGCCTGATAAATTCTTAGTCGGGTATGGATTAGATTATAATCAAAAATATCGGTTACTTAACGACATTTGTGTATTAACGAATTCTCAGTGACCAGCTGTTTTACACATCTTGTTTTTGTGATATAACCTTTCTAGATGGAGTATGCATTGTCCAATCATATAAAAACACAAGTTATTAGCCAATACGAAGTCCGATCAGAACTGAAAGACTATCTTTCAGAAAACGGAAAGGGACTTCCTTATTCACTCAAAGAAGCGATCGAGGCTTGGATTTTGGCGGTTGATTTGGGCCAACACCTTGTAGTTTATTTTGACGATAATCAGAATCGTATTGAACGCGAAACAACTATCAATACCCTGCTTGAACTGGTGAATCAGAGCCCCGCATTTAACAAATTCAGTGATTGGTTGCTTGATCAAAAAGTGAAGTGGAAGAAGCACTAGCTTCCAGCTTTCTTTAAATCTAATCTAATTTTCGAGGGTGTGTCATGCCTGCTGCATTATCGGTTCAGTCCGTAAAAAAAACCTATTCAGTGAAGCAAGGGGAAGTACATGCATTGAGAGGCGTGTCTTTAACCATTGAGTCAGGAGAAATATTTGGTCTTTTAGGTCCCAATGGTGCCGGCAAAACAACGCTTATTAATTGTATCCTTGGGATTGTAAAAGCAACTTCAGGCACTGTAGAAATATTTGGTCATAATAATATGTCAGACTACGTTGCCGCGCGAAAACCTGTCGGGTTTGTTTACCAAGATATAGCCTTGGACAATTTTTTTCCTGTTCACCGTCTCTTGCACTTTCAACGGGGTCTTTATGGCCGCCCCCCCAATCCAGCCTATGTCAAACAGCTGCTCCAAGAATTAGATCTTTGGGACCATCGGACCAAACAACCAGATCAGTTATCTGGTGGAATGCGCCGTCGATTAGCGCTTGCGCAAGCGTTGGTGCATGAACCCGAGCTTGTCATCCTTGATGAACCCACAGCAGGAATTGATATCGAACTACGTGACAAAACGTGGGACATTATTCGAAGAATCAACCAAAAAGGCACGACTGTTCTGTTGACAACTCACTACATTGAAGAAGCCGAAAACTTGTGTAATCGCATAGGGATCATTCATCAAGGATTATTCAAAAAGATTGCGCCGACTCAACAATTGATTCATGAAATGGGGCAACGTCGGATGACACTCCATACGCCTCAAGCCATACCAGATGACACACTTTCTCAACTTTCATTTCCTATCGAGCAACATCCAGGTGAGCAAGGTGGATATCGATACGATATTTTGATCGATCGAGGTGTTGAGACGGTTCAAACATGTATGGATTGGATTAAAAGTACTGGGATTGAGATTGATGAGGTTGAACTCAAGCCTGCAACGCTTGAAGAAGTTTTTAGAAATATGGCGTGGGGGAACGGGCAATGAGAGTGTTTTGGACTTTGTTAGTCAAAGAAGTGATGCGCTCATTTGCGATACCTATTCAAACGCTCTTGACGCCGATCATCAGCACATTTTTGTATGTCGTGATTTTCGGTGTTGCGATGGGGCGACGGCTCTCATTTCCTTACGAAGTAGATTACCTTACGTTTATGGTCTCTGGGCTGATTATTATGAACGTCTTTCAGCAAGCTTTTCAAGGCATTACCTCCAGTATTATTATTTCAAAATACCGTATGAACATTGTAGATTTGATGACATATCCTCTTGCGCAACATTGGATTGTGTTGGCTCATGGGGTAGGTGGCATGGTTAGAGGGTGGTTTGTTGGGATTTCCCTTTGGCTCGTTGCTATTTTTTTTATGAAAGGGATGGCCGTTTCCCCTGCGGTGTTTCTTCTCAGTTCCGCAGTAGGTGGGTTGTTGTTTTCGCTGATGGGGACTTGGGTTGCCTTGCGATGTAAATCTTTTGATCAAGTCGCTCTGTTTTCTAACTTTGTGATACTTCCGGTTTTGTTTTTATCAGGTGTTTTTTTTCCAGCAGTGCTATTTCCTGAACCCTGGCGAACTTTGAGTTTGTACAATCCTATTGTCTATGTTGTGGATATTGCGCGGTACGGTCTGATCGGCGTTACCCCAGGCAATCCAATACTTGTATGCCTTGCAGTCTTATCGGGTATTCTTCTGTTCTGGGGACTAGGCACATTTCAAATGCGTCGAGGAATAAAACTTCGATGACAGTGCATTTCCCCGTTATGGGACGAGAGATTTGTGAATCACTGCCTATGGGGGAGTCTCTTGTGATTGTGGACGGTACATTTGGATTTGGAGGACATTTTAAACTTATTCAAGAAGCACTGGGCAAACGTTTAAAAAAATACATTGGCATTGAGCAAGATCCTTTTCTTTTCTCTCGTATGAGACAAGAGTTTCGACGTACGCCTCACCTCACTTTGGTTCAAGGGAATTTTAGAAATATTGATCAGTTACTCCCCTCAGGGCTTACCCCCGATGTGTTTTTATTAGACTTGGGTATGAATACGGAGCAGTTAACAAGTGGTGAACGCGGATTTAGCTTTCGCGAAGACGGCCCACTTGACATGCGATTAAACCCTGTGACTCAACACGTAACCGCATTGGATGTTATTCGAGATTTTTCTGAACAAGAATTGGTAGATGCCTTCAAAGTGTGCTCATCTGTCCGGAGTGTCCGGGCACTCGTGAGAAGGATGAAAGAATTTGTGGCTCTGAAAGATGTCCCAAAAACGACAAAAACGCTCATAAGTGCCATTCGTTCTTTATTACCAAGAGAGAAAAGAATTCATCCCGCTACTACCGTATTTCAAACCTTACGAATTCTCGTGAATGATGAATTAGGCGCGTTGGAAGAGGGGCTGTTCAAGATGATGCCTAAAGGCCCTTCCCGGCGTCGGATAATGGTATTATCATTTCATAGTGTTGAGCATCGCGTTGTAAAACAGTTTTTTTTAAAGCATGGCGATGTCGGAAAAATGAAAACACGAAAACCAATTTGCCCTTCGGAGTTGGAGTTAAAGCAAAATCCATCTTCAAGGAGTGCACAACTTAGGGTCTTTGAATGCTATGAAAAAAAGCCGTAGTTCAAAACATAAGGCAAAGCGATTTGGAGCCACTTATTTTTTATATGTCGGGTTGATCATTCTCTGTATTGTAGGCATGGCGGCTGTTCGGCTTAACGTTGTAAAAATGAGTTATAAAGTTGTAGAAGCAAAATTAACAAAGAAAAAACTAAAAAAAGAAATTTTAAAAACCAAGCTTCAAAAAAGTGCACTTCTGGCTCCCAATCGTATTGAGAGGCTTGCAAAAGAGGAATTTGGGTTACACAAGGCAAAGCCAAAACAAATTATTACTGTTTCAAAATAATCATGAATCGTCGACTGGTAGTTGTTCAATTTTTCTTTGTCTTAGCGGTTACGTTAATTGTCTACAAATGTATCCAAGTCCAGTTATTTCCTGATCAGCGGTTGGTAAAAAATCAAGAAACACTTTACAAAGCGCAAGTGTTACGCGTTGCGAGCCGAGGTAGTATTTTTGACCGCAATGGCAGCCCATTAGCTGTATCTGTCACACGGTATTCGCTGTTTGCGCATCCCAAACAAATACTTCATCCTGATCATGCAGCTAAACTTTTAGCCCCTATTCTAGATACTTCAAAAGAACGATTGTCTAAGTTGTTGACCTCAAAAAAATCTTTTGTTTGGCTTAAAAGGAAGGTGTCGCTAGCCAAAAAAAAGCAAATACAAAAATTACCTCTACAGGGTGTCTTTTTTTTGAATGAACCTGCACGATTTTATCCCAATAAAGACCTTGCATCCCATGTCTTGGGCTACACAGACATTGACCTTAAGGGAGTGTCAGGCGTAGAGGTGAAATACGCCAAAGCCTTAGAGGGTATTCATCGAACCGTCCGATTATTAAAAGATGCGAGAGGTCGCATGATTTATGTCGGTAAAGATGCCGCCTCGTCGAGCAAGCCTGGATACAATTTGTACTTAACCTTAGACCAGCAAGTGCAGTACTTGGTAGAGGAAGAGCTTAAGCGGCTGGTTGATCGATTTTCTGCAAAAGGGGCTATGGCAATTGCATTAGACCCCATGAGTGGTGAGGTTTTAGCACTCAGCGTTGTACCTAATTTTGACCCCAATCAACCGGGTGCAAAGGCAGTTCAGTATGGCCGAAATAGAATCATTATGGACGTAATGGAACCAGGATCTACGTTGAAAACTCTGACCATCGCAGCTGCAATACAACATCGTGTTGCTCAACCCAATAAAATCTATAACTGTCTAAATGGTCGTATCCGAATCGGAAAGCACGTCATCACAGATGCAGATATGGATCATGTGTATCCCCGGTTAGCGTTTAGTGACATTCTGAAATACTCAAGCAACGTATGCACGATCCAAGTCGCTCGCGATTTAGGATCTGAGAAACTGCATAAATTTCTAAAGACAATGGGATTTGGCGAATTGACGGGCATAGATTTACCGTTTGAAACAAAAGGCGTCGTGCCTGATGTCTCTGGATGGAGACCCATTCACTTGGCAACTATTTCTTATGGCCATGGCATTTCAGTGACGCCCATGCAATTGGTGGTTGCGTATGCTGCTTTTGCAAATGGGGGGTTTAAAGTGACTCCACATGTGCTTAAGAAAGTGGAAGATGATCAAGGCCGATTGATTTATGACAATACACAACACAAGAAAAAAAGACTTATTTCAAGCCGTGTATCCAATCAGGTGATGAAGTACTTGCGTAAAGTGACTGAAGGTGAGGGAACGGGGATTGCAGCTGCCCCGTTTGGATTTCCTATTCCTGGTAAAACGGGGACCGCTGTTAAATATGTCGAAGCGTATGGAGGCTATAAATCCGGAGCTTATTTGAGTAGTTTTATCGGTATGTTTCCTTCTAAGAGGCCTGAAGTGATCTTATTTATTTTGGTCGATGAACCCCAGAAGCGAATGTATGGCGGAGATGTCGCAGGACCAGCATTTAGAGCCATCAGTGAGCTCATTATAGGCCTGAAATCTATGTATACTAAAATTATGCCTGCCTCAAAAAAGCTATCAATTCCGTTGAGTAGGCGGAAATCTGGCGTAGCTCGTTTGATTCAAAAAGCTTTTAAATCTAGGCGTATGCCTAATTTACACGGATTAACTTTATCTCAGGTGCGGGATCTCACCAAGAAACATCAATTGGATTTTATATACTACGGAGCTGGAAAAGTGACAGGGCAGTTCCCCAAACCTGGGGTACGTATGATGCCTAATACTGCTATTAAGGTTGTGCTTAAGCCTGATTTTGACTAGAATCGTTTTACTTTCAAAGGGTGGTGCATGTCGTTTTCTTTTAAATCCTACTTGTCTTTGTACCAAGCTCAATTTCTTGATGTGCGTTTGAACGATATGGCCGAAGCTGTATCGGGTTTTACAGAAGATAGCCGCCGGATTGCGCCTGGGGATGTATTCTTTGCAACCACAGGACACGGATTTGATGGGCAAGAGTATGTATCTGATGCATTTGATCGAGGTGCATCGTACGCGGTGGTACCACAGACGTTTCAGTGTAGTGACGCAAAGATAGATCGTTTATTGATTCGAGCGCTAGATGTGAATTGTGCACACGGCTTAGCCGCGCAGTTTTATTATGAATTTCCGGACAAAGAAATTCGTGTCATTGGCGTAACAGGCACCAACGGGAAAACCTCAGTATCCCACATGATTGCTCATCTGCTTGTTCAACAAGGTGAATCTGTAGGGATACTGGGAACGCTGGGTGCTTACTATCAAGGTCGTCACGTGTCTAAATTGCCAAACACATCTCCCAACGCCGCTCTTTTTTATCGATGGTTGAGGCGTTTTGTGACCATGGGTGCACGATGGGTTATTTGTGAAGTCAGCTCGCATGCTTTGGCGCTGAAACGGTTTAGTGGGTGTCACTTTGAGAGCGTTGCATTTTTAAATTTGACGCATGAACATTTAGATTTTCACACAACGATGGACGAGTACTTCGACGCAAAATCTGCCCTATTTAAGCATCCGTTTAATCATGCTTGGGTGAATGCAGACTGTGAATGGGGCCAAAAGCTCGCGTCGCAACTCAAAAATAAAAAGCAAGATGTAGGCTCTGTTACGAGTGGACAAAGTAATTTAAATGACCGCTGTATTTCGATTTCCGAATCATCCACCTGGCACAAAAATCATATGCAACTTCGAGGTTGCCAAAATAAACGGAAGCTCGAAATTCGAGCTTCACTTGCTGCTGGGCTTTTTCCGCCAAATGTAGGATTGGCACTCGGTGTATTATCCGACGTGCATGCTTTGCCCAGTGAAGTAGATCTCAGCACTTTCAAAGTTCCGGGTCGACTTGAGCTTTATCGGGTTCGTCACGGTGGGTGGGTGCTGATTGATTATGCTCATACACCCATTGCACTAGAGATGTTGTTAACACGGGTGAGGCAAATCCTGTCTGTTTCAAAGGTTACATTGGTTTTTGGTTGTGGAGGCGATCGCGATCGATCAAAACGTCCTCTTATGGGCGCTGTGGCAGCTGAGTATTCAGATGAGACGGTTTTGACATGTGACAATCCACGATCTGAACGGATGCAAGAGATCGTGGCTGATATACAATCTGGTATGAAACATACTGCGCGTGTGGTTTTAAATCGTGCTACAGCAATTCGTAAAGTTTTAGATAGAACAAAAAAGAAGGATCTGGTTGTTATTGTGGGGAAAGGGCATGAAAATGTACAACAGATGGGGAACGATCAAACCCCTTTTTCGGATGAGCTCGTATGCAGGCCGTATCTATTACCCAAAGTATAAATGAGTTGCTCACCTGCTTGGATAAAGCAGGGCGTACGTACATGTTTAGTGGGACTCGGGAGTCGTATCCTAAATGGATTTCGATTCACAGTGATAGTCATGATGGACTGTTCCTTCCTGTGAAAGGGGCACACGTTGACGGTCATAAATTTATTGTGCCATTTCTTAGAAAGTCTGAACTGAATACTTCACTCTGCGCTTTTTCATTCCGAGATGAAATTCCAACAGAGCTGCATAGTCGGATAATTTTTGTTGAGGATCCAGTCGCTGCTTTACAAGCGATGGCAAGAACCCACCGATCGACATTTCAAAGTCCTGTTATTGGTATCACTGGATCGTATGGTAAGACGACATTCAAAGCATTATTAGCTGCCGTCTTACGTGGTGAGTCATCAATGGGCAATTTGAATAGCACAGTTGGGTTGCCTTTGAGTTTGCTTCATATAAATGCAGCAACATCTCATCCCGTTTGTCTCGAGATGGGCATAAGCGAACCCGGAGAGTTTCAAACATTACTTGAGGGTTCAGCACCAAATTACGGTGTCATTACCCACGTAGGGCCTACGCATTTGACCGGGCTTGAATCCGTTTCGGGCATTATTCAAGAAAAAGGCAAACTAGCTGAATGGGTTTCTCATGGAGATGGGTATTGTTGGGTGAGCGAATCCTATCAGTCTCTTTTTCCGAATTTTCTGAAAAGTTTAATTACTTGGGTTTCAATGGATTACTGTCTTAAGGGATTAATCCTAAAAAAAGGAGAATCAAGTATTCAAATGGCTAGAGAGCCTGAGTTTCCATTTTTAAAATATGGGCTCTCCGAGAACGTGATTCGCGTAGCGATGGCTGTTTCAGATCACTTTTCAGTCTCTCCAGAGCAGTTTATGGATGGGTTGTGGCAGTTTTCGAAACAGGATCTTGGATTACGGGGTGGGTTGAGCACGATTGGCGACCATCATGTCTTTCTTGATTGCTACAATGCTTCTCCGAATAGTTTTTTGTTTTCTTTAGAGAGAGCGGCAATTTTATGCCCAGAAGGTGTTAGGCCGGTTGGTTGGTATGCTGGGATGGCAGAGCTCGGCCCCGATAGCCTTCAGTATCATGTAACTGTGCTTGAGCGAATAGTAAAGAGCCCTCTCTATGAACATGGGGGCGAGATTTATTTATTTGGAGACCCATTTTCCCAAGCGTATGAAATGCTTAAGCAGAATATGAGTATCAATTTTATGAAACTAAATATACATGTTTTTCCAAATGCAAGCGATGCAGGCCTTGCTTTGGGACATGTGATTGGGAATGCCAACTCGTCCCGTTTTTTTCATGTGAAAGGGAGTCGAAAGTTTAAGCTCGAAGCACCTTTTAATAAGGTAATGAAGAGCAAAAGTGTTTCTGAGGAGGCACAGTCATGACGAAATTGAGTGTTAATGTAAATAAGATTGCGACATTGCGAAATGCTCGAGGGAAAAATAGTCCGAATGTACTTCAGGTTACCCAAGATATTATTTCATATGGAGCTGAGGGAATTACAGTACATCCTAGACCCGATAATCGACATATCATGCGAGAAGACGTATATGCAATATCTGAACATATTGATGTAGAGTTCAATATCGAAGGGTATCCGAGTGAGTCATTTGTAGGTATGGTAAAAGAAGTGAAGCCCGCCCAGTGTACGCTGGTGCCTGATCCTCCAGATGTGATTACTTCGAATGCTGGTTGGCAGATAACTAACCAGGTCTCATTTTTAAAAGAAGTTGTTCAAGAGTTATCTCAAGAGGATATTCGGGTGTCCCTTTTTGTGGATCCACTTGAGCTGACGGAAAAGGATATGGACAACCTTCAAGAAATTCGTACCGACCGAGTGGAGTTGTATACTGAAGTGTATGCTGACACATTTAATACACCCAAACATGCTGAAGTGGTTGGTCGGTACCAACGAGTGGCACAAGAATTGACAACGAGGGGTCTGGGCTTAAATGCTGGACATGATTTGAATTTAGAAAATTTATCTCTATTGATTAAAACGATCCCAGAGATTCAAGAAGTGTCTATTGGGCACGCGTTGATTTGTGATGCGCTTTACTATGGGTTGGAAAAAACAGTGGGATCGTATTTGAGTTGTTTATCGCCGGACAGGCAGAGCATTTGAAAGAAGGAGAAAAAATCTGTGAATGTTAAAGAATTAATCGCTGTTCGTGTGAATGCGATTTTATATCTTATTCTAGGTAGCTTCCTAGCTATTGCGTTGGGAACGTACTCGCCAGAAGACCCTTCGCTGCGTGTTATAAAAATGGGACACGATTCAATGGTCTATTTTAATAAAGCTGGGCGAGTAGGTGCATATATTGCTGACATTGCGTATGTTGTTTTCGGAAATATGAGTTGGTTTCTCGTAGGTTTTTTCCTCATCAACGCCTGTTACTTTTTTACAATTTCAGAAAAAGAAGAGTCGCGAGGCAATGTGGCAGGGCTCCTGGGGATTTCAGGATTTTTGGTTTGTATGGCAGTTGTGGCATCTTTGGTTGCGCCAATAAAAGAAATTTTTTTGTGGGGCGGTGTCGTTGGGGGCACCATTGGTAGTTACAGTGTCGCTTTGATAGGTCCGTGGGGCGGGCTCGTATTTTGGGGTGTGTTGGCTGCTGTGCTGGGGTTTGTGACCTTTAATTTATCTATACAAAAATGGTTACCCAAGGTTGTGATGGCACCTGTGCATGCAACAGTATGGGGGTTGAAAGCGTTCAGTTGGTTTTGGCCAGATCGTTCGTATCAGAAAACACCTAAAATGCCCATTCGCAAACGTCGGTTCAGTGAGCGATCTCAAAAGAATGAAATTGAATCTGATGCGGATAATATAAAGAAACGCTACCGGTCTCCTAATATTTCACTACTTACAAAAGAAGAGAGTGAAATAGGTGTGAATTCGACTGAAGTAAGAAAGACGGCGCAAATTCTCGAAGAGAAACTACATGGGTTTGGGATTGACGGTGCGGTTGTGCATGCCAACCCAGGCCCTGTGATTACGACGTTTGAATTTCAGCCTGCGAGTGGAATTAAAATCAGTAAAATTGCAGGATTGAGTGATGACTTGACCATGGCGCTCAGTTCATACAATGTCCGTATCGTGGCTCCTTTGCCTGGCAAACCGAGCGTGGGCATTGAGATTCCAAATAAGCATCGAAAAATGGTTTATTTAAAAAATTTGATTGAATCTGATTCCTTTCGAGATAAGACAAAACGTATTCCTTTGGTGCTCGGAGAAACATCTTTTGGCGATCCGCATGCAGTCGATTTGAGTAAGATGCCACACTTATTGGTGGCTGGTGCTACAGGAACTGGAAAAAGTGTATTTATTAATGCCATGTTGTGTGGGCTTCTCTATCGATATGGTCCTGAAAAGTTGCGACTGATTATGATTGATCCCAAGATGGTTGAGTTGAGTGTGTACGAAGGGATTCCTCATTTGCTAGCACCTGTAGTTACGGAACCAGCCAAGGCGGCTAGTGCATTGAATTGGGCTGTGATGGAGATGGAGCGTCGGTATAGTTTATTACATCTAAAACAAGTGCGACATTTAGAGAACTACAATAAAAAAGTGCCTATGGATGAACAGCTGCCTTTTATTGTTGTGATTGTAGATGAATTTGCCGATCTTATGATTACGGCAGCAAAAGATGTCGAATACTGCATTGCACGACTTGCACAAAAAGCCCGTGCAGCGGGGATACATCTTATCTTGGCTACACAAAGGCCATCCGTAGATGTGATCACGGGTACGATCAAAGCAAATTTTACAGCGCGTGTATCTTTTAAGGTGAGTAGCAAAATTGACTCTCGTACAATATTAGATACAGGGGGTGCGGACAGGCTTTTGGGCAAAGGGGATATGCTCTTTACGTCCTCAGGCGCTAGTGGATTGCAACGTGTCCATGGGGCCTACATCTCGGATCGAGAGGTACATGAGTTGGTTGCTTACTTTCGTGAAACCTATTCGGCACAATATGATGTGGCTGCTGTAAACGCGATTGAAGCAGGTGCCGAGCAGAAAGAGCGTTCTGCAGCAGGGGGAGAAGAAGATGACCCCATGTTTCAGGAAGCCATAAACTTAGTCCGTGAATACAAAATTGCAAGCATCAGTTTTTTGCAACGAAAGTTGCGTATTGGATATAATCGAGCTGCACGGATTATTGAAC
The DNA here is from genome assembly GCA_029262815.1 of Deltaproteobacteria bacterium. Lineage (GTDB taxonomy): Bacteria > Bdellovibrionota > JAJCYS01 > JAJCYS01 > JAJCYS01 > JAJCYS01. The sequence goes on along the minus strand of JAJCYS010000008.1, from coordinate 209,146 downwards.
GGATGGAGTCTCTTGGGTGGGTGTCACCTAGTGATGGGACAAGTAAATCTCGAGAAATTCGTATACCACAGGATGTGTAATATGAAATGGACTGCCAGTTTTTTTGTGGTTTGGGTATGTTGCTTCACGGCCGGACAAGAAGTTTTTGCAAAACCGAAACGAAAGCAAATTTCATGTGATTGGGCAGCTACGTCACACCCAAAACAGTTTGCTTCAGTAATGACCTTGTCCGTTCAATCTGCATTGGATATTACGTCAGAGCCTGAAACCTCAAAAGGTGAAATTTTAATTCAAGACCAGAGTACATTTTTATGGCGGGTTTCAAAAGAGAAGGCCATCTATGTGTATCACGGGACCCCTGATCAGAAGTTAACCTATACTCAGTTTAATAAAAAAACCGGCAAGGTCTCGCAGGTTGGGGAGTCCCAGGTGTTGGATAGTGCATGGGTGAATCACTTTGCGGCACTGGTACTTGTTGGAAAAACAGAGTCCTATGATGCCACGCATGTGTTGACCCAAAGCAAGTTGTGTCAGAGCCGCTGGCATGTCAGCAAAACTCATCAGGGCCCTATCCCCCCATTTGCTGAAATCGAGATGATGTGGCAGCCCAAATCCACGCCTAAAATTTTAGAACTGAGGTTCAAAGAACATTTGGGGAACGAATATACGCTGAAATTATCCAAAATGAAGTGGCGACTTCCGGCTAAGGTGAATCGCAAATTGGGCCAATTTAGCTGGATTCAGAAGCATTTGGTCCCAAAATATAACATTTACAAGTAGAACTGATCCCATCATGGTGTTGTTTTTGTGGCCGAATTTCAGGTAAGGTCGTGAAATTTTCTTCATATATACATTCATATTTAGTGTAATAGGCCGTTATTTATTTGTTTTTGTTATTAAATTTAATCTTTTTAATTATCTATAAAGCCCATTGACCTCAATGACGATCAAAGGAGTAGATTGAATCAACATTAGTTTAGAGAGAAAGAGGGCAATATGGAGATCACAGACGTTCAAGTTCATCTTGTGGATGATGTAAAGCTCAAAGCTTACATAGCCGTCATTTTTGATCACTGCTTTGTGGTAAAGGATATGAAGGTCATTCTAGGTAACACAGGATTATTCGTCGCAATGCCAAATAAGAAGGGCAAAGACGGCCTCCATAGAGATATTGCCCACCCCATCAATACCGCAACTCGGAAAGTCATTGAAACGACGGTTCTCAAAGCTTTTAAGCAAAAAATAGAAGAAGTAGGCCTCGATGAGCTTCCTGGTGAGGGGACGCCAGGTTCAGAAGAGCCTTCTGAGTAAAGCCCGCCTGTATTTAGATAAATCCCATCCTGACGTAGAAACCTGAATAACTTCAATTCTCTGAGAGTTGCTGGACTTAGTCCGCTTCCCACCTCATTAGGTATAAAAAATGCTTAGATTTTCAGTTTGGCTGATGTAGTATATCCATACATTTTTATTGATACCTGGTGGGGCGTCGACAAATTGGCAAGTCACAGGATTTTGATTCCTGCATTTGGAGGTTCGAGTCCTCCCGCCCCAGCCAAACCCTTATTTTTTTGGGATTTTTGGGATTTGAAGAGGGGATTCATGTCTAGAAAGCCTTTAATTTGGATGCCTCGAGTTTGAATGCAAATGGCTGTAAGTAAAGAAATGAATAATATTAAGGTGTTTACCGGAAGTGGTAACCCAGTCCTTTCAAAGGCGATTTGTAATTATTTGTCGCTTAATTTGGGCGATGCAAGCTTAACCACGTTTTCGGATGGGGAAATTTTTGTAGAGATCTGCGAAAATGTTCGGGGTCGGGACGTTTTTATTATTCAGTCACTATGCCCGCCTGTGAACAATCATTTGATGGAACTCTTGGTGATGATGGATGCGCTCAAGCGGGCCAGTGCCAATAGTATTACAGCGGTTCTACCTTACTATGCGTACGCACGGCAAGACCGAAAAGCTGCCCCTCGCACACCTATAACATCCCGATTAGTCGCTGATTTGATAGAAGCAGCAGGTGCCTCTCGAGTTGTAGCATTGGATCTACATGCAGGGCAGATCCAGGGATTTTTCAATATGCCTTTTGATCACTTATTTGCGTTGCCAGTATTTTTTGACCACTTGAAGACGACTTTTGATTCGGAGAATTTAGTGTTAATCGCGCCGGATGCTGGAGCTGTTGAACGAGCTCGGGCGTATGCCAAACGACTTCACTGTCCGTTGGCCATTATCGATAAACGACGAACAGGGAAGAATAAAGCTCAAGCTCTTAACTTAATTGGAGAAGTTGAAGGCAAAGAGGCTGTCATTTTGGACGATATGATTGATACGGCCGGGACGTTGATTCAAGCGGCTGCTTTTTTGAAATCTAAGGGTGCTCGCGGGATTTCCGCGTATGCGACCCATGGTATTTTTTCAGGTCCAGCTGTGGACCGACTTCGTGACAGTCCGTTTAAGGAGATTGTGGTTACGGATTCTATTCCCTTACGCGCCGAGCTTCAGCCGATGGAGGCAACCGGGCAGATTAAGGTCTTAAGCACCGCTTCTGTATTGGGAGAAGCCATAAAACGTATTTCTACACACGATAGTGTAAGTTCTTTGTTTATTTGATTGATTGCCTACCCTCGTGGGGTGACTACGGGGTATATAAAGGGGTTTGGCCACAGTTGAAAACAATCGCCCTGTTTGTCTTTGTCCAATAGGACAAAGTTTACCAGTCAGGTTGAATTAAGGGTAGAATTCTGATAAAACCCCAGTCAAAGGAGCAGTTTCGATGGAAGTAATTACTTTATCAGGCACCATTCGCCAAGCAAGTGGCAAAAGTGCTTTAAGCCAATTAAAAAAAGAGGGTCAGGTTCCGGGAATTTTATACGGGAAGTTAGAATCTAATGTTCCATGTGCTATCTCTCTCAAAGAGTTGAATACTAAGGTTAAGTTTCCTATCCGTAAAAACCAAATTTATCGACTTGGATTAGAGGGCGAAAATTATTTGGTATTTGTGAAGGACTGGCAATTAGATCCGCTTAAAACGCATGCCTGGAAACATGTTGATTTCTTCGTGATTGATGAGAAAAAAAAGGTTCGCGTTTCTGTACCTATCGAGTTCACCGGCAAGTGTAAAGGTCTTCTCGAAGGAGGAATTTTACAGCCACTCGTACGTGAAGTAGAGGTTGATGCATTGCCAAACCATATTCCTCAGAAAATTGAAGTTTCGGTTGCTGATCTGAATATCGGTGAGAACATTCATGTGAATGATTTGACACCTCCCGAAAATACTCAGTTCCATGCACCCAATAACTATGCGTTAGTCACAGTCGCTGCGCCAGCAGATGAAGAAGAAAAGAAAACAGATGGTGAAGAACCAGAAGGTGAAGCAGGTGCTACAAATGGGGAAGAGGAGTCAAAGTCTTAATTTAGACTGTGCTTAATAAGACTGCATGAGTGATCGCATTTCGGTTTGGGTTGGTTTAGGAAACGATGATGAGTCTTACCTTAAGACCCGCCATAACGTAGGATGGCACTTTGTGGACTATGTAGCGGATCATATGGGGGTTTCTTTTCAGTCTCATAAAGATGCGTACATAGCAAAACACCCTAAGGTGTGCTTAGTGAAACTCAAGTCGTTTATGAATCTCTCTGGGTCATGCTTGAAGCGAGTGATGAATTACTTTGGGTGGCAGATGGAGAGTTTGCTTGTTGCTTATGATGAGCTTGACTTTCCCTTAGGAACAACGCGATTGAAGTTTGACGGTGGTGCCGGAGGACACAATGGAATCACGTCTATTGTTGACGCCTACGGGAGAAAAGACTTCTGGCGATTAAGGTTAGGAATTCGCGGAGATTTTCCTGAATTTGAACATAAAGGACATAAGATGGCGTTCGTTACAAAATATGTACTTACGCCGTTCAAAAAAAAAGAAACGATGTTGGTCCATCAAGGGTTTGATACTTTAGTGCCGAACATAGAGTTGATGGTCAATAATCCGCAGTTAGCTATGAACCATATTAATCAAAAAGTTTGATGAAAAAGAAAACAATGAAGTACTATTGGAAGGTCGATTTGAAAGGGGTTAGATTATGAGCTCTTGGATTTGGGGATTTCCCACATTCGGACTAGTTGGATTATTCGTTGCCACTGCTATTTATATAAGCATTAAACGGGTACCGGTTGTTAACGAAGAGATGCGCCGCATCAGTGACCTGATCGAAAAAGGCGCGATGACTTATTTGCGCAAACAATATGCCATCTTGATGGTGTTTGTGCTTTTGGTGTTTGTGTTGCTTTGGAAATTTCTGGCACCTCAAACAGGGTATGCATTTTTATTTGGTGCGTTTACTTCAATGCTCGCTGGATTTATGGGTATGAAGAGTGCGACCAAAGCCAATGTGCGTACATCCCAAGCTGCTTCAGAAAAAGGGCAAGACAGTGCGTTAGGGGTCGCCTTTTACGGCGGCGCCGTAATGGGGCTTTCTGTTGCTTCCATGGGTCTGTTTGGTTTAAGTATTTTATTTATATTGTTAGGCGACGATTTGCAATCCATGTCTTACATTACGGGATTTGGGATGGGTGCCAGTTCGATTGCTTTGTTTGCTCGTGTGGGTGGCGGTATCTTTACTAAGGCTGCCGATGTGGGTGCTGATCTTGTGGGTAAGGTTGAACAAAGTATTCCAGAGGACGATCCACGCAATCCGGCTACAATTGCGGATAACGTTGGTGACAACGTAGGTGATATTGCTGGGATGGGTGCTGACATTTTCGAAAGTTATGTGGGTTCTGTTATCTCGACAGTCTTAATCGCACTCAGTTTGTCAATGCCGGAAGATCAACGATTCGCTCTGATGATGTTGCCTTTGAGTATTATTTTAATTGGCTTGATTTCCACTTTTGTGGGGCTTTTGAGCATGGTTCCACTCAAGAAAGCACTATCTCCTGCGCAGGCATTGAGGTATTCACCCATTGTGGCCAATATTGTTCTTTTTGTCGCAGCCTATTTCTTAATTAAAAATACGGGCGTTCAAATTGTAGCTGACGGAAAAACCTACAGTGTGTTGGGTCCTTTTTATGCCATGCTCTTTGGATCTGTTGCGGGTGTTGTAATTGGTTTGGTTACTGAATATTACACGGCTGCGGGCCCTATTCGAAAAATTGCAAGTGCATCTCAAACAGGTCCTGCAACAAACATCATCACAGGATTTGCTGTAGGACTGCAGAGTGTTGTGATCCCGGTGTTGATTATTTGTTTGACTATTTTTATTGCTTACTCAAGTTGCGGACTTTACGGCATTGGGATTGCTGCAGTGGGTATGTTAGCGACAGTCGGCATCACGATGTCAGTAGACGCGTACGGCCCGATTGCTGATAATGCCGGCGGTATTTCTCAAATGTGTCATCTAGGTGATCACGTTCGTAAAATCACAGACCGATTAGATGCGGTTGGAAACACGACAGCAGCTATGGGTAAAGGGTTTGCGATTGGCTCAGCTGCCTTAACGGCTCTGGCCTTTTTTGCTGCTTATGCATCGTCTGTGGGATTAACCACAATCAACTTGATCAATCCAATTGTAGTGATTGGATTGTTGATGGGTGGATGTATGCCTTTTTTAATCGGTGCGTTAACCATGAGTAGTGTGGGTAAAGCAGCGAATGAAATGGTAGTTGAAGTGCGACGTCAGTTCAAAGAGATTCCCGGCATAATGGAAGGCAAAGCATCTGCCGATTATGAAAAATGTATTGATATTTCAACAAATGCAGCGCTTCGTGAGATGGTGCTGCCTGGATTGATTACGATATTGGCGCCTATACTCGTAGGCTTCTTGATTGGTAAGGAAGCTTTGGGTGGCATGCTGGGTGGTGCGACTTTAGCAAGTGTTCTGCTCGCCTTATTGATGGCGAACGGTGGCGGTGCCTGGGATAATGCCAAGAAGTATATTGAAGAGGGCCACTTTGGTGGCAAAGGGTCAGAGGCTCATAAAGCAGCTGTTGTTGGAGATACCGTTGGGGATCCGTTTAAAGACACATCGGGTCCTTCGATGAATATTTTGATTAAGTTAATGGGCATCATTTCTTTAATAATCGCACCGCTGATTGCCTAGTTAGGAAGTGTAGTATGGCTGATCGCTCAAGTGCAAGACAGTGGGATGAAATTAGAACCCTTCGTTTCTCACAAGGGATTACTCATCCCTCTCAGCAAAGTGTGCTGACTGAATTTGGGAACACAAAAGTATTGTGTGGTGTTTCTGTTGTAGATAAGGTGCCCCATTTTTTAAGGGGGTCAGGCAACGGCTGGCTGACAGCTGAATATAGTATGTTGCCTTTATCGACAAATGAACGAGTCAATCGGGATCGATTTAAACAAAACGGCCGATCAATTGAAATTCAACGATTGATTGGTCGCTCTTTGCGAGCCATGGTTGATCTGAGTTTGTTAGGTGAGCGTACAATCATGGTAGATTGTGACGTGCTATCTGCAGATGGAGGCACACGTACTGCTGCCATCACTGGGGCGAGTGTAGCCCTTCAATGTATTCTTAATCGATTAATTGAAAAAGAAGGTGTGCCTGAGGCCGCCTTAAAGTTTGGATTGGCGGCAGTCAGTGCAGGTATTGTTGATGGTCAATCGTTAGTAGATTTAGAGTATGTTGAAGATTCCAGGGCGGATGCAGATCTAAACCTTGTTATGAATGATCAAAATGAGTGGATTGAAGTCCAAGGGTCATCAGAAAATGCGCCATTTTCGCATGAGCAGTTCTTGGATGTGTTGGCTGTCGGTCAAAAAGGGGTTCGGCATATATTAGAGGCCCAGAATCAGTTTTTAGCTGAACGATTTTAGATATGATGACTCAGACGCCTGACCAAATTTTGATTTTCGCTTCTCACAATCAGGGGAAGCTTGCTGAGTATCAAGATTTGTTGAGTGATATGCCCGTCAAGATTCAAGGGTTGTCAGATCTTGAGGGAGCGCCTGAGGTCGAAGAAGTGGGCGCACATTTTAGCGACAACGCTCGAATTAAAGCACAAACCATTACTGAGTATTATTCCTCACCTGCGTTTGCGGATGACAGTGGCCTTGAGGTGTATGCGCTAGATGGTGCACCAGGTGTGTACTCAAAGCGATATGCTGGAGAACATGCGTCGGATTCTGATAACATCCAGAAACTATTAGAGTCTTTAAAAAATGTGCCTTTTGACCAACGTCGGGCACGTTTTCGGACGGTGATTTGTCTGACATTGCCTGTTCAGACGCTCGGAATTCAAGATTTTTATTTTGAAGGAGAGTTGGAAGGGCTGATTACTACTGAGTGTCAAGGACATGCTGGATTTGGATATGATCCGATTTTTTATGTACCAGAGTTGGACATGACTTTCGCGGAAGCTGGGCTGCATGTCAAAAATGCAGTTTCACACCGAGGAAAGGCGTTTCAGCAGATGAAAGCGTTTCTTGAAGAACAGTTGCCTTTTGATAACCCTGTCAGAAATTAGAGATAGGATCATTGGCAAGATTATGGAATACTAGTAAGAACCGAAATCGGGGTGTAGCTCAGGTGGCTAGAGCACTTGCTTTGGGAGCAAGGGGTCGCTGGTTCGAGTCCAGTCACCCCGACCAGCCTTCGCCATTCATGGCTACGGCTGGCTACGCCAACTAAATCATAATTGCGAGCGTAGCGAAGCAATCTCACTAACCCCGAAAATCTCTTTATAGATTACTTAATTTGGGTATCAATCCAGAATGTGCCTGAAGCACCATTAAAATAGGGTGCCGATTGTGTAATAGGATAATTACCAAAAGAATCTGGGTTTTGGTAATCCATCGTTTCGCCCCGACTGGCTAAGGTGACAGTGCTTGTAAATGGCAGATCACCTTCCAAAGCATAGGGCATAAGAACAGATAAGCCCATACCTAGTTCTGTCCCCGTTCCTCTTTTGCCACCTCTTTTTAGAGCTTCGTTGAGATCATACTCACTAGCAGTGATGACTGAGACAACTTGTGATTTTTGGGGGTTTTGTAAGGTTCCAAATAACAACAGGGCTTGATTATTTTTTTGTGGGTCGGCCCAATGTTGTTTGACATTTTCAACTAGCAATAAAATAGTATTTCGCAAGCTATGTAACTGTATAATTTCAGACGGATGTCTTTGAATTTTGGCAATATAGATCTGTTCAATATACCAGTGAACAAATTGTTTAATAATTGGGATTTTCAGTTCGTTTAGGGGAGCTTCATAATCGGCTAATGCTTTTTGAGCGGATGTAATACCGTCGATTAAGGTATTTTTTGTGATTTTGCTAATGATATATCTAAGTGCGCTAGCTATTGCAGAAGTTTTAATAAAAGTCCAAGTTAAATAATCGGGAGTCTGAGAACGTAATGTGTCTGCAAGACTATCTTGGTTATTCTTGTATAGATGATGGCTGATGAAATTTAACATAAATTGGTATTGGATTTTGTCGTTCAGGGTAAGCGATTCTACATTTTTTAAGTCGTCATAAGAACGGGGACATGAATGGGCGTGAATAGGCTGGCAAAAAATTAGTATGAACAGAAAACATAGGGTACATAATAGTTTTAAGGCATCCCATTTCATCCCTATATGTATATTTTATCATTAGTGGGGATCCTCTACTCAGTGGCCTTAAATGCTAAAGACTCACCTTTAAGTAAGTAGTTGATTTTATGGACGCCATAATACACTAGGGGTGTGTCAAATGCGGCAATCATCCATTTGAGAAAAATAGACCCGATGATAAGGGGAAGAATTGGCTGTTTGTTATAAAAAACGATCGTGATGAATAAAGTTGAATTAATAAGTTGGCTTGAGAACGTAGAAATATTATTTCGAATCCAGAGAAATCGACCCTTAGTGGACCGTTTTAGATAAGCGTAGATATAGACATCCCAGAACTGCGCAGTTAAAAAAGCAACCATACTTGCGATCAACACTCGAGGTCCAGTACTTAAAACAATGTTGTAAGCACTATGATTTTGCCAAAAAGACGCAGCAGGCGCATAGATTGAAAGCTGTATCAATCCTACAAATAAAGCTTGAGCAAAGAAAGATATGTAGACGGTTATTTTAGCGTACTGTTTGCCCCACACTTCTGAAATAATGTCTGTAATTGGAAAGGTGAGGAGCGAAAAAATTATATTTGAACAAGGGAAAACAAAAAATCCGAAATCGACAATTTTAGCTGCTGTGATGGCAGAGGCACAAAGTCCAACAACAGCAAGTAAATTGAGAATAAAGAAAATTTTCAATGAGCGTGTTGAATTCATCATTAGGCAGGTGTCCTTTCTAGAGAGGGTGTGAGCGATACAGCGTCAAGACAGCATAGCACAAGAGGCACGAACGAGCTGTCCATAGAAACGTTCTGATCCAGTTTGTCGACACCAATTTTGAAATTGCTGAAACGTCACACTCAACTGAGAGTCTCTTGTGGCACGGGACACTTAGAATGAAAGTGCTGGCCCAAATTGTTACAAGCAAACCTAAGTTGATATAGGCAAAATATAGAATAGTTGCCTCGGATATAATGGCTAAGTATAGACCGCTAATCAGTTCTGCTAACATCATCGGCGCAACAATAAAGCTGATATGTCTCGTGTGAAATCGCGTGAAATTACAAAATCTAGTTTCATCAATATAGCGAAATGCAGGATAGTGAACAATTTGCATCGTCCAAGTTAAGCCCGTCATAAATATGCATAGTCCAGTATGAATCATTAATGTGATCATCACTTCCCCTTATAGTTTGTTTTTGCCACGTGTTAGACGTAGATAAAAATCAAAAAAGGTATCAAATCCATGCATGTTTATACGGTTTAATTGATACGGGTTATTAAAATCAGCAATACCTGGGCGTGTTGTAACAGCTGTTTTGTAAGCTGCCTCTTTAACCCATGAAATGGATTGTTTCGTAAATCGCCCGTAAGGATAGGCGAATGAACGACAAGGCTGATTCACAAGGTTTTCAATTTTTTTCTTTGAGGCCATAAGCTCATGTTTGATTCTATGAATATCGGCTTGTTTGAGATCAGCATGAGTAGCCGTATGTGACCCAAACTCAACCAGCCCTGAATGACTCAGTTCTTGGATTTGCTCTTTAGTCAGTAGAGAAGTCCCATCTTTTTCAATACCCAAATCCCAAACATTTGTTTGTCGATCAGGAACTAGGTAGATTGTGGCTTTGCAATTGTATTTTTTTAATAACGGAAAAGCATTTGTAAATAGACTTCCAAATCCATCGTCAAACGTCAGACACAGTGATTTTTTTGGCTTTTTATTCAGAATTTGGTATTCGGATATTGTGTAAGTAGTCCAATTGTTTTTTGTGATCCACTTAAGATGTAACTCAAATGTGTCCGGAGAAACTCTATAGGCATTTAATTGATGGTCAGGTCGATGGGGTTCGATCATGTGATACATCAATATTCTCGGTCGACTCAATGAGGGCGGGATGCGCCACCATGCAAACCGTAATGACGAAAAAATGAATAAAAGCGTCAGCCAAGTCAATGTAATGAAACTCATGCGTGTAACATCATGGTGTTTGTTTTGACAGTGCCAGAATAATAGATTCCAGATTTGTTGAGCATCAAACGTCTTTTGTGAGCGTCCCAACTTGCAATACCTTGATGTTTTGTCTGCTGGCTGTCGTAAAGTGCGCCGTAGCAGTATCCTTTAAGAGGAACTTTGTTTTCTAATGCTTTTTTTATTTGAAATAAATTTTGATGCACCACACGGCTTTTGGCCTGTTCATTCAAAGAGGGGAAGCTATTGTCACAAATATATAGGGGTATTTTGTAGGTTGCGCATTGCTTGAGTACCTTATAGAGCCCTTTAGGTGAAGACTCCCAGTTAAGCAAAGAAAGCGGTGACTTTGAAATGGATGGGGAGGGTTTTGCTTTGAATGGCATGTCAGCTTGAGATTTGACAGCTGTCTGTGAAAAATAAGTAAGCCCCATAAAATCGAGCGCCCCTTTAGCAAAATTTAGATCAATAGGTGTTTCTTTTAAGTAGCGGGTGCCAGCCCATGTTCCTTTTTTAAAAATATCAAAAAAACTTTGTTGATAAACTCGGGTCATAAAAGATGCTTTCGCCCAATCTCCTAAGTGAGTTTTTCTAGATGGATAGAAATAACTGGTATGCAGTGACAAGCCAACTGATTGGTCAAAGCCGAGTTTAAGCTGTGTCTGTTTTAAATAGTCATATAGTTTGACGTGGCACTCAATAATGTTTCGACAGGCCATTGCTGTTAGATGTGGATTCATGTGACCAGGGGGAAAACAGCCTTCAAAATAAGCCCCAAAAAGCCAAGCATTCATCTCATTAAAGGTAATCCATTGATCGACAAAGGGCATTAAAATGGGGATGACTTGTTTAAATGGTCTTAAAAATGACTCAACAGAACTTGGCGAGTGCCAGGGTGTTTGTTCATGAAACCAAGTAGGGTGGATAAATGGATGCAGAATGAGTGTCACAGAAATTCCGTGTGTTTTCAATTGCCTGAGCCGATTTACATAAACTTGTATTGCATCAGTATTTATTTGATGGGGGGTTGGCATAATGTCACTCAGAAAAAGAGGACACGTTAAGTTCGAAATATGGGCTTCCTTTAGAAAATCAATGACTGCCTCTATAGACGTTTGTTCATGAAAATGTGGTGGCCATAGGGATAGTGGAAAATCGTGTCCGAGCTGCTTCCAAAGATGCCAGTCGCAAGCGAGTTTCGGTGGTGTTAGGCTACAAGAAACGCTCCATTTGAACTTCCTAGGAAAGGTGTAAAAACGTTTGCTGCCCCCCATGACGTAGCCATCATATCATGTAACTCAATCTTATTTCTTCGGTACATCAATCTGGGGGCAGATCGATTCCAAGGGACACGACCTACATTTTGGATTTTGAGCTTTGCAATGGTTGCGCCCATGGGCAATAAGTAAATGTGACAATATGATCCAGTCTTTTTTCGGGATGATCTTTTGTAATGTCTGCTCAATGTGTTCAGGGTTTTTCGAGGTTGTCCATCCGAATCGTTTTGATAGCCTAGAGACGTGCGTGTCAACAACTACTCCAGACGGTATGTGAAAAGCGTTGTTTAACACAACGTTTGCGGTCTTACGTCCCACGCCTGGCAGTTGGGTTAATGCTTCGAGTGTTTGTGGTACCTTCTCATCATATTCTTGGACAAGTATTTTAGAGGTTGCCAGGATATTCTTTGCTTTATTTCGATAAAACCCAGTAGAGCGTACCAACGCTTCTAAAGTTTTGATCGTGCATTTAGAGAGTCGAGCAGCATCTGGATACTTTCGGAATAATACCTGAGTCACGATATTCACCCGTTTATCCGTACACTGAGCACTTAAAACGGTGGCAATGAGTAACTGAAAAGGGGTTTCGTAGTTCAACTCACAGGTAGCATCAGGATAAACCTGCTTTAAACAGCTCACTAAAGCTTTGCTTTTGATTGATTTTGCTGGCATATTTTCCTTTGATTTCAAAAGGTTACTCTGTTTTGGATTAAAAATCTATAGAAAGCAACTCTAGCCTCAGGTTTAGTCCTTAACTAGCCGATATAGAAGATGAAACCGTGCATGTGTTGCGCGGCGTACGAGGAGGCGATATGGGAACTTGGGGCCGTTTTTGGGCTGAGTTTTTGGAGGATGAGACAGGGCAAACTGCGGTGGAGTACATGCTAATTATTGCAGTGATTGTCGGTGTGGTTTTAACTCTAGGGCAGCAATTTAAAACCCGGTTCAAATCATTAGTAGACACCGTGTTTACCCAAATTGAGAAAAAAGTGAATAACATCGATGGTGCGTTCTAAAGTTTTTTCATGGATCCAAAAAGGGTTAACTCAGAGGCGTGGTCAGGCGTTGGTTGAGATGCTTCTGTTGTTTTTGCTTTTGTCTGTGTTTGGGAACTGGTTGTTTAAATATTTCACCGAGGTGCTTACTTTAGGAGCTCGACAACTCGGCGGTAATCTAAGTATTATTTTGCTTACGGGTGCGGGTTGGCCGCCGGGATGATGCCTGTAGACGCCGTTCTTTTGTCATTTTCGCTCGTCTGTGCCATGACAGACATGATCCATAAGAAGATATTTAATGCGATAACGTTCCCGATTTTCTTTGCCGGATTTCTTTATCATGTTTTATTGTTGGTCGAATTTGATTCGATTTGGAATGGATTTTTGTATCTCAGTACCTATATCGGTATTGGTGTTCTCTGGTTTGTCTTGTGTACGGGGTTGATGTCTCTCAAGGTGATTGCAGCTGGGGATGTTAAATTTATGATGGCTTTTTATGCGTGGGTTGGGCCCTCAGATATGCCATTTGCATTAGCCTGTATGTTTATTTCGGCAGGTCTGGTCTCAATTCTTTACATGATTGAAGATGGCCGTCTACTGGATTTTGTAAAAGGGCTCTGGTTAAGCCTGTATGCCAAGCGGTGGATGTTGACGCCCAGTCGTGTCTATCAAAGGCCATTGGGGCTCGCCATGTTCTTAGGCACATGGGCATATTTAATTTGGAAGTGAGCTGTGGTTCAGTTGAATCAAAAACAGTCAGAGAAAGGCCAAACGGTCATTGAGTACATTATGTTGACTGCCATGATGACTGTGGTAATTTTTGCCGCGATGAAGGCTATGCAAACGCCATTGCCAAAAATTTTAACAACCATAAGTAAAGGTTTCGAAGGTGTTGTCCGATACGGTGACAGGGGAGTACGTGCGAATAACAGCTATGATGCTAAACATCCGGGCCATCCATCGAAAGTGGTGCCGCGTCATTTTTAAGCCAAGACGCCAAACGCAAAAGGGGCAAAGTGTGCTTGAATTCGTACTTGTGTCGTCTTCAATTTTGTTCTTTATCTTCCTGTTCATAAACCTTTGCTATGTATTTTTAGTCACGCAGTACATTGATTACGCCGTTTTTATGTCAGCGCGGACCTTGTACGCATCCCACCATAACCGAGAAATTCAAGAGGCGTTGGCGCAAAAGATGTTGACTAGAATGTTGGGCATGCGGGGCGAAGGTGCATTCGGCCCAATGGTAAAGTTTTTAACAGCACCGGATCGGGCTGTACGATCCATTGCGACATATCCTAATCCCAAGACGGGTGTACGCATTGTGTCAGGGGTTCGTATGGAATATGAGGTGCCTCTGTTCTTGATCCCGCCGTTGGGTATTATTCGAGGCGAAGATGTCAAACGAATTTCTCGATTGAAGCTTGTTTCAGAAACATACATGGACAGAGAACCCAGCCAGGATGAATGTTACAAATATTTTGAAAAATTTGTCGATAAACATTTCCCTTATCTTCAAGGCGTAAACCGAGAAGCAGTATTGCGGGAGGCCTCAGATAATGGGTGTTAGTAAAAGGCGGCCGAATACCCAAAAAGGGCAGGCGCTTATCGAGATGATTTTTATCCTTCCTTTGATCATTGTTTTGATTGTTTGGTTGATGCAAGGGGTTGAGGTCGTTCGCGCTTCTGCAGAACAGCAGAAGTATCTTCGGCTTAATTTATTTTTACGTCTCAATAATTATGCGAAATACACAGTGGATTATTTGGGTCCAAATCCAGCAGGTCCCCCATTGGCAGTCCCTTTTGGAAAAGGTGCCATGTGGGTTACTTACGAAAACAGACCTTATAGTACCAAAACCTTAGCAGGTAGTTTAATCGATTTTCAAGCCCGTCAAGGGGCAAAAGTATTGGTTCGATCACGATTAGGAATTTGTGTGCGGCCAGAGTGTGATTAGGAGGATACATCATGAGTAACTCACGAGCGCTGACCATTAGTGCAGCCATTGCAGGACTAGCTATGTTAATGGTTTATTCCTATGTGTCTGACAAGGAAGCAGAGGTAAAACGAGCATTTGGAGAGGAAGTCGTAGTGCTTATTGCGAAGCAAGATATTCAAGGGCTACAAGATATTTATCCCGATATGATTGAGGCCGTCCCGGTGCCGAAACGATTCTTGCAGCCGGGATATATCACAGCTGATGAGCGCGAAGCGTTATTCATCACAGCAAAGACTGTCGCCTCGACGACCATTTTACGGGGTGAACAAATTGTGAAGACCAAGCTATTATTCCAAGGGGTTGAAACGGGTGTGAGTGGTCAAGTTTCAATCGGGAAAAGAGCGATCAGTATTCCGGTTTCTGAAGCAACGGCTGTCAATAAACTCATTAAACCTGGAAACCGAATTGATATTTTATCCGCTCTGACAGTGAGAGAGGGGACGTCCCAAGAAATTGTTGTGAGGAACATTTTGCAAGATGTGCTCGTATTGGCAACTGGAGCACAGATACAAAATGAGATCCCGAGAGAACTCTTGCTGGATCCTGTCAGCCAACAACCAAGGGTTGAGGATTTACGTACCAAACGTGCATTTACAACGATTACGATCGAGCTAACGCCCGAAAATGCACAAAAGCTTATTTGGACGATGGCTTCGGGGGGACAAAATTATGTTGTTCTGCGAAATGGAAATGATCGAAGAGTAGGTGAGACGACAAGCTTTAAACAAGAGAACCTACTTAACAAGTAATATTAATCCAGTTGAGTTACAATACAAGTATGGGAAAACAAGGCGGTTTTTCTTTTTTATGGATGGTGTGTACTGTAGTGGCTGTAGTAGTTGCCACTCAATTTGCATACGCTCAATCTCAAACCATATCTTCTGTTGCGCCTCCTGAAGGGAGCGATATTCCGTTCTGGGATTTAAGTAAGCACGAACCTAGGTTGAGAAGAAAAAAAATCCTGTCAGACTCGTTTGAATTCCCGCTAAGTATCGGGGAAGCCAAAATTATTCGAATGCCATTTCGATTAGGGTCATACACGCTCGTTAACACTGAAATGATCAAACTTAAGGCATTTCCTAATCTCAAAGATTCCGAAGGGAGCCCTAGGAGCGAAGTTGCGCTCGAGGCGAAGAAAGCAGGGACAACTGAGCTTAGGATTTATGACAGCAAACGTTTCTTGCGATTTGTTTTTAAAATTAGTGTTTCACCACACAATCTAACTCAAATTTTATCAGAACTGAAAACGCTGCTAGCCACAGCTGAAGGGCTCATGTTTCGAATCGTGGGACAACGTATCTTCTTAGACGGAGAAATTCTTATTCCAAGGGATATCACGCGAATTTTAGCAGTTGTGAAACAGTACCCGATGGTTGTTAATTTGACACGCCTGAGTCCAGATACTCAAAATCGTTACGCAGAAGAAATCGAAGAGCGTATTGCAAAACCAGGTGTATCCGTTCGTGCAATTCAGGGGAAATACATTTTCGAAGGGCAGGTGAACCGATCCTTAGAGCGTGACAATATTATTAAAATTGCTAAGACAATGATTCCGGGGATCTATAAACCCACAGCTGGGGTGAAGGAAGCACAGTCGCCAACGATCGTGAATTTGATGACAGTTCGCCCAACGCCACCAGCCCCGCCCCAAAAAGTGATCAAGATTTTGCTTCAATATGTTGAACTAAGTAAAGCATACGTCCGGTCTTTTTCTTTCTCATGGTCCCCAACCATTGAAGATAGATCTGAAATTACATTAGATCTTAAAGATGGCCTTAAAGGTACGATCACAGGGACCATTCGCAATTTATTTCCGAAGTTGGCTCGAGCTGTCTCACTTGATCACGCAAGGCTACTCAAAACGATTACTGTATTAGTCAAAGATAATGCCAAATCTCCAGCCAGTATCGTGACAGGCATTGATGTGCCATTTGTGAGCGGACAGACAGAGGCTGGAGATAATATTATCAATTTTAAGCAGGTGAACACCAAATTTGCTGTTTCAGCGAAAATCCTAGATAAATCAAGGCAGATACAGTTAGGTGTTGATGTGGGCATCAATGAGCTCGTAGGGGGCAATAACGCTCAATCAACGACAAACCAGATCAAAACCGAAGTTTTACTCAATAAAGGGCAAAGTGGGGCGATAGGGGGCTTCTTTAATGAGACTTTAAGGCGTGGATTTGGGCAAAATCCAGCTGCTAACACAAAAATTTTTGATATGGACAAAACCCGCAATTTTACGCATGGAAAGAGCAGATTCATCATATTCTTGACACCTGAGGTGATCACGGGACCCGAAGATATGGTAGAGGCCTCTAAAGAGTTTAAGCGAAAATTTCGATTAGTAAGAGAGATATGAAGGAATCCTCTTACGTTATAGCCGTTTTAGGTGGAAAAGGTGGTGTAGGTAAGTCTTTATTGGCTACAAACCTCGCAATTGCCTTTGCTCGTCAATCGAAGGTCAAGACCCTTCTTTTGGACGCTGATCCAAGTGGATCTGGTGATTTGGATATTATCAACGGTGTCACATCCAAAAATTATCTAGAGGGTGTTCTCGAGAAAGTAGGCGAAGAAAAAATTTCAAAGTCACAATTTGCCACTGCTGTAAGTCCCACGGCTCATGATATAGATCTGGCAACGTTCTTTAATCCCATTCGGATTGATCACCCCATTCGACCTCACAGTATTGGGCCGATGCTTGACGTGGCCTCTCAAACATATACGTATATTATAGCCGATCTAGGGGTTGGGCCGGAATCACTCGTCGTCCCTTTTCTTGAGGAAGCCACATTGATTTTAACTGTGGTCGAGCCAGATGTGTTGGTGCTGAACCAAAGCCGTAAATGTCTAGGGCGGTTGCAGAGACTTTTGTTTCCTTCAGAAATGATTTACGTATTGCTTAATAAACATAACCCTAAAGGTCCTATTCAGCCTGCTGTCATTCAGAAGCATCTTAACAAAAAAGTATCCCTCATTATTCCGAATGAACCAGGTGCAGCCGCGCTTTCATTGGCTAAAGCTCAACCCCTTGTCGTTCATCAGCCAAATACCCAGATTGCCAAAGGATGTGTTCAACTGGCAAGAAGTGTAGTTGAGCAGAAAATTTTGCATCGCCTCAAACAAATTACCGCTAAAAAACCCAAAGCGCCAATGCCAAAAGCTGGAGAGCAAGGGGAAGCGCCTGTAGCTAAGGGTGAAAAAATCAGTTTTGACGAGAAAAGTACAAAAGTTAGAAACGATTTGAAGTTGCATGTACACAAAAGTCTACTTGAAACCTTGGATTTGAAGGATGTAGCTTCAAGCAAAGATATGACGCCGCAGCAAAAAATGGCGCTACGTGAAAAAGCCAAACGAGCTATTTTGACTATTTTGGAAAGAGAAGATCATCCGTTTAAAACACGTGAAGAAATGCAAGCTATTGTAAAAGAGGTTTTGGATGAAGCCTTGGCATTAGGTCCATTAGAAGATTTATTAGCTGATGATAGGGTTACTGAAATTATGGTGAACCATGCACATCAGATTTACCTTGAAAAAGACGGCAAGATTCAACTTTCAAAAACCTTGTTTAGTTCTAATCATCAGTTACTTCAGGTGATTGAGCGGATTGTTGCAGCAGTCGGAAGGCGGATTGATGAGAAAACGCCTTATGTCGATGCCCGATTAAAAGATGGATCCCGGGTCCATGCCATTATTCCACCCTGTGTGATGCAGGGACCCATGCTCACAATTCGAAAATTTCCTAAAGAGCGATTGGCAGCTTCGGATCTTGTTTCCTTTGGTTCAATGACTCCTGAGATGGCTGCATTTTTAGAGGCGCTCGTCAAAGCGCACTGTAATATTGTGATTTCAGGAGGTACAGGTTCCGGGAAAACAACCTTACTAAATGTTATCTCCAGTTTTATCCCGTCAAGTGAACGGATTATTACGGTAGAAGATTCAGCAGAATTGAATTTGCCGCAAGATCATGTGGGGAGACTAGAGACTCGCCCTCCTAACGTAGAAGGGGAAGGGGAAGTGAGTATCCGTGATTTGGTTAAAAACTGTTTGCGGATGAGACCTGATCGAATTGTGGTGGGAGAATGTCGAGGCGGAGAAGCGCTCGATATGTTGCAAGCTATGAACACTGGTCATGATGGGAGTTTGACAACGGTTCACTCGAATAGCCCTAGGGACTGCATAGCGAGATTACAAACGTTGTGTTTGTTTGCTGGGATGGAGTTGCCTGCTAAAGCTATTAAAGAGCAAATTGCGAGTGCGGTTCATTATGTGGTTCAACAAGCTCGGCTCAGTGACGGATCTAGAAAGGTAACGTATATTACTGAAGTTTCCGGAATACAAGGTGATGTAGTTACAACACAAGATATCTTTGAATTTAGAAAACTCGGACTTGATGAGGACAGAAAAGTGAAAGGGTATTTTACAGCTACTGGGTACGTGCCTCAAATCACACAACAGCTTGATGAGTTGGGTATTGAATATGATAGAGAGCTTTTTAAACCTGAAGAAGAGAAACCTGGGTTCGAAGATCGAATGGCGAAATTTAAGAAAACAGCATAGCTTCTTTTAAGGAGTACATCATGACGCAGGTATTTATTAGGTTTTTCCCAGACGGTTGGGGTGAGCGTGTATTCTTTTTTTTAATTTTTATCGCAATTTTCACAGGTATTCGTTTAATTCTGCCAGGTATTTATAATCGAGTAAAAGCTGGATTTGAGCATCAAATGGAGGCACTCTCTTTGCAGTTGGGCGTTGATTTCATCAAACTTTCGCCTCAACGACTTTCAAAATGGTTCTATGGGTACTACGGATTTTGGTTTTTAACAGCCTTTGCTTTGTGTTTGCCTTACTACATAGTTGGCATATTGGCGGGATCGATATTTGTTTTTATTGCAAGCAAAATTCCATTAAAAGTAGCGGACGTTTATCATCAAAGGCGCGTTTCAAAATTTGGTATGCAAATGGTCGATTCGTTAACGCTGATGGCTAATGGACTTCGAAGTGGGTTGAACATTTCTCAGACGATCGACTTAGTAAGTCAAGAAATGCCAAATCCTATCTCTCAAGAGTTTGGATTGATCCTGAGTGAAACGCAGCTTGGAACAACTATCGAAGCCGCGTTTGAAAATTTATCTAATCGAATGCCCTTAGAGGATGTTGAAATG
Source organism: Deltaproteobacteria bacterium (assembly GCA_029262815.1). Classification (GTDB taxonomy): domain Bacteria; phylum Bdellovibrionota; class JAJCYS01; order JAJCYS01; family JAJCYS01; genus JAJCYS01. The sequence goes on along the minus strand of JAJCYS010000008.1, from coordinate 189,185 downwards.
CTTGCTACAGCGATTGTTATTTTAAAAGAGACCGGGGGTAATTTGGCTGAGACTTTCGACACCATTACACATACCATTCGTGAGCGTATTAAGATTAAGAACAAAATATCAGCGATGGTAACTCAAGGGATTGTGCAAGGGGCTATTATTATGGCTATGCCATTTGGGCTTGCTATCATGTTGTATATGATCGATCCCAACCAAATTCTACCGATGTTTACCACCCCTATTGGATGGGTGATGTTGGGCATGATTTTAGTACTTCAAGTGCTGGGTGGACTCGCTATTTGGAAAATCATTGATATCAAAGTGTAGTATAATAACCCTTGAGGGGATCTATCTAACTCATTGAGGGGAATTATGCGACAAAAACCAATGGACGCATTTAGAGGCGCACTTGCGTTTTCATTATTGTTTTTAATAAATCCTGTATCATTTGGTGCAGCCAAGCCTAGGGCATTAAACGTACCCAAGGTGGGCGTCAATTTAAATAACGGTAATGTGAATGTACAAGTTAGGCTTTTTTCATTTTTCAATGAGCCACTGCCTATTTTTATAGGGTTTGTCAATAACAGTCGCTCGAAGTACGAAGGCTCTAACGGATATGGGAATTCACCATTTTATGATAGCTACCTTCGTTTTATGCCGGATGGTTCGATAAATGAGTTTATTGCGGGTGGTCGTGCTGAGGTTTATTCGACTGGATCTACTGCAAGTGGTGTAAATCGATTAATCAAAAAAATTAAGAAAGAAGATCCGAACCAAACTTCGGCCTATTACACAAATTTAGAGCGGAAATTAAAAACGGACGAGTTTTTTAGACGTGATATGTATCGAAAATATTTTGGATCGAAGGTGTCTTATTTAAAAGGGAATAAGTGGATGCATCGAACCTATCCTGCACAATACATCGTCAGGACTCCGCTCGGAACATTCGAGTCTGTTGCGCCAGGCCGGCCAAAAAGGACGTACGATAAACAGGGCAATCTTATTTTGGTCTCTGATGCGATGGGAAATCGATGGATTTTGGCGTGGAAGAAAAAAGATAAGGGGTATCGGTTAGCTCGAATTACTGATCGTTCTGGTCATATGGCGCGATTTACTTATAAAGGAAATGTTATAAGTCGGGTCACATTAACAAAGCCTAATAGCCAAACGCCCATCACAGTGCGATTCAAATATAAAAAACAGAACAATTCAATTTTACTGGCTTCGACAATTGATTCGCGTGGGGAGAAGATAAATTATGGTTATAACCCAAAAGGACAACTGACGGAATTAGGCATTCAGGATGGTCGTAAAATAAAAATCACGCATGACAAAAGAGGATGGGTAAGTCGGATCACAAAAGATAATGGTTTCTCATCTTCGTACAGTTATGTAGTGGGATCTAATTCTTTGGATCAAAAATTGACCGTGAGACATAAAAGTGCAAAAGGGGCGCTTATCCGAATGGAGCGTTATGAGCAGAGATTCAAACGTCGAGCAAGAGACGGATCCATTTATCTTTCTTATTTCAAAGAGTTTGATGGGAAAGTTGAAATCGCTAAAACGAACAATGAACAAGGACTCCCGATTTTAATTTCACAGGGTGGAAAAAAAGTGTCTTACAAATATGATGATCTCGGTCGAGTGAGGCAAATTAAAGATGTCGCTGGTGTGGCAAAGTTTGAGTACAAAGGGGGTAATGTAAGGCCGAACGCCGTTACACGTGGTAGTCGAAGATATGCTTATACGTACTATCCCAATACAAACCTACCTAAAACAGCACGGGGGCCGGAAGGCTCTTTTGAGCTGAAGTATAAAGAAGGGTTGATGTCATCGCTCATCAATAAAAAAACTGGGACAGTGATGAAATTTGGATATAACGCATTGGGTCAACCATTGAAAATTAGCCAAAGCAAGGTGGGTGAGATTCTTTTTAATTATTCTGATGTGGGCACTATTTCAGAACTTGTTGCAAAATCCTATAATCCCAAATTAAGGCCTATAATCATTGCAAATAAAATATCAATTGACGGATTTAGACCATATATAAACGTAATGGCAGCTGCATCATTGCATCCTTTGTTTGAGGCGCCATTAAATATCAGAGCGATTGCAAGTGCAAATTCAATTCCGACGTTGTAGGAATGCGGGAGAGAGTATGAAGCCGAAAAATTTCTTATTTAGCTTATTTATTTTTAGTGTGGGTTTTCTAACGTTCTTTGTTGCGCCCGTTTCCATTGGAAATATAGTCCAACTTCAAGGGAATGCTCGAGCACAGTTGTTGCTTAAACTTCAGCAACAACAAAATTCTGCAGGTGGTGTAAATTTTAACAATTCATCGAACTGTGATGGCACGGTCGTATATGTTGATGAGAATGGAAAAGTGACTCCTGTTTTCAAACACGGAGAAGTGCCAGGAAGAGTCATTCCAGGCGGCCACGGTTCACCCTAGGGCGTGTCCTCATATCGTAATAACAAATAGCAACTATCGACCCGGTCTCAGAGACCGGGTCTAAGGTAAGACATCTAACAGGTCGTTGAGTTCCTGACGATCTTGATTGGATAGCTCTTTCGATTGGATTCTAGAATCGAGTGTATCGGAAAAAGGTTTTTTGAGCCGTTTTGGATTCATAAGTTCTTTTGGAATCAATGTCCCCGGAAAAACTTTTTTGCGAGGTGCCCTGGCAATATTTTTCTCTTGAGATTTATTCAACATCTCAGATGGTGGTGGGTGTAAGGGGATAAGGTCAGGGGTTACTTCTTTAAGTGTGGTTAGGCTTTTCTGAAGTTCTTGTTTCATACCCTGAGTGACATCATCGAGTTCTTCAAGTGTTTCGTCGCTAATCAATGTACTGACGAGAGGTTTTTTTGTAGGGCCTTCTTCCGAATCTAAAACCATTTCAGTTTCTGAATTAAAGAAGGAATTTAAATGATTGAATAAACTTTTGTCCCCCACTTTGATTTGCAGAAACCCAAAAACAGCGAAGGCAAATATTACAAATTTGATTGGCGTTAATATAAATCCCATGCATTCATTTTAACAAAGGTTGACGTAGGACAAAGTATATATTAATCAAACGAGAATCTTCTGCCTGTGATAAAATAAAAGTTGTTTATCAGCCAAGGATGTAGGGTTGATGTATCTGCAGCCAAGGATTAAGGGGGCGTTGTGGCTAGTTTAATTGAGGGGTTTACGGATGCATCACCTCACAAGTATCTGGATACATTAATTCGAAACCAAGATTACCGTGTCGCCCGTATTGTAGCCCACAAGCTTATTGATGAGAATGCCAAGGATTTGGTGGCTTATCGAAAGCTCATTGCCATTGAAGAATTTGAAGGGCACACACACCAAGCTATGACGTGTCACGCACAGTTGGTTGAACGTTCTGAGGATATTCTAGATGTGCTGGGCTGGTATCAACGGTTATACCAGACACGGTGTTATGATGCTTTACTTAGGCATTTTAAGACATTGTGGTCTGTCTTGTCCCTCAGGCTGACTTACCCCTCAACTGAATCAGAAGTTTGGATTATGGCTCTAAAATCTGCTTTAAAATCTCGTGACTTTGATGTGTATGAACAGTATGCGACAAAACTATCTTTACTTGAGGAGAAAACCCCCAAGTACTATCACATTGCAGCAGCCTACTTTCTTGCTAAGCATGAAGCTGAGCTTGCGACGTCGATTTTAAAGAAAGGAACTCGTTTTTTTCCTGATGTCTTGTCTCTAAAATTGCACTTAGGATTAAGTGCATTTGCCAAAGGAGATAAAGAGCCAGCGCAAGCTTACTTGCTTGAAGCCCTCAAAGGCGGTTCCTCCGTAGCGCTAACCTATTTACTTGAGCTATGTCCTGATAAAAATGAAATAAATCAGATACTTAGAATGATATTTGTGAAATAACATAAAATATCTACACCTTGCCCAATATTCAGCCGATCTCAAGTGTATCTTAAAAAGGATTGTCATACGTGCAAGTAAATATTGTTATAGATGGAGAACAGTTTTTTATAGCGCCACGCAGGTTGGAGCATCTTGTTGAATTTTTAAATATTATTCGTTTTCAATATGAGAGCCAATTTCGAAGAATAGGAGCCATTTTTGTAAACGGAGCACACATCACCCATTTGACACCCGCTTATTTAAAACCTTTTTGGGATCAGTCCGGACAATTGACCATTGAAATCAAGACGGATGCGAAACTAGAAGGGCTCACATTAAAACTTGAAGAAGTCAGTCAATATGTAACCAAATTAGTATACGGTGTCAATTTATGTGCAGAGTTTTTCTACGCCGAGAATTTAGAAGAAGCAGAATGTTATTGGACTTATTGTCTCGAAGCGGTTGACTGGGTATTAAGAGAACTTAAAACTCTAGAGCCTTACTTAGCAAAAGCTGATTGGGATAGTTCAGGGGGGTCTGTTGATGAACTGTCGGACCAGATTGCACGCACGATTCAGCAAACATTTGACTTGTATCACGGCAGGCAATTTCGTGAGATGGGGCAAGTGCTTGAAAATGACCTCACAAATCATCTGATGAAATGTCAGGACAATTTAAGATCTATTATGAAGGCAGCTTAAAAAAAGCTTGGATGGCTTCAACCTTATCTGTTTTTTCCCATCGGTAAATTGTCTCATCTACACCAAAATGGCCGTAAGCAGCTATATTTTTGTAGATAGGTCTGAGTAAGTCTAAGTGTTGGATAATACCCTTAGGTGTTAATGGCATGAGTTCCCGGATACAATCCAAAATTCCAGACTCGTTAACTCGGTGCGTGCCGTAGGTGTCCACATGAATAGACACGGGCTGAGCTCTGCCGATGGCATAAGCAAGTTGAACCAAAATTCGATCACATACATTAGCGGCGACTAGATTCTTTGCGATATACCTAGCCATATAAGATGCAGATCGATCGACCTTTGAGGGATCCTTGCCACTGAAGGCGCCGCCCCCATGGCTACCATGGCCGCCATAGGTGTCGATAATAATTTTACGACCCGTGAGTCCTGCGTCCGCCTTCGGTCCACCCTCTACAAAACGACCCGTAGGGTTTACATGTATTTGTGTTTCTGGAGTTAAATGTTCAGGGGAGATAACGGGTGTCACGACGTGCCGGATCACATCATCTTTTATCTCTGCTTGTGTGACTTTCGGGTGATGCTGAGCACTGATAACAAGCGTTTCAATAGATACAGGTTTCCCACTGTCATCATATTGGATGGTGGCTTGGGTTTTGCCGTCAGGCCATAGGTAGGGAATAATGCCTTCTTTTCTAACTTTAGCTAACCGACGTGCTAATTTATGAGCATACGAGATGGACAGGGGTAAAAGCTCGGGGCTTTCTTTTATCGCATACCCAAACATCATGCCTTGATCACCAGCACCCATTTCATTCTGGTCATCAGAAGCATTGTTTACACCTTGTGCGATATCAGGGCTTTGCTTTGAAATGGAGGTTAGAACGGCGCAACTTTTGAAATCGATCCCCATTGCCGGGTCGCAATAACCAACATCTTCGATCACATTTTTGACGACCTCAGGTATTTCAACATAGCACTTCGTTGAAATTTCACCCAGAACGACGACCAATCCACCACTTAGGGCAGTTTCACAGCCCACTCTGGCATGAGGATCCTTAGCTAAGATGGCATCTAAAATACCGTCAGAGATTTGATCAGCTAGTTTGTCAGGGTGACCTTCCGTGACGCTTTCTGACGTGAATAACATGGTTTCCTCCATTGGCAGATCTGAAGACTAGGGCGTGTCCTCATGTTAGAAAAACCATATCAAAAAACGCAACAAATTGCCATGAGGAAGCGCCATTCGTGGGGTGGGGCAAACAAAAACAAGTGTCAATTTTTAAGGCCAGGGAATTCAAACGTGACGGGGACAGGTCCTTCTTTGTCCTCACTTGTTGTAATCAGCAGGGCGGCTGAGACGATTCCCGCGAGAGCTGCACCACCGATGACCCAAGGCCAAGTATTTGAAGTTGGCGGGGGTATTTTGCCGGGTAAAGGTGGGGACGTGACGGGCGATAATTTATCTGACATAAGTCGACGAGGTTTGGGAAGGGGTAATGTATTCAGATAGCTAGCATAAAGCTTTGGTAAGGCGGCTCTCAACCCCGATAGGGCGACAGGTTGTTTTTCGCACCACCATTGGTTGTGATTATTTTTAAAAAAACAAAATCTATAATAAGCAGGTTTTGAAGTGAATAAAAACACCCATGCGTTTTTCTTTTGGTTAAATTTTGAAAGGTCTTCAATGAGGTTTGTTTTTGAAATTGATGCAGTGGGCACAATATGATCGAGGCTCAAGGCAGCGTCGGAATAAAGTAAGTCAATTGGATTTTGGTTAGTGAGTGTAGAAAGTTTGAGGATAATGTGTGGGGAACTTTGAGCCGTGAGTGTTTTTTGTGCGGGGGTACATCCTTCTTTTTCTATGAAAAGGTCATAATATTTTTCGGGTGACGGCCTGTAAGTATGGTGTAAGGGTGTTGTTCCAATTTCAATGCTGTCCAAATAGACAGTAGCGCCTGAAGGTGTGGTCCGAATATCAAGACGGACAGAGGGGAGTTCAATTCGGAGTTCCTTTTTTACGTTCTCAACATCGGCAATAAATTCTTGAGGAAATGTAGCTGATGAAAATTGTGCACCCGAATGAGATATCAAGATTGTCTTTAGATATTTTTTATAGGCTTTCTGTCCTTTTATGAGTTTGTAGGAAAGCGCAAAAAAAGCTTGTAGCCGGATATATTGTTGAGAAAGGTTATGTTTAATGCGGTTGAGCGTGGGAACTGATTTATATACTTTGTTTAACTCCGTAACATGTGCCAAGACTTCTTCGAACTCACCATCAAAGTAGAGTTCTTCTACTTTTTTAGCGTAAACGTGCCAGTCTTGAATTTTTGAATCTAAGCCAGTTCTTTGCGACAAATCGGGACGAATAATTTCAAGCTTAGGTTGATTTTTTTTTAAAAAAGTCTCGACGCTCTTATAAAGTGTGGTTTGAGTTTTTGAATCAGGGTGTGTCACAACAAGATGTAAGACGGTAGGGTTTACTTTGGAAAACCCTTGGTGAGAGATGAAAAACAGGAATAACAGCAATGCTTTACGACACATGGCACTAGGGTACAGGATAATCTGCGGGGCGCAAGTGTTTTGATCCGATTCCCACTTGGATGTGTCATCCTTTATGGATTTTGGGTTGATATCTTTTTGTTTTTCTACGTTTTTTATTTTCAGGCTCCTTTTGGCTTTTAAGTAAAACTTGAACAGTTGTGTATAGGCCTGATTGTTCTTCCAAAGCTACTACCTGTTTTTTAGTCAACTCCAAGAGAACCGTGAGTTGTTTTTTCTGTGGGATAAGTTTTAAAATACGTAAATGTTCCAAGGGAATACTTTGAAGTGTCTCTCCGCCTAGAATTACATCTACAAAATGCCCCTTTGTTATATAAGGTGCGATTTCTGGATTACTGAGGATAAATCCCATAATGCGATGTCCTTTCCGAATATGCGGGCTTGTAAATTGTTCTTGTGCAATATGTGACCAGCACAAAAATGTGCCTTTTGAAATGGGACGTATAAGTTTAAATCCTTTTAAGAAATTACTCTCAGCTAAATTAACAGGTCGGTCACACGTATGTAATCCTGATTCAGGCTTTTTATGAAATGAAAAGAACACGAGTTCGATAGAGGTCTCAGCAAGGAGATTTTGCTCAGCGCGAAGCGCGAACATATCCGGTGAAGATTCAGCTGGTTTCTCTGATGTATTGTCAAGCTGGAGGCAAAGAGCCACGCCAGTTGTAAAAAAAATACCAAACACCAAAGTGCAAATAAACAGTCTATGTGGCGGCGCAAGAAGGTGCCATTTCATTTTTAATAATTCAATCCAATTGGATGGCCTGAATAACACGTTGGATTTCATGTGTGGACTCCTTGTTATTATTACGTGTCTGAGGTTCAAACAAATTTTGAATATTCATTTGAAATCCATGATCTCGCTCGAATGAACACGTCGCATTTTTGTGAAAAAAAGATTTTTGAACACAACGGGATGACTCTGGATGGACTTTGCGATCGTTTGAAAACTGTAAAACCGTTGATCGCCATGTCCCTTGTGTATTTAATGTGAGCTGAAATATTGAGAGAACTTTAAAAAAAGAAATTCCTATTATTACAAACAAAAACAGATTGAGTAAGGCTTCAGTTAAAACCTGCCCGTTCAGTTTTGTCATAAATCAGTCCATGTGGATGGAGGGCACAAATCGCCTTCTGCTTTTAGTGATGGTGGGAACAATCCAATGCCATTCGTTTCTTCTTGAGACGTAATATGGGTGCAAAAAAATAAATGTTCAAAAAAATGGAATCGCCCCCCTTGTTTGATGAATTGTGGAATGATTTTAAAAGGTAAAACGCCAAAATAAAATCCGTCTTCTCTGAGATCAGGTTTAATTTTTAAGTATCCGGGTGCTTCATGGAGTATTTTTGCCCGGTATGTTTTGAATAGGCGATAAAGTGGAATGGGAATTTTTTTGTCCGGGTGTCGGGTGAAAGGTAAGCAGAATCCTAAATTGTTTTTTTTGCATAATTTGACTGCCATGTAATGTAGTGCACCCACACTGAATGCTTCGAAGACCCATTCTAGCATTTGAAGTGCTTTAAGTGCAGTAAGGAGAAAAGGTTGAAGGATTCGGACAATAATTGAAAGCGTGTACGTAAGGTAGGTCAGGTGATGAATCGAGTTTATGTAATCGAGTGTGTTTAAGTGTTCAAGATAGGTGTGTAAGATGTGTATATTAATAAAATCCAGTGCACGTTCTTGATGCATATGAAGTGTAGTCTTGTCCAAGAGTGTGATTAATCTTGGTTCTGAATCTGATTTTTCAACCAAAAGCCATCCAGACAAAACAAAACTTCCTAGAAGTGTAAGGAGACAAAATGTTACGAACCCAGTTTGTTTGTTTCTTCTCACTATTCAGTCGCACTCACTCTAATGGTGGTACCGACGGGATGATTTTCTGAGAATTTCATAATACGAAAATGTTGAATAAACGGGATTTTGTAGTGAATTTTCAATGAGACAGCGCACTGCTCAGCTGTGAGATTATGATTTAAATCGATTTTTTTAAATCCAGGAATTTTAGAAAGAAAATGGTGCGCTCTGAGTCGATGTTTAAGGTTATAACGTGAGGGGAGGTCGCAACTAGCATAACTGTATTCTCTAGCGGCTGTTTGCGCTACCTTATACCCAATGAAATATAGGCTCATATGCTGTAACCCCGTTAACCCGAAGTATATCGCCGGGAAAATTATCCCTAAAAATGTAACAACACCTTCAAGAGATGATTGCCCAACGATAGAAGGGTTTCCTATTTTTGTCTTGGCGGCCTTCGTCTTATAGATTCCCATAAATCTGTTCGCCTCATATGCTCGGACTGTATAGCTTCGACGTTACGGTGGGTATCGCCTTCTTGCCCTGTGAATACATTCACCATATTACCGGTTGCTGTTTTGATAGCTTCGCCTAGCTTGCTCACAACAAACATGGAACCAATTGCCAGAATTCCCACCAATATAATGTATTCGGTAACGCTCTGGCCCTTTTCAGATTTTCTGAGATGCTGTGTACTTTTGTTTTTCATAGCCTTAGGCTCCTTCGAAATAATGATATGCATAGATCATGCCAAAAGTTATTGGCATACCTCTATTGGGCAAAATAAGTGCGTGGAAACTCTCGCGCATAGTCCCTGAGTGTGGGGCTTAAAAGGTGATATACTGCATGGATAGGGGGACGTATTTGAATTTTATTAGCCTTACGGAAGAGGCTATTTCGTTGATTCGAACGCAAATTCGTCGTGATCATTCCGCCTGGGTTCGCACGCTGCTACCTTCTACAATTTATGACCTTTTTTGGCAATCCCCACTTTTTTTCGAAAATTTTCTGAACGCAGTTTGGTGGCAGGGGATGTATCCAGTTTTTATTGGAGAGCCACCCCCGCTTTCTGAATTCTCCGAAGATCATATTGAGTTGTTTGCTTTTTTATCACACCAAAAAAATCCTGTAATTGAAATCTATGCACGGCATGAATATTTCGGAAGACAGCAGAGGCTGATGACCATTGCAAGACATGTGAATCGGCATATTGACCAAAGTGTTGAGTCTGTTTTTGTACAATTTAGGGATAAAGGGTGGTGGATGTCTTGTGATGGCAAAATATTTAATGAATCGCTACCTCCTGACGACTGGCAGATATCATCAATTATTTCATTTGACGAAGTAAGCTTAAAAGTCGCCTCTCCAAATATGATTCATCTTCCGCCAAACATAATAACTGATGCGATTCGAGAATCCGTCGAGAATGCTGTTTTCTATTTGCCAGATGAAGTGAGGCTCAAAACTGATTCGGGGCTAATTTGCAATCAGGCTGCAACTGAAAGTAATAGAAAAGAAGCAGGTTGGGTGGGTTTTTCTACTGAAGCCGGAGAGTCTATGGTTCCTGCGTCTGGAATTCGTAGAGTCGTAAAACTAGATGGTGCTACAGATATTGAGACGATTTATAAATTGAATCATTTGGAAGAATTTGGTGGACGTTACATCCAATCTTTAAAATTTAAATATTTAAAGAATATTGGCAAAATGCTTATTCACGAATTGAACAATCCAGTGAGCGGTATATACAACCTTTCTCAGCTGATGCAGCTTAATTTGGATCCAGAAGAAGGTGAACTACATGAGGTGTTAAAAAACGTAGAGTTACAATGTGAAATTGTGAGAGAGATGCTGTCCTATTTTGCGCATTATTTTGCTTCTGATAGTGTTGGAAATGAGCTGGTTCTTGAAGAAGTTGAATTGAAGCCTTTCTTTGGGCAGGTGAAGATACTTGTACAAGCAGCGTTGTCCAAAGTACAGTTTGATTATGATGTGGTGCCTGCAGGTTTGATCCTCAAGACGTGTCGACTTAAACTGCTTCATGTATTAGTAAATTTGGTAATTAATGCATCCGAGGCTTTGTCGGAAAGAAAAGATGGCGTTATTATGGTCTCGGCTACGAAAAAATTGGATGGGTTATCAATTGAAGTCATGGATAATGGGCCGGGGTTGTCACCTGGTATTCGGGCAGATATGTTTAAGCCTTTTTTTTCAACCAAATGCAAAACGGGACCTAATCGAGGGCTTGGGTTGGCCATCGTTAAAATGTTTTTAGATGAGTTGGGGTATGAGTTGAAGGTTGAGAGTGAACCCAATAGAGGCACTTCTTTTGAAATTTTGGTGAGATCGAGTGAATGATTGGCTGTACATGGCTTTTCAAAGTGTGATTCAAGCTGTCACGGAATTTTTACCTATCAGCTCGTCTGGTCATTTATGGGTTGTAAAGTATTTTTGGGGTATCGTTTCACCCGGTCTTTTAATTGAAATTACGCTCCATTTGGCTTCGGTATGTGCAGTGGGGTACTATTTTTGGGTCTATCGTCATACATACGGTTCCTATTTTAAAAATTTTAGATTTTTAACGCTCCTGATGTGTTCTACGGCTACGACTTGCGTATTGGGGTGGTTTTTATCTTCTTATGTTGTGGGGTTGAAAAACATTCAAATATTAAGCTTCAATTACTTGGTGATGGCTTGTTTGTTGCTGGCCTCATTATGGATAAAACGAATTCATCCTATAAGAAAGTCATTAGACCAATTGACGGTAGCTTCGGCTCTATTTGTGGGGTTGGTTCAGGGGGTCGCTATTTTCCCGGGGATTTCACGTTCAGGGATTGCTATTATTGCGATGCTCCTTCTTGGATTTAGTGGGGAAGCTGCTTTTCTCTATGCATTCAGTATTGCAGTTCCCACGATTTTGGCCGCTTCTGGGTATGTGCTTTTTTCTGAGTTTTCGAGCATTTCGATGGTGGAGTTACCCATTTTAGGGTCAGGATTTTTAGTAACCTTACTCTTAAGCTATCCTGTGTTAATCTGGGTACGAAGATGGGTGATGATGGATCGCTTGTATTTATTCAGTATCTATTGCTTCTGCATGGCATTCTTTCTGTGGAGTAGTAGATACTTTTTCCATGGCGGCTAGTGTTTTGGCGCATGTACTCTTAGTAGATGATGAAGAGACGGTGCTTCGGGTGCTCATGCGTTTGTGCATGAAGCAGGGGCATACGGTGATTGCATGTCAAAGTGTGGAAATGGCATTAGAAGCGATGAAGGGCCCCAAACCTTTTGATCTCATTATGACAGATATTGTACTGCCAGGCCAAACGGGGCTTTCGTTTTTAGAGTGGCTTATTCGCCATAAAGTTCAAGTCGGTGTGGTTGTCATGACGGCTTATCCAGACCATCAAACAGTACAATTTGCGAAGGAAAATGGGGTTTTAGACGTCCTTGTGAAGCCCTTTGACAATATGATGTGGTTGAGTAAAAAAATAGCCAAATGGACCAGCCTTAAGCATCCGACCAAAAAAATATCTGGCTGGATGCCAAAGCTTCGTGAAATTTAGACATTTGAGTTTCTAGTCATTCATTGGTATGGTCTCTAGAGTAGATTTTTTGCGCCCGTAGCTTAATTTGGATAGAGCACCTGACTACGAATCAGGAGGTTGTTGGTTCGAGTCCAGCCGGGCGCGCCAGCCTTCGCCGTCCATAGCTTCGGCCTGCTACACCATTAAATCTAAATTTGTCTTCCTGGTGAAAAGACTCTGGCTCTTATAAATTTCATGATTATAATGTCTTCGCATGACTGTGCACTTAAGAGGTATTATTTGCATATGGGTTAGTATGGCTTTGGTTAACGCCTATTCTATCGATGGGAACGCAGAAGTACGTAATGAAAAAGATCTGCTTGAAGTGCATGAAGCCCTGACACACAAAAAACCTCAACGGATTGCTGTCGTGAACATGTATCAAAAGTTAGGAGACATGATCATAACGCTCTTGCCTCTGATTCATTATCTCAATAGCAGATACCCTGAAGCTCATATAACTTTGTATTCGCCAGTGCCCGATGTTTTTTTGAACACAAAGCATTTTAACTCAAAAAAAATAGGAAGCTTAGAAGGGCAGCTTAAAACAGGTAAACGTTTAACAGGGCTTTCTTTTGAAACAGCATTTAAACAGTTGTCGCAAGCCTTAACTCATTTGCTGGATCCTATATATCCAGAGATATCAAAAAACGCTGATCTTATGGTCTTGAGCACTGTGTTCCACTTTCAAGGCCTATTGCCAATCCCATCAGCAAATACGGCATCAGGATTGGATACTCTTGCTCAGAGGCAAGCGACCATGTCAGTTACGAAGTTGATATTACGTTATTTAAATCAATACGACACGCCAGTTTTAGCCTATCCGATCAATTTTGCCTTAGGTGATTTAGTTCACTACTACATGACTTTATCGATGAAGATCGATAATCAGATAGCAATTGCAACACGTAGTATGGATGCATCTCGCTTTACAGGTAATGTTTACACGAATTCAGAATTGTACATTGAGTATTTAAGCGGCTCTCATTCGATTGCAGCGGGGCGTGATCTGAAACATTACCTAGTACCAGATCAAAATCAGAGCGAAGTGGCGCGTCAGAAGCTACATCAATTAGGATTGCGTCCTAATGAGTATATTCTTCTAAATATCCAAGGGGAGGGAGAAAATGCTATAGCTTGGGCTTTTTTTGTGCTTTCCCAAATAGTGGACAAAGTTGTGCAAGTCGCCAATCGAGTAGATCGAAAAGTGGCACTCACGCATTGGAACCCTGAGTTTCTGATACATTATTTTCCAAGTGTAAAGTCAGTTGTGGACGATATTATAGAGCACATTGCGTCCATTCCTGATTTGGTCCACTTACCTCATTACGCATCGATGGATAAATTGTACAATGTTGCCATTGAAGATTCCTATACAGTGGTTACGCTTGATACAGGATTTGCACACTTGAGTAAGGCGATCAAGGCTGAAAGAGATGTTTTTACGATGATGCATGAAGCTTCGGAGCTATGGCAATTTCCAGGCAGGCCGTACTATACGTTTCGGCCAAAGTCTCCCAAACACGCAGTCATGTATCAGGACGATACTGAACGCCATGTTTTGTTTCAACAAATTGAATCTTTTCTTCTTGAGCGGAGGCAATGTCATTGAATAGATCTGTACCCTATTTAATCTGATATTCTCGATTCGAGTTAAACAAATGAGCGGAAATCCAAAAACGGACAGTTTGAAAATTATCTTTAGTATAATTTTATAGTTCCTATATTTCTCATTACCCTGCAGTTCAGATTGTTCCTATGTTAGAGCTAATCCCCCAACGCTTCTTTGCAGTTCAGTGTAAAATATATTCTATACGTAACCTGCTACTTGGATGGAATGATGGCTGCTTTGTTTTGGTTGATCTTAGCGTGTCTAGCGAGTCTAGGTACGAGCTATATTTGGATTGCTCCGATTTCAGCATTTTTGATGCCCATTTTCTTTTTGCGATTCATTGGGTTGATGCCACCTTTCAATGGATATGTTTTAGGTTCGTTGTCTTTGGCTGTGCCTGCTTATTTTTCACTCAAAGGCATGTTTCCAATTGGAGAAGTTGAATATGTGATTGCCACAAGCATCGTTTCCTTCATCACGGCTTTTCCCTTTTTATATTATCGAATGGCATGCTTTCCCAAGCCATCATTTAAAGCAACATTGATTTTACCTATGGCTGTAGTAACGCTTGAGTTCTTGAACAGCATGGGAAATCCATTTGGTACATGGGGATCATCAGCATATACCCAAATTGGCAACTTGCCGCTTCTACAACTAAGTTCGGTAATGGGCATTTGGGGCATCGTTTTTTTGATTTTTTGGACCGCTTCTGTACTCAATTGGGCATGGGGTCATCAATGGCATTGGGCAACTATTAAAAAAGGGATGATTGTATTTCTCTCGTTTTTTCTTTTGGTACAAGTCTCAGGAGGGTTGAGGGTTTGGATTTCTTCCTCGCCTAAAAAATCTATTCAGGTTGCCGCAATCAGTTCGCCTAAACATGACGAACTATGGGTGCATCTAAAGCCCATTTTTTTAAATAATGCAGGTCTCAATTCACTGAACTGGTCCGCTTTATACGAAAAAGCAGAAGAAGTTCATGATGATTTATTTTTGAGAACCGACAATGCAGCTAAAAATGGCGCTCAATTGATTTTGTGGTCTGAAGCGTTGGGGACATTGCCAAAAAGTCAGGAATTTAATTTTATTGCTCAGGCGCAACGCGTGGCAAAGTCGAATCGGATTTACTTAGGTGTAACTTGGCTAAGCATTGGCGATATCTCACAGGTTAAATCAGGTCCTGTATTTGAAAACAAGCTGATGCTTCTTGGACCAGATGGAGAAATTTTAGGACTGTATCTCAAATCTATTTTTATTCCAGGGCGTGAGGCTGAGATAACAGTTGTTGGATCGGGACGACCCCTGGTTGTAGATACACCACTAGGGAAATGGGGGTTTGCCATTAGTTTTGATATGGACTCTTCCCGACTTGGCATGCTGGCGGCAAAAGAACAAGTTGACTTGATGCTAGTACCTGGTAGTGATTGGAAAACCATTGCTTCACTTCACACGAAGATGACATCATTCAGAGCCATTGAGGGTGGATATGGATTGGTTCGCAGTGCACGGTATGGACTGTCCGCTGCATACAACCATTTAGGGCAAACATTGGGTGAGATGGATTATTTTCAAACTCAAACGTACGCCTTACATGTGGAAATACCTGTAGGACATAGAAAAACAGTGTACTCTGCCATTGGAAACAGCTTTGCGTTATTCTGTGTGTTTGGTATTTTGCTGCATATGGTGGTTCAAGGGTGGGTTTATATTCGAAGAAGGAAAAAGTCTGTCTTTTGACTGAAGAATTATTTTTTTCATCAATGGGATAATGTGGTTTCGAAAAGGTTCAGGAAAATTAGTTAAACCAGTGTGAACAGAGAAATATTCATGGAGAACTTCAGGTTGGATGCTATCAGAGCAGTCACGAATAAATAAATCCATAGCCTTGCCTGACACTCCTTTTTCGTGGCATCGTTTAAAAGCAAGCCTGACTTCCGGAACCTCACCGATACACTCGAATGGCGTGTGAGCATCCAGGCCTAAAAGCTGTTTGAACCAACGCATATTCTCGGGGACATCAAAGAGATTTTTATTAAAAATAGCGTCGACCTGATCCTTTGGTAAGTACGCCATATACATGAGCCATACATAGGCACATTTTGCGCATTTTTGGCACCAAGGTTTGATGAGGTTGCAAGAGTGTGTGTGCTCAACACCCTTGGGTAAATGCGATAGAAGAGAAAAAATGCCTGTATCGTAGATAGGTTTTAGGATGCTGAAATAATGTAAATCTTTTATCAAATGTGATTGTATATAGTCGTTAATAAGATGTTCTGCCTCTGATGACTTGCCCCATTGGTGGTTGACTTCTTCACCTGTTTTATCCCAAATAAAATTGCCTTTATCTGCACTGCGTTCATGTCCGAGTATAAGGTGGCTGTGGTTATGGTACAAAGCGATAGGCAAACTGGCGAACAGTGAACTGGGTGTTTCTCCAGCTGTAAGACTTTTTATCTGAAATTTTGAAAACAGGAATTCGGTAGTGATGTCGTAAAAAGAATCTGATACCCACATTCGATGTGAATTTTGAGGCGAAAAATGCTGTGTGAGTTGGTTGATGAGGGCATGTTGTTTTTCGAAGGGCCCGTAAATGCTATGCGCATAAGCTAAGGTATCATATTGAAACGAGCACTGTTCAAGTAGTGCCATGCTGACCAAACTATCTTTACCACCCCCGCAAAACAAAAGTGGATTTAGAGAAAGATTCTCTCGTGTGCAGGGCTCGAATGATGTTTTTGAAAACTGGGCTGTAATTTTAGGTCCGCGATAAAATGGACATTGATTTTTGTAACGCCACTCAGCCCAAATATTCTTGAATAACGTTCGCCATAAGGTTTCAATCTCAGGTGTGTAAAATTTTGAAAATGGACCAAGTTCTAAGACGTCAGGTTTGAGACTAGCGAGTTTATTGATTTCAAATGCAGCGATGTGAAAGTAGATGTGTTCCATGAACTCAAAGCTGAATCGTGTTTCTAATTCGAAAAAACTCACACTGTCATACTTAAGTGCTGTACGGAAAGACAGGTTGTCCACGGTGAATAGGAATGAAAGCGTATCATTCGTACGCGTAAAAGAGGTAATCGACAGTGTGAGCATAGAATTTTTTCGTATCATAAAACAGCGTATTTTCAAAGTCTTACAATATAAATCTCAATATTAGTGCGATTTACAACGATACGATACTGATGAGTCGGTTGGGTACATTTTGGTTTGTATGGGGCGTAGTTTCCCTTTTAGGGTGTGGCGAACTGGTCGCGAAGACCTTGAATGGATTTGAACTTCAGGGGGCCAACATCTCTCCGATTTTAAAAGGTGGGCCACCTAGAGATGGCATACCGGCATTGCTCCACCCTATTTTTTCATCTGTTCAACGGGCCAAAATTGATTTTGGTCTCAATGAGCGTGTGATAGTTGTTCAGAAAGGGGACCTTGTGAAAGTGTATCCCATTTCTATTCTAAATTGGCACGAAATAGTAAACGATACACTCGGTGGGGAGCCTATTGTTGTGACCTATTGCCCACTCTGTGGAACTGGTGTTGTGTTTCATTCGGGTTATAAAAACAAAAAACTTACATTTGGTGTTTCGGGGTTGCTATATCAAAGTGATGTTCTTTTATACGATCACCAAACGGAATCACTTTGGTCTCAAATTATGAGAAAGGGAGTGACAGGGACCCATAAGGATGCTTCATTGCGTGTTTTTCCTTCTAAACTAGTCATGTTCAAGGATATTGTAACTAAGCATCCCAAAGCCCAGGTGCTTTCGCTAAACACTGGATATGATCGAGAATATAATCAAGATCCCTATGCTGGATATGAGCGGAGTAACGTGCTTTATTTTGATGTACATCAGATTGATCGATCTGTGCCTCTAAAAACATGGACATTATTTGTCGAAGTAGGGACAAGTCAAATGTTAGTTCCGATTTCGGTGTTGCCCAAACATAAAAATAATTTGAGTATCAATGTATCTGGTCAGAAAATCTCGATTACATATAACATTAAAGATCGTGTGATGACATGTCGTTCAGATGAGGAAGTGACGTGTATGACGGGATATTGGTTTGCGCTGAAAACATTCTATCCTAAAGCGAAAATATATAAATAGAACCGGTCTCATAAATAACTTCGCAATGAGATCAAGCGAAATCTGTAGCCTCAAGGCCGCAGGTAAAAAATGCTCGGAGGTGGCCTTATTGGCCATCGAGAACATTTTTTACCGAGAACGACGAGGCTAGACAGATTGCAGCTGATCGGAATAGAAGTTATTTATGAGACCGGTTCTTGTCACTCTGGCATAATAAATTCAAAAGGTGTGAGTTGGGTGCTTAAATCTCTCATCCAGCGGAGCAGTTTATTCTCGAGTTGCCCCATTTGTCCGATTCGGAAGGATCGGGTCACAAACCAATTTGCGCGTTTGACTCGCTCATGTTCATACGTTTGAATGGCTAGGTTCATATTTGGAGCATGATCTTTGATTGCCTGAGCAAGCACCATCGCATCTTCTATGGCTTGGCACCCGCCTTGTCCCATGTTTGGTGTCATGGGATGTGCGGCATCTCCTAATAGAAGCACATTTCCGCTATGCCAACATTGAATGGGTTTTCGATCAAAAATATCAGCCTGAATGATTTGCGATTCCTCAGTAGCTTCGATGAGTGCAATGACCTTCGGGTCCCATTCTTGAAATAAATCGTTTAGAAATGCTTTCGGTTCGAGCAGGGTCTCTCCAGAGGGTTGGTTGTGCGTGGCATACCAATAAATATGATCATGATCAATATACAATCTGCCAAGCCGTATGCCTGGGCCCCAACTTTCAATGGCCAAGTGTCTTTCAAGTACATTGCCAGGATCTTTGCAAATGCCTCGCCAAGATGTGTAACCAGAGTATCTGAGGGTATCGTTTGTCATTTGCTTTCGAATAGCTGAATGGATGCCGTCAGCGGCTACGCCTAAGCAGCCTGGAATGTTTTTATTATGGTTTGTATGTAAGAGTGGTTGACCGTTTATTTCGGAAAATCCTGTTACTTGATTGCCAAGATTTAGAGATTCAAGCCCAGTGCTCAAAATCTGTTGAAGTTTGCCTCTGTGAATTCCAACAGTGGGGTGGCTACGCTTTTCTAAGGATGCTTTGTTGAGAAGTTTGCCTGTGTGGGTATGGAGATGTAGTTCATGAATGAGTGTACCCGCTTTGACAATAGGGTCAATTAGATTGAGTGGCTCTAAAATTTTGGTCGCGTTACTTTGAATCGTGATGCCAGCGCCTATAGGTAAAAGCTCGGGCGTTTGTTCATAAAGTGCAAAAGGGAGGTTGTAAGATTTTAGAGCTTGAGCCAAGGTGAGTCCGCCAATACCTGCACCCGAAATGACAATTGGTGACTTTAAACTCATATGGACTATTCGGGATTAAAACTCCTAAAAATTAGCTTTTTAAAAAAGAACTTCGTCTGAAAGGAAATTTGGCTATTAGCAAACCGAGAACCACTATGCCACCGCCTATCAGGGCTGTGAAGGAGGGGAGTTCATTAAGCCAAAAATACGCAATAATGACAGATCCAAGGGGAAGGAAATACATGTAGGTTGAACAGTGTGCAGCTGTGAGGTGTTTGAGTGCAACAGACCAACACAAAAATGCGCATGCTGCAGGGAAGATGCCTAGGTAGATGACAGTCAAAGTGCTGTGTGTCGAGGCCATTGAAATACTGTCGAATAATCCGGGTGTAAATAAGAGTAAGGGCAAGGTGCCAGTCCACATGGCGTAACTGACCACAGGGAGGCTGCCATATTTTATGAGCAGAGGTTTTTGAAGGATGAAATACAGACTTTGTGCAAATGCGGCACATAGTACAAGTAAGAGGCCTTTGTTGAATTGAAAAGCATGGCTTTCACCTAGTGCAATAAATGTCACACCCAAAAAGCAAACAAAAGTTCCGGTCCAAGAGGCTTTCGAGAAAGACTCGCCGAGTAGTGCTATGGATAGAATTGCGGTGATGAGTGGGACCATATTAATAATAAAACTGGCGGATGCAGAAGTGACATAGACTTCACCCCAGTTTAAGCCAATGTTGTAAATTGTAATTCCAAAAAATCCCACAATCATAATGCGAGGCCAGTCTTCTTTTTTGGGGATGGGAATTTTTTTAAAATATGCGATAACGATAAAAAGGGCTGAGGCAATCAAAAATCGAAATAGGGCAAGATGGAATGGAGAGTAGTCTGCTAAGCCAACCCGAATACCTGGGAATGCCGAGGCCCAAAATACAATTGCTAATGTGATAGATAAAGGTACAACCATCGTCATATTCTCGAATTTCGTTGTTGGATCAACGAAATAGCTCACTCAACTGTGTCAGGTTTTTGGTTAAAAAGAAAGCGCTTTTTTAGGATCGGGTTCTTTGGTAGCCTAGGCTGGTATTATTCAAGGGCACGATCGGGGGACCAAATGAAGGCTGTTGTAGCAGAAAATTTCGGAAAAATTACAGATTTGGCATTTAAAGAGTGTCCGATGCCCGTACCCCAGGATGATGAAGTGTTGATTGAAGTGTCCTATGCGGGTGTCAATCCGGTTGATTGGAAATCTGTTGCAGGGTTTCTAAAAAAAGTCTTGCCTCATGAGTTTCCGCTGACGCCAGGTTGGGATGTTTCAGGTGTGGTACGAGAAGTAGGTTCGGCTGTTTCGTCTTTGGCAGTTGGGGATCATGTCTTTTCATACTGTCGAAAGCCAACTGTACAACAAGGCACTTACGCGGAGTACATTACGGCGTATGAAAACATGGTAGCCGTGATGCCCAAAACCATAACGTTCGCAGAAGCAGCTGCCATTCCACTCGTTGCCTTAACGGCTTGGCAAGGGTTGTTTGAAATTGCGCGGCTGCAACCTGCTCAGACGGTGTTGATTCATGCAGGAGCTGGTGGTGTGGGTAGTATGGCTGTCCAACTCGCCAAGTATGCAGGAGCCAAAGTATACACCACAACAAGACGTGTGAATCATGAATATGTATATGGATTAGGTGCAGATGTGGCTATCGATTATACGAAAGATCCTGTATCTACAGTGATGCATGATCTGGAACCTCATGGTGTGGATATTGTGTTTGATGGGGTCGGGGGTGAAACGCTAGAAAGTAGTTTTGATTTGGTCAAGGAAGAAGGGTATCTAGTTGGGATTGTGAATAAACCTGACAAGGATAAAGCTGAAGAACATGGTATCCAGACGGGATTTGTGTTTGTGGCACCTAATCGCTCCCAACTTGAAAAAGTAGGATCGTTAATTGATCAAGGTCATTTAAAACCACCCTATGTACAAGAAATTCCTTTTGAACAGTATCAGGATGCGCTTGAGCAGCTTCAAACTGAACGGACACGTGGAAAGGTTGTGCTTAAGGTTCGGTAAGTGAAGTATTGGGTTTTTGAAATTGCGTAACGCGAATACCTTTGTGCCGGCCATGTAGATCTTGTAAGTTTTCATATGTATTACTTACGTTTGGATTGAGTGCTGAGTTTTTTTCATCTCGCATGACTTCCCACTGTTGTGTGTCGGGATTTTTGCCTTCGACAAGCAATCCGTTGTTTGCTTCAAGATAGGTTTTTAAAGTTGCCAGTTTTGTACTCAGTGAAGGATCTCTCACGGCGCCGCGCGAGAAAACGGCAGATGTTTCTTCAAAGAGATGCATCGGGAAATCACGATTGTTGGTTGTGCTCGATCGAATGTGTGTTTCGAATGAAACGTTTCCGGGGGATGCCTGACTTCGCGTGGTGATGTCAGCGTTAAGGTAGATCATGGTTTGTTTCATATCCCCTTCGGGATCTATTGAAAATAAAAGTTTGCCGTGAGAGCACAAATCGTTTTCGAACCATGTTTTGACCTCATGAATTCGTAAAAATTCAGGGTAAAAAGATCTGAGTCTACTGAGCATGAGAGGCAAGCTGCCGCCAAATTGTCTGCTAAGTGTTTTGATATCTTCAGGTTTGACTAAGCCGAATCCGTGATCTACCGGTGTGTTTTTGCTGATATCTTCAAATTTATTATGGGATATACCCTTAGGTGCATTGAGTGTTTGTTTGGTAATAAAAGGTGCGTTTTGTTCGATTATGATGAGTGTTTCAAAATTTTTAAAAAAGGTAAGAATGGTAGGCACATCATATCCCCCTTCGATGGCGACGATTAATTTTGGTGGCGGTGGTAGGTTAAATAAGGAAACAGTTTCGACAATTTTGCCTGTTTGAGATCGGAATTTATCAATAGAGTCAGTTTGTCCTTTTGGAATGTCTTGATCCAAAAATCTTAATCTCCTGAGTGGGATAGGATTTCCCACATGCGCTTCGTTTAGATGTTGTAGGATTCTGAGCGACTCACGCGTACATGCATAGCCATCGATAACCGGTAAAAAGAGTAACAACAAGAAAACACTACGCATCATCCATCCTCCTCCTGAGTATGGGTTATAGAAAAGTATATCATGATTGATTTGCAAATAACCTCTCGTAAGAGTTTGAAATTTCTGAGGAAAATGACTTCCAAAAAAACCAACACTGATCTAATTGCAAAAAGCATACTAAATATACTAAATTTATGATATTAATTCTCGAATGTATTTGTACATATTGAAGAATAAAGCTTTTGAAATCCGAAGGAAATTAATTATCTGCATCTCTCTGTTTTCATCTTTGAATGTTCTTGCGCAGTTTGACTGTGATCCACATTCACATCTGAATGCGCTTTGGCGTCAATCCAACCCAAATGCCGTGTATGTGTTTGCTGTAGAAAAAATGAGCAGACATTTAACGAACCATTTCACGTTGAGTGAAAAAAAACTTGTCAGTGAAAACGGAGAAACGGTCGAACAAATAACGTATACAAGTAAGCGTGATGCCTCATTTAAAATTCATTTTTATCTCAAAGCAATTGAAGTTCAAAACTCATTGGAGAACCCAAAGTTCAATGCTCAAGCGTATGGGGAACCCATTGCCTCAAGGTACAAAATTATTCAACCGTGGCTTATATTTCTCAAGCGGGCACAATCGGACCAAAGTTTGATGATGGAACCTACATTAGGATTTGACCCTCGATTGATATTGCCCTGGCCTACGCTCTACCAAGTAGACGTGTCGGGTTTGCATGGTACGTCGTTTGCAAAAGATCAATTGGAAATTGTTACTGATATGCGACTTGAAATTCCTAAATCAGGACATATTCAACAGAAGTATATTAGTTTTCATGCAACGCCTGAAAATTCAAACTTTCAATCGAAAACAGTTCGTGAAAATATTTTGGAATTTGGGTTCAGTAAAATGGACCAATCCCATGGTCAAACAATAACAGTGGGTACTGAAAATGGAACCGTATATTATGAACACAGCGTGGCACAAACTTTAACATCGCCGGGTTATTACCATGGTAGTGGAATATCAAATTTATTGTTTAGTCGATTGACCAAAATGTTAAATATGCCTGAGCCATCTCGGTTTGAAGATTTAAAAAAGACCGGTGATCCAAGGCTTCATTTGGAAACAAGCCAGAGTTTTAAGCGAATCCAGATTGTAAGTTCAAAATCTGGCAAAAAGAAACCATGGGTATTTGATCAGTTTGAATTCGTGGATGTGCCTGTTCAGCTGTCACAACGCTCTCCCAAACACTACGAGATTGATGTGTCATATTTAACAGACACACACGATAGATTAGAATTGAATGAAGAACCTCTTTCGTTACAGTTTGTTTCGTATCACAAGGGACTCGAAGTCCTAAAATTTAAAATGGTGGCTGAGACAACACATAATAAACCAAAAACGCATCAACAGTTTCATGATTTGAAACAGTGGATTAGAGGATTGAGCTCTAACCCACCAACAATAGCGTTATTGATGGATCAGGTGAAGGCCATTATAGGGTTTGAGAATGTGAGTACAATTGAAATTACAACAAAAACATACGATAGTGACGCACTGCGTGCTCAAGATGAAACGGTAATGAGTGAGTATACGCACGCCTTTAATTTCCAAATTCGGGGGTACCAAAACACCTATCGCTCGAATTCTCGTGACGCGGTTAAATTGAGCATTCATTATGTCGATCCATTCTCTCGTGCGATACAAAAGAGGTATGGCCTGAGCTTGTATACAGGAAAAAAACCGTATCAAAAAGAACCTAGTTTGGAAGAATTATTCCACAGTATCAATGACCAGATGCCTGAAGAGAATCAAGTAAAACCTGAGTTCCATCAAGACTTCCTTGATTATATTAAACTTGCGACTGAATGTGATGAAAGTTCGAATCGAGAATTGGAGATGGGCCAAGCTGAAAGAAGTGAAAATCAGTTTGTTGTTAACGGGCTTTTTCAATCCATCATAAAGGGTTGGCCCAGTGAATCGATCGAAGAAGCTGAAGCCACGGTCAAAGAAATATTAAAAACTGGGGAATGGCAAATCATTCGGTAAGAAATGGATTACTTCGTCGAGCCGGGGGCACCAGTGCCCTGGTTCTCCTCGCATTGACGAAACAACTCTGCGATTTTTAGAAGCGAAACAAAATTAAAGACCTGGCAAAACCAGTCATAGCAATACAGAGGGAAGACTGGCAGGCCCGGAGGGATTCGAACCCCCGACCGTCTGATTTGGAATCAGATGCTCTAGCCAGCTGAGCTACAGGCCTAACCGAAACCCCATCATACTAAAACCCTACTCAAAAATACAATTCTAATGAATGTGTGATTCTAGACTGCCGCCCAAAGCTCGAAGAGCGTAGGGTGGAGCCCACGACGGGATTTGAACCCGTGGCCTCTTCCTTACCAAGGAAGTGCTCTACCCCTGAGCTACATGGGCTAACTGTTAACTATAATCAGGCACACAGTACGTTCAGCATAAAGTCATACCTGACGAAACCAGCCAAAACCAGGATGGGCAAAGGCTGGAGCGGGAGACGAGGCTCGAACTCGCTACCCTCAGCTTGGAAGGCTGATGCTCTACCAGATGAGCTACTCCCGCAAGCTGGAGTAAAATTAATGGTGGTGGGAGAAGGATTCGAACCTTCGAAGCGATAAACGCGGCAGATTTACAGTCTGCTCCCTTTGGCCACTCGGGCACCCCACCCTAAACCAACTTCACAATAGACTACAAACGAATGCTTCTTAATTTCAATCTTTTTATGCACTTATTCTATGGAAAGCGTCAATCGTTCAACATCTCATGTGTCAGAATGTTGACAAATTTTGTTGAAAAATTTCCTAACTATCTAATATTAATAGTATTTTAAATTGGTCCAAATTTTGCATTGTAGGGTGGGGCACGGGGGAGCATGTTTATGGCACAGTATCGGTCGTATCGAAAAAGAAAAACCTATGATGAATTGTTTGGAAAGGACAGAAGACAAGGCTCATCGAACCTGCCTTTAGCTGAATTTTATGACAAGGTAGATCAAACTATCCGCATGTTTCGATTAAAGCTCGCATTAATAAAGGCGCGACAGCATAAATAATGGGTAGAAAACGTAGGAGAAGCAGAGGACCACCCCTTACGTCATACTATATCAGCATTATCCTACTGGCGGCCTTAGGACTGGGAATTTGCGTCTGTATTTTTGTACAAAAAAGAGCCCAATTTGTATTGCTCTATGAAAATCTAACGGCTACTCAGAGTATTTTGGTGACGAAATATTTAACAAGACATGATGTTGCGTTTCTAGTAGAACGCCAAGGGAAAGATGTCTTTGTGCCTCACAGCTACTCAAAGTCGATGAGGTACAAACTTCGACAAGTTACTTTGCAGCGATAAAGTGTCAAGAAATTGTCAGTGGGACCGTTTTTTGGCACCCCCAATAGAGTATAACTATTTAAAATTATTATGATTTCATTTTGGCACAGCCTTTGCTCTATAGGTAAGAGATGAAACAACAATGACATAACCCAAGGAAGGGCAAGATGGCAAAAAAGTCAGCAGCAGTAAAACAAAAAAAAGTTTACTACGATGCAGAAGCCGACATTATTTTGTCGGGAGACAAGAAGCAAATTATTGCTAAATACTCGTCGCTCATTCGATTTATTGCGCAGAAGATCGCATCTCGTCTGCCCTCGAGTGTAGAGTTGGATGATTTGATCAGCGCAGGTGTGATTGGATTGATGGACGCCATTGAAAAATATGATCCAACCAAGGAAAATAAATTCAAAACGTATGCAGAGTTTCGTATCCGAGGCGCGATTTTAGATGAACTCAGAGCGCAGGATTGGGTGCCGAGGTCGGTCCGAGAAAAAGCGAAAAGACTAGAGCGTATATTTCAAAAACTGGAACGTGATTTGGGACGCCATCCAACGGAAGAAGAGGTTGCCTCAACAATGAATATTACCCAGGATGAGTACTATCGATTGTTAGATGATGTCAAAATTGTGTCGCTAGTAAGTCTCGAAGAAGTTGCACAGTTACACAACAATATTGACCATAAGAACCTCTACAACCTGTATCAACAAAATAGAAATCACAACCCTTTCACCCACTTAACCCTAAAGAATATGAAGCATATGCTCATGGATGCGATTAATTCCCTCCCAGAGAAACAAAAACTGGTTCTATCTTTATATTATTATGAAGAGCTAAATTTGAAAGAAATTGGACATGTGCTGTCTGTAACTGAATCTCGAGTGAGTCAATTACATACGCAAGCGATCATTAAATTAAAAATTAGACTCAGAAAAAAAATGGAAGAGATGATGCCCAATCTGCCCTGATGACTATCAGGTAGCATATTTCGTGGAATAGCCTGCATCCGTCACAAACTTATTTTTTATTCATTCATAATCTAATTTTGCCGATAAGGGTTGGAGAGGTGTGTGGATGAGACACTTATATTCAATATTAGTAGTGGCGTATTTTGTTTGTTATTCAGGGGTTTCGCAGGCTCAGGAGTTGCGTTTGTGTGATGGGGAACAAGCTAATTTACAGGGCGTTCAAGAGCTGATCATTAAGCCATTCAAACTGGTTATAAAACAGTTAGAAGTTTATGAGAAAAGGGCTATGGAAGCTAGAGAATCATTTGAGTCCACGAAAAACGAGCTAGCAAAAAAACACCAATGGAATTTCGAGGAATTAGAAAAAGCTCAGTACGCTGTAGACAGATGGGGTAGTCAGGGGAAGTTTTTAAAAAGTAAAAAAAACAAGGCTGAATCACATCTAAGAAATCTTCAAGATATAAGAAAATTTCAAGAAACGCGTTTCAATTGTCATCTTGCTCAAAACTATGTAATTGTCTTGGTTATGTTCATCCGCGGATTAGTAGGTGATCTCCGTGAACTTGAACGCTTTGCGAAGCATAGGAGTGATTACTCAAAAAAAATGTACAAAGCCAATCTACCTGACGTCAGGAAGTATCATGAGTTTGTGTATTTTACTGATCAATGGGTAACATTTCGGATTGAATTTTTGAAGTTGATTTTTCTCACGATCGGATCAGATACTGCCAAAAATTTATTGGAAACCCTTTCCTTGAGAGACACTGTGATCGTAGAGCGGGCGTATCGCTACTTCCAAGATTTGGAAGAGGAAACAAAATCTAAAGCCAAATAGCAATAATTGATGATGCCCAATATTGATTAGGATGCATTCTCCGATTCAGGAATTTGAAAGTACGCATCGATAGCCATCTGAATCCAAATATTACGTGTACGGGTCTGTAACTCTCTGACAACATCATCTAGATCTTTGGTTCGCTTCCAAAGATCTTTAAAATAGTCTATGATGCTTTTCTGTATAGTCCAATTTGATGTTTCTTTGAGCGTTTTTTTGAATGTTTTTGATGTGTAATCAGGTATACCTTGTTTTTTGAGGACTAAAGATGGTTCCTTTAGTTTTTGTGCCAAGCGATAGCGGATATACTGCCTTGGATTTTCAGGCGTATCCATGTTTATCATGTGTGAAACAAGGTGTTCTGCAATTTTTTTTGTAAGATAATTAATATCCATGCATTCATTCAATGCATCTATAGCTGACTCATAATGTGTCTCGTGAAGCGTATTGTGGATGAGTGTGGTGTAGATTTGCTCTAAGGCCGATTGAGTTACATCCTTATGATAGCAAAAATTACTCAAAGCTAAGAAAAAATAAGGCGCTGTTTCCTCAGAAGCCTGAGGCATCTCATTTAAGACAGTTTGTAAGGTGGATGGAGCAATATGCGTTAAACCTGATAACGCAGAAGATGTGAGTTGTATATCTGATGTATTGAGCAGTTTAGCGAAGTATTTCGAGAGAATATCTGAGACCTCTTGCTTCAGTGGCTTTAAGTCTTTCGTAAGACTACTAAGTAAACTTGCTAGTTGACGTTTGAGTTCGACATTTGACGTTCTCTTGTGAAGATCAATGGCTGGTTGAATCGCGTCTATACCAAATATTTTAAGTGTGGTGATCCCATCCGTACGTTCTTTTTGTTCTTCTGAGATAAGTAAAGGTAAGATATAGGTTTGAATAAATTTTTGTTTCTCATCGGCGATAAAATAGTTATTTGCAAGTATGGTTGCAGAAGCCTTTAACAATACCAAGGAGTCAGGATCTGTTTTGAGTAAAGTTTTTTCGATAAACGTGAGCACATTTCGTGCGTTCTTTTTTGTACTCTTATAAGCCACTCGGGTGAGTGTATGTAGGGATTGTTGTTTTAAGGTCAGGTTATTTACGTGAAATGTTGAATAAGCCTGTTTTAAAAAATCAATAGTGTTGGTCTGAATTTCAACATGTGGTGATTTTCGAGCCATTTTTTGAAGAGAATCGAGCATTTCTTCTTTGAGTATTTGAGCTTTCCGTTTTTTAACATTGTGTGTCTCAGTAATGGGTTTTGGATAGGCAGTTTGGATGAGTTCCAAAACAGACATCTGGTCTTCTAAGGATTGTGTATGGGCTGCATTTATTGCGAGATAATTAATTGCAGTCTTATTGATAGATAGATTATTATATTTAGTTTCAAAAATTTTTTTCGCAAGTGTCTTGGCCATTTTGAGGTCAAACTGAGGGTAAGCAGCCAGTGCGAGGATAGCGCCTCTTTTTACATGTTCACTTTTCTGACTTAAGCCCGCTTGTATGATCGGAAAGACTTTTTGTTCAAAATAAGGTTTGTCACAGTACTTTGATAGACTTTCTATACCTGTAAGAGCGGTGGTTCTTACTTGTCTGATATCAAGGCCCCGCCTAATAGTTATGTAAGAGTCTTCATTGATGGGGTTTTTCCAAGCTGCAATGAGTTCAGGTAAAATGGATTCTTTAACAAGCGTTGAGTCTTTTAGTACGGTGCCTTTAAGTGCAAGTCCAGAGAGGGCGTAATGTCTAACCAATGGAGAATTGTGATTAATGTTCGGTGTAAATGGATCAAAGTTGCCTTTGAATGAGTTTTCCCATTTCACTATTTTGTGTTCAAGTGCCATGATGTCATCTGGAGCCACGTTGAATAACCCCAATAAGGGTTTAGCAATAAGGGCAATAGAGTCATGATGCGGCAGTCGTTCCTGGATAAAATCGAGCGATTCTAAGATAATTGCATGCTCAGTTTTGTTTTTAGAGGTTTCAATTTTTTTCAATAGCAAGGGGATGCTTTGGGGTCTATGGTCTTGAAGGATGTACTGAGCTGTTTGGCGTAGTTTTTTGTTGTCGTGTGCAAAAAATGTAAATGCAAAAGTCATGATAGCACTTTTCAGGTCCTTATTTTTAGTATCCACACTTCGAAGGGATTGAAGCGCTTTTTCCTGAAGCTTTTCGTCTTTACTTTCTGCATATTTTTTAATAATTGGAAGCACTTTTGTTAAAAAAAGCTCTGGATGTGCCTCATATGAGGCTTTGCCTAATGTATAGAGAATACTCATTGAGGCATACCTTGCATAGGCAGGGTCAGTTTTTTGTGTGCGAGGGTTCACTTTGGGTAGATTTTTTTCGAGAGCCAGAAGTGAATTTACGGCTGATGCGCCCGCATTCGACAAACTGACGCAAAGGTTATTGAGCCTTACATCATAGGGAATATGCCCTGATCCATGTTGAATTATCTTAAATTTATCCATGAGTGGTGGAACAGCAGCCTCGCCGTAGGCAATGAGAATGGCTTGTGTACTTTCATAAGGTATACTTTTGGTTTTTTTGTCTAATAAAGGAAGCAGTTTGTTTACATGACGCTTTTTTTCTTTTTCAGAAGTGACTTTACTAATCTGTTTAAAAGTGTAAACAGCGCTTGTTCGAGATTGAATATTGAATAGGTGGTTTTGTACAAATTTTTCTAACAGGGAATCGAACGCAGTCTCCCCAATGTCAATCAACGCGAGGGCATAGTGGTTCAATGCGTCTTTGTTTTTTGTGCCAAAAAATACGGCTGTGATTTTAGTTACTGCTTTTTGAGGGGATGCAAGAAAAGTTTTTCGAGCAACAGGGTCTTTTAAGGTTTGTAAAAGGAAATTGGCAGGTTGCGAGCTAGAATGTTCACTGACGCCTGAATTTTCTTTCACGTGTTCTTTTCTGCGCTCTTTTTTTTGGGAAACAGTTGAAGTGCTTGAGTCTGAAGAGCCAGAATTCTGAGATGAGCATCCTGTGATCCATAACAAGCAAACTAGGTATAGTGGCAAAACAAATAATTGGTGACGCACAGAAAACCTCCCTCTTTTCCTCTTTCGGGCATTAAGCCCATGTAAATTAGCATTCTTTGGTAAAAAAATCAGTTTAATATCAAACGGTCTTAGAAACAAAATAATTTAAGGGAGTTACTGGGGTAAGGCGTTTCACGTTCAAGGGCTTCGTGATAGCATCAGCTGTAGGTAATCGAGGAGGGGGAGCTTATGGCCAGGCGAGCTGCGCTAGTTTTATCTGGGTGTGGTGTTTTTGATGGATAAGAAATTCATGAGAGTGCTATGCTGCTTTTGGCCTGCGCTCAGAAAGGTATTTCGGTCGATGGATTTGCGCCTGATGTCAATCAATCCTTCGTGACAAATCATCTCACACAAGAGAAATCGCAGGAGTCCCGAAACGTTTTATCTGAGAGTGCTCGCATTGTCAGAGGCAATGCGAAGTCGCTTCATGCGTATGACCCTAATGACTACGATGCACTTTTGTTCCCTGGTGGGTTTGGTGCTGTTACCAATCTGTGTGGGTTTGGATTAAATGAAAGTGTTCAATTTGGAGTCAACAGCGCAGTGGAGAAAGCAGTACGTGATACCTATGCAGCGACAAAACCAATGGCATTCTTATGCATCAGTCCGATGTTGGCGGGCCAGATTTTAGGGAGTCATGGTGTGCAATTAACAATTGGCACAGATGAGCACTATCTGGGTTTGCTTAGAGAAATGGGCGCGGATGCGATTTCAGTACCTTCGAGATCAATTGTTTGGGATGAAAAGCATAAAGTTGGATCAAGCCCTGCTTATATGTTGGCAAAATCAATTGAGGATGTATATGTCGAAGCGGTTCAGCTGGTGGACCGATTATTTGCTTAATAAAAATGAATGGGGTATGCTCATAGCTCCTATTAGCAGACCTAAATGAAGAATTGAGGCACGAATGAAACAAGAAAAAAATACGCGTACATATGAAGAGCTTGTATTAGATGCTGGGCTTGCTGACTATGCACCTGTGCGAGGGTGTATGGTGATTAAACCTTACGGATATGCGATTTGGGAAAGCATCCAAGATGTGCTGAATGCCAGATTCAAAAAAGAAGGCATTCAGAATGCGTGTTTCCCCACGTTGATTCCTGAGTCATTCTTGCATCGAGAAAAAGATCATGTGGAAGGGTTCCAGCCTCAGTGTGCGGTGGTGACCCATGGTGGTGGAAAAGAACTCGAAGAGCCCTTGGTGTTGAGGCCCACGTCCGAAACGATCATTAATGAAATGTATGCCAAATGGATACAATCCTATCGTGATCTACCGGTGTTGATGAACCAGTGGGCGAATGTATTTCGTTGGGAAATGCGTACCAAAATTTTCTTAAGAACGATGGAGTTTCTCTGGCAAGAAGGCCATACAGCTCACGAAACGGCGCAAGAAGCCAGTGAGATGACAATTACAATGCTGAACGTCTATCGCGACTTTTTACGAGAAGATCTGGGGTTGTACTGTATTCCGGGAGAAAAAACGCCTCGTGAACGATTTGCTGGCGCAGAAGAAACCCATAGTGTGGAAGTGTTATTACGTGATGGAAAAGGACTGCAGGCAGGAACAAGTCATAACTTAGGTCAGAATTTTTCGAAAGTTTTTAATATTCAATTTCAAGATCGCGAACAAGGGATGTCCATGCCATATCAAACCAGTTGGGGCGTAAGTACTCGGTTGATTGGTGCTTTGATATTAGGTCATCAGGATGAAAAGGGATTAATCGTGCCACCTCGTGTCGCGGGTATTCAGACAGTGATATTACCCATTGGGATTCATAAAGATCCTGCAATTTTGGAAGCAGCTGAGCGCATCGAGCGTCAGTTGCAAGATCTGGGAGTACGTGTGCATTGTGACAAGCGTGAGCATGTGACGCCGGGCTGGAAATTTAATGAGTATGAATTAAAAGGGGTTCCGATTCGAATTGAATTGGGCAAACGTGATTTGGACCAAGGGTGTGTAACGTTCGTGCGCCGTTCTACTTTGGGGCAAAAAGAATCTTTGCCTATTGATCATGTAGCAGACGTCGTGCCCAAAGCGCTGGAAGAAATCCAATCCAATCTTCTTGAATCTCATAAATCATTTACTTTAGAAAATACCCATTACCCAAAAACGTTGGGTGAGTTTAAAGAGCGGTTAGAAGCTGAAGGTGGGTTACATTATATGTACTGGGATGGTCAGGATGCTTCTGAAGAAGAGATCCAAGCCACGACAAAGGCAACGATTCGTTGTTTGCCTAATGGTCCTGAGCATGGATTGAATGAGCCTCAGAATAAGGAAGATGTGATATTAACCTCAACTGGAAAATCGATTCCAGCGTTGTTTGCAAAGAGTTACTGATGAAAATTGTAGGACGTCATTCGGTTCAGGGAGCCATTACCTATCGCCCTGAATGTATTCAAAAGCTCTGGGTGGAAGATAAAAGTACACTTCCTAAACGGTTACGTAAAGAGGGGTTATGTCAACCGATCACTCAATCGTCTCGGAAGGCAAGACATCAAGGGTATGTAGCTGAGGTTTCTATAGAAGATTGGATTTTGAATACCAAATGTTTTTTTTCGCAAACTCCGGATGGTTTTTGGTTAGTGATGGACCATTTGGAAGATCCACAGAATATGGGTGCCGTGTGTCGATCAGCTGCACTTTTAGGTGTGACTGGAATTGTTTATGCGAAGGCACGACAAGCGCAAATTTCTGAAGTCGTTGTAAAAGCATCGTCGGGGTTAATTTTCGCTTTAGAGCTTGTACAGGTCCCGAATATTGGTCAGTTCTTAGATCGTTTTCGCAAAGAGTGGGCGGGTCGAATATACGGATTGGACATGGCTGGAGACCAGTCGATTTCGGAGTTCAAGGTACAGAAGCCCGGCGCGTTAGTGTTAGGAGCAGAAGGTGCTGGGGTGTCTGAAGGGCTAAAGAAGCGAATTGATGAGATGTTTCAGATTTCAATGACATTGAAAGGGCACTCTCTTAATGTTGCTCAGAGTACTGCGATTGCGTTATATCAAGCTTCTCTTTGACTTTAAGCTATGTCTTAACATATTGATGTCCCCCCCCCCCGTAAACGTGAATTAAATTAAGTTTTTTACACCTCCATCCGATAGTAAGCCAGTGGAAACCAAGGGGGTGGGAAAATGATTAAACAAAGGGCTTTCGTAATTGCAAGTGTTTTGCTAATAGGAAGTGCATCTGCGCTTGCACAAGAAGATGGATATTCGAATGGGACTTCATTGAAAGAAATGATGCTACTGAGATTAGGTCATACCATAGCTCAAGCAGAGTACGGTGGATCTTGTGCCCAAGACCGGTCTTGTCAATTTGCATTAAGCAAACTAAAAAATTTAAAAGACTCTATTGAAAATGAACAGTATGGTCCAGAGAGTGATTTACTTATGCATTTGACGCTCCAGTGGATGGATTTCAATCAAAAATATAGTGGGCAAATAATGACAAGTCGCAGTCAAAAGCGTGGCAGTGGGTGTGATCACTATATGAGAGAGTTCAGAAGTTGTTTCCCAAATTGTGGATCAGACTGCAAGAATAGAGCAAATTGGGCTGGCTGTAGCACAGAAAGATATTGTGGGAATTAACATTATCGACACTTATACAGTCTAGTTTTGTGCTTTGGGTAGACGAATAGAGAAGCAGGTATTTTCCGTATTGTCGCTGATTTTGATACTTCCTTTATGCATTTCTAGGATTCTTTTTATGATATACAATCCAAGGCCTAGACTTTTTTCTTCAGAGTTAGTGGTAAAAAATGGCAGAAATAGTTTCTCTTTTATCCCAGGGGGGATGCCAAGCCCGCTGTCCGTAATTGAGATGTCGACAAATTTTTCAGTATTTTCAATATTAACTTTAATCCATTTTTCTTCCATGTTTTTGATTGCAAACTCAGCGTTTTCTAACATGTATTTGAAAACTTGAGATATCTTTGATGCGTCACATTCAATCTTTAGATCATTTGGAATTGAAGACACGGAATATTGGATGCCATGGTATTGTAATTTTTCATTACAGAGGAGTGAAACGTCCTCCAAAATTGATTTAACAGAAACTGTTTCGATTACGCATCCAGGTGATTCTTTTGACAGTTTTGCCATGGCTCTGATGATTTTTGAAATTCTCCAGGAAGATTTTTCAGCTTTATCGACGAGGTTTAAAAGTTCAGCTTTGTCAAAATTTTCAACTTCAATAAAATTTTTAATCAAACCCAGAGCAGTAATAATGCAGGATAGGGGATTGTTAATTCCATGAGAATTACCTTCGGCAACCTCGGATAATAAGAATAACTTTGCACTGTGAATGTTGGTTGCTTCAATATCTTTTATACCCTGATAGGCCAAATTAGATTCATGAGCTCGATTAACAGTGTTTATGATTGCTTGCCGATCGAATGGTTTCTCTAAATAGTCAAATGCACCAAACCTCAATCCATTAGTAACGGTTTTCTTGTCTCCGTGGCCTGTCATTAAAATGACAGGTATATCGGGGAATTGGGTGTGCACTTTATGAAGCAAACAAAGTCCATCTTCACCTGGCATTTTCACATCAGTAAGGATAATATCCGGTACCTTTTCTGTTATCATTTGTAAAGCATTAGGAGTAGATTCGGCTAAGTCTACTGAATAGAATTTTGATAAAAACCCTGATAATAAATTTCGAATACCGGGTTCATCATCAACAATAAGAAGATTTGAAGTTTTTTCCATTTTTCCATCCCAGTCGTGAAATTGAGTATCTTAATGTCTGGATCGGGGGAAAATTGTTTTTCTTTAGATTTTAAGTAGATTTACTTTCTTAGAATAACAAGCATTCAGTTTAAAATGAAATTAGATAAACATTTAAACAGTTTATATATGCCGAACATTTTTTTATTTGTAGATAGGTGGAAACAGATCAGGTCGTGCAAGTTGGAGTCTGGGGTGTACTTTTTATAGAAAACCACTATAATTGGGTGTGTCTTAAATTTTCAGGCTGGCGTAGCTCAGTTGGTAGAGCAGCTGATTTGTAATCAGCAGGTCGTTGGTTCGACTCCAATCGCCAGCTCCAATTTTTTTAGTGAGAGTTGATAAGTGCCCGCCTACTTTTTGAGTTTACTTCGCATTAGCGATTTTTTGATTTGTTCGTTTTCTTCGCTCGAAAAAGGATTGTTAAGCCAGTCCAGAAATTCAAAATCATAATCAATTTCTAAATCCATGGGGTCTGGTTTTAAAAAAATATGGATTGGAGAATTTCCGTAATAATACTGAATTGTTGAATATGGATATAATTCTACTAGTTTTGTCATGTTTTGACGACATGGGTTTCGATAGAGATATTTCAAAGTTTTTAGATAAGCATCTTGAGTAAAAATCAGACTTCTTTTGTGACGGCTTCCCCACAAATGTCCTGAGCTATCAGCTCTTGCATTGATTTCTTTTGAGATATTAGTGAAAAGATAACTTGTAGCAAATGGCAAATTTTTTTGAGGAGTAGAAAGTAAAATGTGGAGGTGATTAGACATCAGAACAAAGTGATGAATTTGGACATCATAATAAATAGACGTCATATTTAACCAAATTTCTATTATTTTAAAAACTTCACTAGTTGGAATATCGAAAAAAAACTTTCCGGTAGTTCTTATCATCACATGATAAGGAAGTTGGTCACTCAAAATTAAGTTTGCTCTGGGCACACCAATATTAATACAAAAATCATGCCAAAAAAAAGAAGATATCTTTCTTTTTCAAAAAAGTAGGCGGGCACCTTGTGTTCATATGCATGCAAAACAAGAGGCTGCCAAAAAGTAACCTACAACCCTAAGGAGTAGGTTTGAAAATTTACCACTTAAATTCTAGAAATACTAAAGTTGGGAAAGGGTTTTTGGCTTCATGGGCCGATTCGCCTCTTAAATAGTTGAGCTCGACGCCAATACCAACACGGTCTGATATGTTTACCTTAATGGGTGGTAGGGAAATCTCATCTCCCTGAGAAGCAAGGAATCCAACGAATCCGCTCGCAATGCCTAATAGGACAGTGAGTTTTTGAGGGTTTTTTTGAATCTGATTCAACACATCTGAGAAAGAGATGTCTTTTCCGAACACACTTTCTAAAACTAGAAACATGACTTCTGTTCCCATATCTAATATGCCATCACTGAATTGACTGCGTGCATGTTGCTCATTAAGGGAATGACGTTTGTTAAATTTGGATTGAGTATCTCTGGGTAATACCGGATCGATTATCTCAAATGCCAAGTGGTCGTATAAAGTGGCAGCTGTTACGTAAAACCCCTGTGCTTCAGTACTTTTCTTTTTCTGAGACAGCCATCGCATTACTTTGTCTATAGTCGATTGGGCTAAAAATACGTTCGGAGGAAGCTGTTGCTTATTAGAATTAATTTGAAACTGAGAT
The DNA here is from genome assembly GCA_029262815.1 of Deltaproteobacteria bacterium. Classification (GTDB taxonomy): domain Bacteria; phylum Bdellovibrionota; class JAJCYS01; order JAJCYS01; family JAJCYS01; genus JAJCYS01. The sequence goes on along the minus strand of JAJCYS010000008.1, from coordinate 152,082 downwards.
TTTAGGGATTGTAGATGAGCGCGATTCAATGGTTTTTTTTCTAGTTTTTGTTTTATATAGAAGACGCGATATAGCTTTCTCATTTCAACTGACAGGTCTTGGTATGACGCTTGAATCAACGCAAAAAGCCATGTACCTTTTAAGGTTTTGTTAAACTGGTTTTTGATTTCACTATTTAAGGACTTGTGGTCTATTTCATAGAACACATGCGTGAATATATATTTATAGATTTCTTTTAGATGCTCTCTATAAAGGATAGTTGATCCATAAGCGGGATATTTAAAGTTGTTTTTTTGGGCGAAAGAAATTCCTTTTTTTTGCATCATTTTTTTTCGGAGAAATTCGAAAATAATATGAGGACCAAATAACATTTTTGGATCGGTATGTATTTTTGCTAATAAATAAGCAAGTGCCCCTTTGCCGAGCTGCGTAAGATTTTCATTGTATCGGATTGAATGGTTTTCAAAAAAAGCAGCTATATCGATCCATACAAATGCACGCTCTAGATAAGACTGTTTGTCATAAATAGATCTTTTAAATGTATCCGGCTTGAACAAGAGAGATTCAGAGAAAATATTGACGCTGACGTATTGGTATCGATTCGTGATGTTCTCAAGCATATAGGTTGTTCTCGTATAGTGTGCTTTCTTTGATTTAGTCTTTTGAGTTGTTATTTTTTGAATAGGCAAACCAGTGCTACGAATGAATTGTGAGATATGAAAAGTTGGTGGCATTGAAGTTGAAACTGTACTGGAATTGAGCAATACAGTACTACGTGGGGGTATTTCAATGTGGTACGTTTTGTTTAGATCGATGGTGTAGGAATAATATTTTGCAGTCGCTAAGTTATTAGCGAACAAAACAGCAAGCAAGCTGAAGAAAACTACTGACCGAATAATGGAACAACCTCCGTGTTATTCACAAAAAAAGCCAGACAGGACTAAGGCTTAGTCAATATTATACCCTCAATAAATTGAAGGAATTAAATTGTTCCATTATAAACAACGCGTATGAAAATTCTAAAGTTATTTAATGTATATTCCGAGAGATTTGTATGATAGGTTTTGGTGCCCTCAAAGTTGTTACTGTGCTGCTCCTGTTAATAGTGGGGGGGTATTTTCTTTTAGACTGGTATGAATCGACCCGTCCATTGTATCCAGGCCGAACTCCTGCCAGCGGATCTACTGAAATCAAAGTACTCACTTACAATACGTGGCTTTTAGATTTACCTTTTGGATGTGGGTCTCAGATTGTGGACAAAAGATTAAGAAGGCTGCCAGAAGCGATTGCAAATACTGAAGCTGATCTGATTGCTCTTCAGGAGGTTTGGCACCGTTCACATCGAAAATATCTTACAAACGAAATGAAACGGTTTGGCTATAAAGTGATGGCCCCGGATACGGAGAAAATGTTTCGGTTTGGGACGGGTCTTATGTTTTTTTCAAAGTACGAAATGGCTGAAGGGCATCGTATGATGAATTTCTCTCAAGTCACTCGTGTAGATGAAAATTTTACGAATAAAGGCATTGTGGGTGTCAGAGTGAATGTCCCAAAATTGGGTTGGATTGATTTTTTTAATGCACATTTAGGCGCGGTGACATTTGATGAGGATACAGATCAATGTGTGTTAGGTGAAGCTCAGGCGAGATTCGAACAGACAAAAGACTTGGTTCAATGGGTCCATGCGAATTCATCGGAAGATATCAAAATATTGGCCGGAGACTTTAATACACACTATAAGAAGTATATGAAAGGATGTTATATCAATGAACAAACGAAAGAGTATCGCCTCTTGGTAGAAGAAGGGTATTTGAACAAAGGGCTAGGTTGGATCGACACGTTTCGTAAAGTGAATCCAAATGAATCCAATAATTTTTGTACGTTTGACAGGAACAATAAGTTTATGTGTGAGGGACATCTTAAGACTCAGCCTAGTGCGACTATTGATTACATTTTTGTGAATGATAATAAAAAATTAATACCTAAGGCCTCAAAACTTGTATTTACAGGTAAAAATCACATACTTTCAGATCACTATGGCGTCCTATCAAAATTAGAATTTACTCATGAGAATGAAATAAAATCCGAAACTAAAAAATAACAAAACACACTCTCCTTCTTGTCATCCCTGCGAAGGTGTATAGTCCCGAATGATTGCAAGTATAGAGAGGAAGTGATAAGAGGGATGACAAATAAGAGGCAAGCTTGACGAAGTAATCTATTCCATCATTTTCATTTCAGAAAATTGAGAGGCTGCAATCTTAAGTTTGATTTCTTGGATTAGCTCTTGATAGCTTTTGATCACTTCCGGATCGCCCTCTTTTGCAAGCAGCCTATCTAAATGGCCGATGCTTTCAGATCTTTTTTGGAGGAGTGTATTTGATTGGATTTGGGATTCTTTTTTATTAAATGTAGGGATAATATCTCTGATGATAAATTGACCAAAAAGGATACACATCGTCCCAACAGTGGTCCATTTATAAAATGTACCTTCTTTTCGTCCCCCCACACTTCCATCATAACGATCACGGGCAGATATTTAAATATTTATTTATCTTCGTGAATCAAACAAATATTTTTTAAGTCTTTCCACTCTCTTTTAGAAAGAATGGCAGGGTATCGTTTTTTGGATGATTCTTTCGAAATGTTATGAATGCGTGCATCAATAGGGGGGTGTGTTGAGAGAAAAGAAGTCCAACCATCGTCTCCCTCACTGGGTTCAAGGGTTTTGAGATGTTTGAAAACAGTTTGCAGTCCGTTGGGATTAATATTAGCTTTTTCAAGTAACTGGAGGCCATACACATCGGCATTGGCTTCTGCTTCCCTAGAATGTTTCAATTCAATTAAATGGTTTGAGAGTGACAAAAGCAGCTCAGCTTCTTCAATATCACCCAGAATAACCTCAGTTATAAACGAATACCCGAAATGGACTAATAATGCATCCAAGGAATCGTTATTCTGGACGTGTCCAAATTCATGCGCCAAGACACCGGCTAATTCATCTGGATGCTTCATCGTGTCAAGCAATTCAGAGAAAATTGCAACGTGTCCGCCAGGCAGGGCAATGGCATTGACATAGACGCTTGAATACACGTTTACGGAAACAGGAATTTTAGGATTGGGTAATATCTTTTGGACCAATTTATTCAGTGCTTTCATCCCCTTTGGGTGATCGCATCTGTGGTCTTGTAATTCAAATTCAGCTAAGGCATGCTCACCTATATTTTTTCTGATTTGATCAGGAATCCAATCTACGATTGATGGTGTAAATCGAGGAACCGACCAAACCAATGCACCCACAATTAGCAATGTGACTAGAACAATAGAAAAAATAGCAACTGTTGATGAAGTAAAGCTTCGAAATGAATTGTTAGGTAACGCAACATTCAATTTTTGAAATACGGCATAGTTTAGACTGAGTCTTGTATTCGGATATTGCAAACTTGAAATCAACCCACTTTCATCCTGTTTCGGACGGTGTTTGACGCGAATTGAATTAAGTGGCCATTGGAATACAGAGCCTGAATCATCTTTGCCTTCAAGCTTTTCACCAAGTACGAAAAGAGTCACTTCACGTGATACGGCTTGTTTGCCATCAAAATATCTTGCAGTCCCAAGATTCATAAAATACCTGTATCAAGATCGAGAATGCTCTCTAAGCCTTCGCCGGTTTTAGATGGGAGCTCTTTTGATTGCAGAATTTTAGAACCATCAAGTTCTCCAACGATGTGCGTATGTTCAGTATAGAATCTAAAATTTCTGTTTATGACGATTGGCCTGCCCAAACCGAGAGTAAAAATTAAAATACATAAATTAGAGGTCATCAACCACCACAGGCTGCCACCCGTGATCGTAGATTTTAGTTGGATATTTTGAAAAGTTGTATGTTCAAGTTGATACCGCTTTAGGGCGGCCATGTACCAGAATCGTGAAATACCTAGGGTGAAGATGGCCAAGATTCCTGTGATGATATGAGTGCCAAAGAGTGCATCGTTTTCACCATGAAATTTAAGTTTTGTATCTCCGATTGCGCTATGCTTTATGGTAAACCGCCATTTTTCTATATCAGTATGTGAAATTAAGATTCCAAAAGTTATGACATCTAAAAATGCTCGCCAAAAGGATAAATTTGCATACGTAAATGATGAACCGGACAGATGTCCCCTGATCCCACACCAAGTTAACCGAGAGAAGCGATATTTCATTGAGCCATAAGAGGCTATCCAATAGATATAGATTGCTGGAATGAATACCAGTGCAATGAGTGGTGTTAGGCTAAGTACAAAAAGTAAAATATAGCCTAAGATGAATAAAGGGATGGCTTTCAAAAAGCCAAAGAATAGTTCTTTGCCAGTCCCAATATATTCGACACGCTCGTTAAAGACTGAGATGCACTGAGCAAGATGGCGTCGGACATTCGTTCGTCCCCAGAAACTATAGATCCCCAATGTAAAGAAGCTCAGGCATATATGCAGTAACCAATATCCATACAAAGCACCTAAATCACTCCGGAATTTGATTTGCGTTTTTGCGACTTTTTGCTCAACAACACTAGAATCCATTTCACCCTCACCCATATCAGTATTAATTTAAACAAAAATAATTTATATCATATAAAAAATGTATTTTCAACTAGGGCGTGTCCTTAATTAGGGATTTGTTACGAGGAAATTGAGATTTTGAGCCGAAACGAGGAGATTGAATGGAGAAACCGCAGGTGTAGGTGCGCTACATCGAGGATTTTTTCATGAAAATCGACGAAGTTGTAGGCCAATAGATCTATTCCGCAGTAGAATCCCTAATTAAGGACACGCCCTAAATTCGAAATGATAAAAACAACATAAATTCAAGTAGATCTACAGCTAGTCTGGAGTTTGAACGTTTTGTCAGTTGGGGTGAAGTTCCTTAGATATATTTTGCCTGTAGGTAATGGAACACAAATAGATAAAGATAAAAAGAGCAGTAAGGCATTCTCTGATTTCACTCGTACGAAAGTAAATTATTTGAGGTAAAACCGTCATAAACTCTGGGTCGTATTTGATCAACCGTTTAGGCAGCCTGACGATAAAGACAAGAACCGCTGTGGGGAGACAGACGATGGTTGGCATGATCCAGTGGGTCAGAAATGTTTTGGGTCGTTTCGCATACCTTATATATAAGGGTAGAAAAATACCGCCGATGACGATCGAGGCAATCACAATATTTTCAGGCCATCGACTAAATAGATAGCCGAGTTGGTAAAGGTTGTGTAAGTTTGTTTCTTTTTGTTCGTTGAGAGTAGCCCAATTATTGGGGGTGTACCATCCGAATAAGTGTTGCCCCCAACTTAATTCTTCACCCAAAAAATAAATACATCCCATGAGCAATAGAATGTGCCAAAGCGTATATAAAGACGCTTTTTTAGCTTTCTGCCGAACTAATATATAGGTGACTAGGACAATGCAACTCAGTAAAATAATGGCAGTTAAATTTTCAATGAAGCCATATTCAGTAAACAGAGCTTGGATGTATTGAGGAAAAAAAATACCCCATCCATAGTAAACTGTGCAAATTCCAAATGGAAAACCAAAGTAAATCCATGGCGAAATGTCTTTTTGAGGAATCCCTTTCATGGGTCTGTCTATCAGTATACAGGAGTGTTTAGGTTTGGTTCAAATGGGCTTAAAACTACTTCTTACAATGTTTTGCCTCGGCGGGCAGCATGGCGTGTTTCGACTTTAAAGTGCGTAATATAATGTGTTGTTTAATACCGCCAGCAGAATAAACAACAACAGCTACCCAAATGAATATGAATGTAATGAGGTGGGTTTGTGTGAAGGGTTCTTTAAAGACCCATACTGCGAGTAGAAATTGAAAAGTAGGCGCAATGTATTGAAATACACCCAGCGTCGAAAGGTTAAGTCTCTTTGCAGCATTGCCAAACCAAGTTAATGGGAGTGCTGTAGCTAAGCCTGTTCCCATTAATAAAAGTAGCAACGGGAGATTATCCAGACTTAAGCCACTTGTGTCGGAAATATAGAATGTATAGAAAAGACACGGTATCAATAAAATAACAGTTTCCATAAAAAGAGCGGACATCGCATGCATGTGCCCAATCTTTCGTAATAATCCGTAGGTACTAAAACTGAGTGCCAGTGAGAGTGCTATCCATGGGACTTGGCCATAGGTCAATGCCAAATTGAGAACACCACAAGCTGCCAAAGCGACAGCCACCCATTGATTTCTATTAAGACGTTCGTTAAGAAAGATGAATCCCAACGCCACATTGACAAGGGGATTTATATAGTAACCAAGGCTGGTTTCTAGAACATATCCTGCTTGAACGGCCCAGATATAGATCAACCAGTTGCCGCTGATGAGAATGGCACTAAATAGAACGATCAACATTTCTTTTGATGATCGGATTTCTTTTTTGATTTCAGGCCATCGATTTTTGTGTGTCAGAAGCACAGTAAAAATGACAAAGGACCAGAGGATACGATGGCATACGACCAACAAGGGAGAAGTTCCTAGTAGGGCTTTCCAATAGAGCGGGAGAAACCCCCAAGCAGAAAATGCCAGAAGTGCATATAAGCTACCAAGCAGTGTATCGCTGTAACTATCTGATTTTACATTCACAGGCGTCTCTCCGGGTACCCAAATTAATAGATTGTTTCGTCGAGCCGGGGCACAAGTGCCATCGGCTCTCCTGGCAATGACGTGTGAAACTGATAAGTCATTGCATACGTAGCGAAACAAGCCAATTCTTATATCATTGTGAGTCGGTAGTGACAACGAAATAATCCGCCTGTTTTGCCCATTACGAGAAGGCCCTGCAGACGAAGCAATCTAGCAAGCTTATAAAGCACTCAAGTAACTGATACATAATTCCGATTCTGCGTAACGGTATGGGTTATAGCGTGATCAAAAAACTAGTGCTGCTTGCCCTATTAATAGCGGGGGGGTATCTTCTTGTAGATTGGTATGAATCTTCTAGACCTCTCTATCCTAGAAGGCCAGCAAGTGATCGATCTGAAGTGAAAGTGTTGACTTATAACACTTGGCTTTTAGATCTACCTTTTGGGTGCGGTGCTCGTTATATCGATAAGCGACTTCAAAAAATGCCTGAAGCCATTGCAAACACAGACGCTGATTTAGTAGCTCTACAGGAAGTTTGGCATGCCTCTCATAGAAAATATTTAACCCAAGAGATGAAACGTCGCGGTTACAAGGTGATGTCCTTTGATACAGAGAAGTGGTATCGATTTGGCACAGGGTTGATGTTCTTCTCCAAGTATGAGATGGCACCTGATCATCGTATGATGAATTTTTCTCAAGTGACGAGTGTGGATGAGAATTTTACAAATAAAGGCATAGTGGGTATTCGGGTTCGCATACCTAAGCTGGGCTGGGTTGATTTTTACAATGCACATCTTGGATCTGTATCTTTTAATGAAGAGAAGGATCGATGTTCTATTGAAGAATCAAAAACTCGATTCGGCCAAGTTAAAGAGATGGTGAATTGGATTCAATCGAACTCATCAGAGGAGATCCAAATATTTGCGGCTGATTTTAACACCCACTACAAAAAATATATGAAGGGGTGCTACATCGATCAGTTGACGGATGAGTACAGGCTGATGGTTGAAAAAGGGTATCTCAAATCAGGGTTAGGATGGATTGATACATTTAGACGCGCAAACCCAAAGGAAATGAAAGGATTTTGTACCTTTGATCAAAGCAATAAGTTCGTGTGCGAGGGAATGTTCAAGGCGGAGCCGAATGCAACCTATGATTATATTTTTATCAATGATAATAAAAAATTAGTCGTAAAATCGTCTGAACTAGTGTTTTCTGAGAAAAGCCATCAATTATCCGATCATTTTGGCATTCGTTCAATTCTCGAGATCAAAGAAGCTCCATCCAAATAAACGATAAATCACCCTTAATCAATTATGTTTTATTTATAGATTGCCTCGTCATTCCTGCACCTTTTTTGTCATCCCTGCGAAGGCAGGGATCCATCTACTCATAAAAAAAAAATGTACTTTTTCTGAAATTCTGTATACTAAGTAGAGTTAACTTCAAGGGGGATCTTGCATGAAGCATAGAGGTTATACACTTGTCACAATCCTATTGAGCACAGTCGTTGCTTTTCAATTTCTTGGATGTGGTACCAAAAAGACTAAAAAAGGCGGTGGTATTGCTACTTTGCCACTCCCGTTTGCTGCAGTTAATAATTTTTCATTTTCTCAAGAGGTCACTGGTGGGTTCGAAACGATTTTTTCGCTTATATTTGGCGATGATATTCTGGATTCCACAAAAGCCGAAACCCAGCCATTGCTTGCAGGGCTCATCATAAATGGGCGTCCGGATATATCAACAGCTGATGCTTCTACGAATGGCAAAATTGATACGGGCTATGTCATCTATGCAACCCAAACCGCAAGTAACAAAACCAATATTTATTTAATACATATGATTGAAGGCCGAATGGGTATGATTCGGCTGTTATATCAAGGTGGGGCTGGAGATGTATATTCGGATCCCACCCTTCACCCTGATGGTACTGAGTTTTCGGTTATCTGTGATATAGGGGCTACTGAAAAATTAGTGAGGATAACCATACCCAACGATGGCACAAACCCTGTGGTCACAGATGTCACGACTACCGGTACTGCAGAAAATCCACGATATGTGAAGGTGGGCGCTACGGTTACGCTTTTTTGGGGTTGGTTGAAAGATCCGGGGGGTGCAGGCGCAGAGTTGAAGTTTAATGTATACAAAGCTGATTTCCCGGCTGTTATGCCAGCTGCGGTTACTACGAGTGCGACGGACGATGTTCGATTTCATGACATCAGGCCAGATGGACTCCATGCGGCTGTGATTATTTTAGATGTTTTGAATTTGTTGACGATTGCGACTCCAGGCACACCCACACCACTATCAGTTGTGGGAACGCAGGGCATCTGTTCGAAGGCTGCATTTACCACAGGTATTTCACCTGGGGTTACGACGCTTACCACAGCAGTGCCAACTATTTTGGCCATTTGTGCTGCAGGAGCAGGCGCTATAGCCGATGTGTTTGGCTTTTTTAATGTGCTGGCGACTTTAGAAATTGCAAATTTGACCAATACAGCGACATTGGCTGAAACTGATGTATTTGGGGATCCAGAAGAGTTAGATACACCTATCCCAAAACCGTAATATAAGGAGCGATTCAATGAAGAAACGTGTATTAGCGTATTTGGTAATGCTCAGTATTTTAAGTTCGGGCGTTTATATGAATGTTTCGTATGCTTTTTTGAGCAATGCAGCGCCCCAAGGCTATTTGAAAGCTAGACAGGCCAATGCGGGTCTAACAGGGGTCGAACGCTTTGCTGGTCTACGGTTTCATATTGATGGATCTGATAGCGATAGTAGGTTGAGCTCCTTAGGGACGGGGGAAGATTTTGAGTCCGTTGGTTTGAGAGTCCCTAATTCAGGCTCATTGATTGATATAGATGTGACAACTTTTGGGGAAGCCACAGAAGTTATGACTATCAATGCGGATGATCCCAAGGAAGTTGTCCTCACACAATATCAAGCCAATACCATAACCCAAATCTCTGCATGGCGAGATTTTGCCGAAGATGATCTAGTAAGAGTATCTATGGCAAGTGACGCTTGGTATGTCTTTGAAACAGATGGGGAGTGGCATCGTGCAGGCCGGGGTGTTGTTTATGGCGCTTTAGGAAGGGCGCTTAAAAAGGGTGATCCTGGAGTTCTTACAATGGAAACGATGCCTGTAGAGGAGCGGGATGATGCAAGTGTTAGAAGTAATGGTGATGGGACGACAACAAGTTGTTATGGTGATGGAACTGCACTAAAGAGAGTTACATATAACGCGACTGGCGTTAGGGGTATACCAGTAACGGTGTTTACTGCAGCGGGGGCCGTTGAAGTACTTGATTCGAGACTAGTTAATGGTACGGAATATATTGGATTTTCTTCGGGCGGAACAACAGCATCTTTGTTTGATTCCTCGCTTGCTACGGCTGCGCCTGCAGCGTCAATGGCTGCAGTTGCTACGATTAGAACTATAGCGATTGGAAACTCGAGTTCAAACCAATTTACAACGGGAAGTTCAGCAACACATCAGCTTTCGTGGTCCGTTGGCTTTGAGGACACGGGAGGCGCAGAACATAATGTCGGACAAGATTATGCAGTCAGTGTTTCTGGAGGATCATCGTTTGGATTCAATTCAGGAATTGATTTGTCTACTACTTTTGGTGCGTCCGATTGGAAATTTGATTCAAGTCCGGAGTTAGCTGTAGAAGCCGTATTTAAGTTTTAAATTAAAAAAAGGTACCCATTAATCGTTAACGTATTTTTCATAGCCCTCGGCTTTCAAGTGAGCTTTTGGAATAAATTTAAGCGCAGCGGAGTTAATACAATATCTCAGACCTGAGGGTTTGGGGCCGTCTTTAAATACATGCCCCAAATGAGAGTCGCCATTCTTAGATCGAATTTCAGTGCGGGTCATGAACAATCGCTTATCCGTACGCGTCACAATATGTTCAGGCTCTAAGGGTTTGGTAAAGGCGGGCCAGCCTGATCCGGAGTCATACTTGTCCTTCGAACTAAAGAGCGGTTCCCCTGATACCACATCCACGTAAATCCCTTCTTCTTTGTGATCCCAGTAGGTATTTTTAAATGGCGGCTCCGTACCCTCCTCTTGGGTGACGTGATACTGAATCGAGGTCAACTGTTCTTTAATTTCTTTTTGTGAAGGTTTCGTATAACGCGTTTGATTCATAGTTTTCCCTTTTGGGATGTACTCACGATCTTCCCCCCAAATGCGATCGATAAACTGATCTCGTCCTGATCGGTACCGATAGTACGCATACCGAACGGCATTTTTCTTATAATAATCTTGATGGGTAGCTTCAGCAATATAGAAAGGGCCAGCTAACTGAATGGGCGTAACGATCGGTTTTTGAAACCGACTTGTTTTAGCCAATGCTTTTTTGGATTGAATAGCCAACTGTTTTTGAGTATCCGTGTGATAAAAAATAGCTGTTGCATAAGACGCCCCTCGATCCACAAATTGCCCATCTGGATCCGTAGGATCTACGTTGCGCCAAAAAACTTCGAGCAAATCCTGATATGTGATTGCCTTTGGATCAAAATGTATTTCAACAGCTTCAACATGTCCGGTCGTATGAGAAGACACCTGATCATAGGTTGGATTTTTTGTGTGCCCCCCCGTATAGCCCGAAAGCACGGCATGCACACCTTTTAATTTTTCAAAGGGTGGTTCCATACACCAAAAACACCCACCCGCAAATGTGGCTTTTTGCAGATCGTTCGGTTTGTTCATTGTGATTTTTACAGGGGGGGAAGGCTTGTATATAATCAGAGCAGCGGCTGTAATCAACAAAATGAATACACCCAAAATCCAAAATTTCATTAAAACCTCCTTTAGTAGCCCCGATCTAACTTTGAAATCGCCAAATTAGAATGTTTTGCCAATGAACGGGAGTTGTTTTCTGCGAATCCACGTGATGATACAACACGAAATGAGCACTAACAGAAGTGGGGGGATATGCTTGCCACCATCACCCTGGACAGAAAATCCAAGCACTGTCGTGTGAGCAATGAGCGCCCCAATCATAACCCCAATACCCAAAAATGCGCCCATGGCCGCAAAGGCTTCCGTCAGAACTAATAGTCCGGACAGGACCTCGCAAATTCCAATGATGTATCGCCCTGCAGGTTCCATACCAAGTTCTGTAAAGACATAAACCGCCCCTGGGCTGTGGATGAATTTAGCTATGCCAACGGGCAATAAAATGGCCGCTACGATAATTTGTAATGTCCATACTATTTTTTTATTCATAGAAAACCCCTCTCAATAGTGCGCCGGTATGTACAGATTCGATTCACTTAATTCTTGATGATTATGCATGCCCATTGAGGCCAACATCTCTTCATGGTCATGCCATAAGTTGTGGATGTAGTTTGCAACACGCTCAGATTTTTGATTAATGTCTAACCCTCTTAAGAGTTTTGGATTGTGTGACGTAACCCCCACTGGACAGGTGTTGGAATTGCACTGCATGGCTTGAATACACCCAATGGCGAGCATAAAGCCACGTGCTGTATACACAGCATCAGCACCTAGTGAAAGAGCCACGAAATGTTTACCTGCATTAATTAATTTACCTGAAGCGATAAGCTTTAATTTATCTCTCAACCCATGAGTTTTGAGAATTTTTTGGACTTCAGGTAGGGCTTTAAAAATGGGTACGCCGATATCATCCATAAAGGGTTTGGGTGCTGCGCCTGTGCCGCCTTCAGCGCCATCAATGACAATATAGTCTGGATGAATCTTTTGACTTGTCATTTTTATGATCAAGTCCGAAAATTCATCAAGCCGACCCAAACATAACTTAATACCGACAGGCAGCTGAGAGATTTCTTGGACACGTCTGATGAATTTTAGGGTTTCAAGTGGCGAGGTGCACTCCTTATGGGCAGGCGGTGAAATCACATCTTTGTCCATTGGGACGCCCCGAAGTTCAGAGATTTCTTCGGAGATTTTCTCTTTTGGAAGGAGGCCGCCTTTTCCTGGCTTTGCGCCTTGGGATAATTTGATTTCAATCATTTTGACTTCAGGAAGGGTTGCGATGGTTTCAAGTTTGGCATCGTTTAAGGTGCCATCTTCATTACGGACACCAAATTTTGCGGTGCCCATTTGAAAAATCAAGTCACATCCTTCTTTAAGATGATGTTTTGGATATCCCCCTTCGCCTGTATTCATAGGAATATTTGATTTTTTAGCCCCTCGTGCCAACGCACGAACAGCATTTGAGCTGAGGGCACCATAGCTCATAGCGCTGATCATGAACGGCTTGGTGATTGTAAATACGTTTGGGATCGATCGTTCTTGAGCAAAAGTGAGCTCAAATGAGTTGAGGGTAGATTTCTCAACAGGAAACATCGAATGTCTGAGTTTGATCTCCCGGTGGTCAAAGGCTGACAAGGATCCAAAAGCGGATGATGAGTCACTATTTTTAGCCTTGCGATACACCTCAGATCGTTCAATTCGGTTAAACGGTTTTTCTTCAGTGTCACTCATATAAAGATATTGACGAAATTCTGGACCGATACTTTCAATCATGTAACGAATCTGCGCCATAAATCCGAAATTCGAAAGCAAGGCGTGATGTTTCTGGATGTATAGGTAATAGACATTGATTAATGTCAGCATGAAAAAAGTGACCGTTAGAAAGTGGAAATAGAAGCTCATGAAGTGACCTAACAAAAAAAATGCAATCACTAATAGATACAAAGCGCTATTTGCTACCTGAGACATTTTTTCGAGATTAACCGTTAATCGTGATTCCATGACTTTATTCTAGTGCAAATAGAATGTGACGGATATGGTCTCTTTTTTGACTGCCTAAATACTATTTTTCTTTTCCCGCTCAGGCAAAGAAGAATAAGTTGAATCATCTACGATGTTTTTATATAAATCAGGTCGTCGATCTTCAAAATAATTAAGCTCCAGTTTGTTCGGAATTCGTATAATTTGTTTGTTTTTAGCGCGATTGGGATCAACCTCACAAAAGAGTAGTGCTTCGTCCGCATTAGGTGCCTTTGAAATAACATCTCCCTCGGGATCACAGCACATACTATGGCCTATAAACGAAAACCCCCGTTCAACCCCAACCCGGTTTACAGCAAAGAAATAGGTGTTATTTTCGAGGGCACGTGTGGGTATGACGTGCTGAGGCACACGTTCAGAGCCTGCGGGCCAACCAGTAGGTAGTAAAATAATATCTGCACCTGCCAGTGCAAGAACACGAGAAGGTTCAGGGAATGTACCATCGTAGCAAATTATCATGCCTATATTTAATCCATCAAGATTAATGACTTCTAAGGGCGAATTGCCCGCCGTAACAAAACGATCTGCGCCTAGGTAAGGAATATGCGTCTTTCTATAATGAGCTAAAATGCCATTGGGGCTCAGAAGTAAGCATGTGTTGAATACGTTGGTATCGCTTTTTTCTAAAAAACCGAACATCATATGTGTTTTTAATGATGCACACGTAGCTAGGGCACGTTGGATATATTGGCTTTCGATTGTATGTGACTGTTCAAAAACCTCTTCTTGTGATTCAAAACAATAGCCATTTAAGCTACATTCCGGAAACACAGTGAGGGTAGCGCCTTTTTTAGTCGTTTTTTCGAGAAGATAGAGCATTTTATCAAGATTTTGATTTGGATCTTTTAAATGGACATCTATTTGAGCGCCGGCAATTATTTTTGTTTCAGGTGTATTCATGGTTTTATCCCCCCTCTTTTTTTATTTATCTTTTCAGACTCTATTCAAGCCTTTGAATGTCGTTCAGGCAAGTGCAAAATTATTTATCGCTGTTTATAAGGGTTCGAAGTTGTTGGATAGCTTCATTGAAATAAAGCAGGTGAGATGATCGCATATAGACGGTATGTTCAGTTTTCACGTGCAATGTAGAATTTTGATTGAACCAAGTTTGAATAGTCTCTTTTTGTGAATCTGTTTGTGCGTTTGAAAGGTGGATGGCCAATGTTTTGGAGTTCATGAGAGGTTTGATTGTTATCACCTGGATATGTCGATAAATATAAAAATAACTGAACGGGCTGCCGTAAATCGTTGTTTCAATAGAGATGTTACCACTGGCACTTTCCCCTTTGTATGCACTGAATGGGGTGCTGTTGTATAGGGAAGATTGAAGTTGGGTAAAAGCATTGATATGGGGAAGACATTGGTTTTCTAAATTTGTGTAGATGCGCTGAAATTTGTCGAATATTTTTATTTTTGTCGAATAGAAGGCAAATCCATCATGGGTTTGCTGAGATTGTCCGTATGTGTTTTTGAGTGACTCAACAATACTAGACAGCTCATTTAGGTAGGCTTTGCAATACGATTTTTGTTTTTCATCTTGAGTGATTGCAAAACTTGTATATGGCAGAAAGGATAAAATGATTACGAGGCTAGTTTTCATGAGATCAAGGACTTCCGAAAATCATCAATCATTTAACTTTTGGTGGACTTCTTTGCTCCAGGCCTCGACTGCTTTGTGTTTCTCAGTCATGGATTGGTAAAATGATATAAATTGTGCCTTCATGTTAGCGCATTGCTGACCCATATGAGATTGTTGATGTGGATGTTGTCCTAATGGCCGAATTGATTGATGAATAGTATCTCTCAGAAGTGCTAAATCTCTACCTAGTTCGAAACCGACAGCTTGAATTGTTTTGATTATAGTTAACAGATGTGAGGTTTGAAATTTAAATTTCTGATTATGTTCAATAAGGAACCACACTGTATCAAGTCTGTAGGTGAGTGATTCATCAATAAACGCTAAATGTTTTAATCCCCAAACATGTGTTTGCATACTTCCAGGTATCGGACTATTGTTTCTATTTTCTATGAATTTTTGATATGCGGATTGTGCTTGTTCATAATTTGGGGAAACGTTTTCTTTATATAAAGTTTTTTTCAAAAAAAGTTCGATTGTTGATTTATATAGTGTGTAGCGATTAATGGAAGCTACGTTTGGAATCAACAGTCTATATTTTGAGGATCGATTTTGATTGTAACCATTGAATAGGTATTTCCATTTTGCGGGTGGAGGAGAAGTCTTTATTTCATAGGTTTTGATTGGCATGATGGGGCGATTAGGGGCTGTCACGACGATGTGTTTTGAGATTGAAAGTTTTTTAAATATTTTTTCATAGGCTTGTTTTTGTTTTTTGTACTCGGTCAATGCTTCTTTATCTAATTTTTTGATGTGTGATTGCTCAAAGAGAACAAGATCAGGGTTCGTATCATTTGTTGTCGTACTTAAAATGAAGATTTCAAGATTTTTACCAAAATGTGTCTGAACAGCATTCAAGAATTCAGGAATCGTACGCTGTGAGCCGTCCTGATGTGTGAGATTTAAAAAAACAGTTTCTCCGAATGGAATTCGAGACCACATCAGACGTACCGCTTCGTGGGCTAAAGATACAGGTTGAAGAAAAAAAGCGATGAAAAGGGTTAGGAAAAAAGCTCGTCGTTGCATACGTTCCCCCTATGTGTTCGTAGTTTAATGAACAGGGTGTGCATTAGCAATTGAAAGTTACCAAGGTATTTCATCGGTATCAAAAAAGAATCTTCCAGTGGGTCCATTTTGCGGCAATTCACATGCCCATACAACGCCTTTTGCAGATGATTGAGCAGTTTTAGGGGCTTTTTGTCCTCCCATGTCAGTTTTGACCCACCCAGGATGAACGGCATTTATACGCACATTGGGATGTGTTACTTCGGCAGCTAGCATTCGGGTGATACTATTAAGTGCGGTTTTTGAAAGGCGATAGGCTGGCCAGTTTCCTTCAGTCATATCTGTTAGACTGCCCATTTTGCTTGAGACATTCACTACACGACCAAATTCCTGTTCTACCATTTTGGGAATTAGGGCTTTGCATAACAAATAAGGACCAAATGTATTTGTGTCCAGTGCTGATCGTATGAGATCAACGCTCTCAGTTAAAATAGATTGGTTTTCTCTATCTGAATAGGGCAAGATGCCCGCATTATTGACTAATACATCAACGTGCGGAACTAATTTTTCTACGTCCTTAATTGCTCGCTCAATTGAATGGGGACAAGAAACGTCTAATTCAAGAGGTATTGCAAGATGGGCCAATTGTTTGAGGAATTCGATAGCATGAGCAGCTTTTTCTAACGATCGACAAGCAAATAAAACAGTATGTCCCTTAGCGCAGAGTTGTTTGGCAATTTCAAAGCCTAATCCCCGATTGGCACCTGTAACGAGTGCGATTTTAGGTGACTCCATAATCCTCTCCTTTGATAATTTCCTTTGGATTCTATCAAATATCTTGAAAGTTATGGAAATATGATGAGCGTGCTAAGACTTGGGCAATTTTCTCTGGAGCACCTTGAGTCCTTCTAAAGCTGCCCCTTTGATCATATGGCTTGTTTCCTGACTGGCTTGCTCTAAAATTTTGATACTTTCTTCATATAGACCAAATTTAGGGATCGTTTTTATAATCTGTAATTTCACCTCTTCTGAGGTGTCTGTCCCATAGCGTGCAATTAACGCGGGTAAAACTTTTCGAACCTCAAGGGCTGGTTTGATGCTGAGTGCGTTGACAATTTCAGTTCGAACCCAAGGTTCTTTTTCAGTTTCGAGGAGCTTAAGGAAAAGTGCGTTGTCCGCTTTTGTTTTTTGAATTTCGAACTCTGTATCGAATATGAAAACGAGTGATTCGACCGCACCTTGTCTTACCCTCGAGTCTGGATCTGTTTGTAGATGTGAAGCCAACACTTTAACCGTTTTAGTACTGGAGAAATATTTTAACCCATCTATGCACGCAGCTTTTTGGATAGGATCCGTACTCGTCTTAAGCGTTTTATACATATACGGAAGGATGTTTTTATCAGCACTATCGCTAAGTCCCCAAATGATTGAGGCTTTGACCCAGGGGTTTGTGTGTTTTTTTAAAATAAGCAGAGTTTTGTTTCTCTGCTGCGGAGCATCAAGATGTTTGAGATGACTCAAATGCCAAACAGCATATAAATAGTCTGATTCTTTTTGAGGTTTTTCAAGTGCATTTAAGGAGGCTTGAATGCCACTGAGGCCGCTCGGCACAATGGCTCGAAGCGCTATTGAGGCACTGCCATTGACCCATTGATTGAGCTCTAATTGTGCTTTGATTAAATCAGGAACTGCTTTCTTAGCATTAATTCGCATATGTGCGAGGTTGCGAGCTGAAAAAGCTCGAATTCTTGGATTTTTATGGTGTAAGGCTTCTATGAATTCGGGTACAAAATCAGGCACTTTCTTTTTGATATTCAAAGTACGCATAGCTATTCGTCTTTCGTGTGCTGGGGCGTTTTGATCTAAAAGGGTTACAAGTAAGCTCGTAACGGGTTTGCCATAGGTCGCAGCTAAAGCAGTAAAGCACGCAAAAAATAAACAAGCAGATAGAGTATAACGCATACTCGACGTATCGGATTTTAGTCACAATAAAATTAGAGTTTAGTAGAGTTTAGGGCTGTGCTTTCGAGCACATAAGCATCTTCACCATGCTCCATAGCATCTAATCCCCTGAGCTCACTTTCAGATGATGTTCGAAGGCCTATGGTAGCTTTAAGAAAGTATAGAATACCAGCCGTACCGACGACACAGTAAGCTATGGTAGCTGCTATTGCGATGCACTGGGTAAGCAAAAGTCCTGGATTTCCATAAAGTAGGCCGTTTGCGCCTGCTGGATTAACAGAAGTCGTCGCAAACACACCTGTTAATATCGCGCCGCTTAAGCCCCCTAAGCCATGACATGCAAACACATCAAGGGTGTCGTCAATTCGACCCTTTTTGAAAAATTGAATAGCAAAGAAGCTGATCACTGTTGAGATGCTTCCAATCAGTAATGCTGACATGGGTGTAACAAATCCAGCGGCTGGGGTGATAGCAACCAGGCCCACGACTGCCGAAATTGCGGACCCAATTGCTGAAGGTTTTTCACCTCTCACAAGGTTAAGGAGCATCCAAGTCACAACAGCAGCGGCAGCTGATAAATTTGTCGTGACAAAAGCTAGAGTAGCAAGTGAGCCAGCTGACAAAGCAGATCCAGCATTGAATCCAAACCAGCCGAACCATAAAAGAGATGCGCCTAAGATTACAAATGGAATATTGTGGGGCATTTCTTGGGTTTTACCTTCAGTATTTCGAGGGCCCAAGATGGCTGCAGCTATGAGTGCTGAGAATCCTGCACTGATGTGGACGACTGTGCCACCTGCAAAATCAAGAGCGCCTAGATCACTCAGCCAGCCGCCTCCCCAAACCCAATGGGCGAGTGGGTTATAGATAAAAAGGCCCCAGAGAAGTATAAACGCGACATAGGCCTTAAATTTCATGCGCCCCACAACAGCGCCGGAAATTAATGCAGGGGTGATGATGGCAAACATCATCTGAAAAACCATGAACATGAGGTGTGGAATGGTTTCTCCATAAGTAGGATTTGGTTCGAGTCCGACACCTGATAACCCAATCCACGATAAGCCACCCAAGAATGCGTTGCCTTCAGAGAAGGATAATGAATAACCAACAAGTGCCCATTCGATAGCGATGACGGCCAAGGCAATAAAGCTCATTTTTATGGTATTGATAGCGTTACGTTCTCGGACCAGTCCGCTATAGAAAAAAGCAAGACCAGGTGTCATTAGAAGCACTAAGGCGGACGACATCAGCATCCATGCGATATCCCCTGAATTCATTGGCAACCCTCCATGGCTATGCATTTATTATACTATAGAACTTTTGACGATTGGGCTTGCGGCTACAGCTTGTTGCTGCAGTTCCACAGTTCGTGTAAGTTGCTTTTGATTTGTTCAGGCGGATTATAAACGCTAATAAACGTATTGAGTAGTTGTGTGGGTTGAGAAAAATTTGGCTTTTGATGAGTACCAATCGTGTGGACTGCAATTTGAGGATTGCTTGGAAATCCGATTGAAAGTTGCAGAGGGTTGCCTTTCAAACGGAGAGAGCCTACGAACCAATTTTTAACTGCTAATATTTTAAATAATAGATTTTTGAGTGAGGTGTTTGGTTCAGTGTTTTTGTGGTATTCCCATTCCATATGCGGGAACTTTTTCTCAAAGAATTGTTCGAATGCAATATCTATCGAAAGAAGCCGTGTGAGCAAATTTAAATTCTGAAAAGGTACATTTTTTTCTAAAAATAATTTTGTTTCACTATTCATCATTGCATATAGAAAAACCTCGATAAACTTCATGTCTTCAGGTGAAATAAGCTCACGGCCGTGAAGATAATTTAAAAGATATACTGATTCTGTTTCATCGATAATTTTTCGTAAGAAGAACTCAAAAATGGTGATCAGTTTTGTATTTGAAGAAACACGTGGTGAATCTAAAAAGTCAGTCTCCCAAAAAAAATATTGTGTTGTCATTCCATAATTATTATTAAGTTTTTGAAAAGAGCTTGTACTCAAAGGCAAATCTTTATGGAAAAAGGCATAATAGCCGTGAAGACCAGGATCATATGTACCTGATGATGTTGAAGTGAAGTCTTTGATGAATGTTTGAAGGTCGGATTGGAAATCCCTACGGTTAAAGTCAGCAATCCCAACATTAGGGATGCTCAACAAAGTCAGACCTATAGCGATATGACACAATAAGGATGTATATTTCAAAATGTAATTCATATGTTGTGTAAAGTTAAAATACATCAAAGAATAAAGGGACTTAAAGACAAAGTCAAGCGTCAATATATTTAAAGTTGGGTACATTCTTTGATAAGCATGTTAAGTTTTGGATCAAGACGAGTTCCATACTGCGACTGAAGCAGCTCGAGAATGCTTGATATAGTTGAGTTTCTGTCTAAACGAACGCCGAGCACGCTTTTTGAGTGCGTGACGGGGTTGATGTAATCTAAATACATCATGAGAGAATTGTCTATCTCTTCAAAATGGATTTTGTTAAAGAGTATTTCTTTTAATTCGAAGGCCTTACTTAGCTTGTAGAAAAAACGTTTTTTTTGCATAGGAATAAATTTATTAACAGCTTTGAAAAAAGGGCTGTGCACGCCCCAATTGATTTGAGTTTCGAGATAAGACAATCCAGGTGTGAACATAAAGGGATGTTTGTTGAGTTGAATCATGTTTGAAAGATCTTGAAACATTTTTTTTTGAGCCCCTTCAGGGGCAAACGGATACATAGACCAGAGCCCTCTTATCAGAGGAAGTACATTTTCGTTGAGATCTACCTCGTTTTTCATAAATTGGATTGCTAACTTATTGCCAAGTAGCTCAGATCGCTTTTTCCAATCTGTGAGCTCAGGTGAGTAGGCCATCAAAGCATCAAGCCGCTGCATGATTCGGCCTTGAACGAACGGAATGATTGGTTTAAGTTGAGGTTCAACAGTTTTGGAATGAAATTCAAACAATCGGATCAATGATTTTTTGAGTGGCGTTGAGTTTCCAATGTTTTTTAGTCTGACCTTCAACTCACTTTGAATTCGATCAAAGCTTTTGAGAAACATTTTTTCATTTGTTGTAATAGTTTCTGGTAGAAGCTTGAGTTTCTGTCTGATACCCGAAGCCCTGTAGAACAGAACTTCCACTACTTTTTTAAAAGTTTGTAAAAATATTATACTACTATCTAGTTTTTCAATATGAGACATCCGAGAAAAACTAAGCATGCTGGGACGAAGAATGTCAATTATGTTTAGATCTGGAAGAAGGTCATTATAGCTTTTAAGAACTTTTTGCTCATCAGTTGAGATTATTTCAGGATGAATATCAAATCGTTGTTGAATTTCCGCGATAGCCTTAAGAATCAAATCTTTATCTTTGAGGTACTCAAGAGCGTTTTCTTGTTTGTTTGAATCGAGGCTTAGCGCATAAGCGTCAGCTAATGTATGAGGCTTCTTAAGTTCATCCAGCATGTATTTAAGATAAAATTGCAACGGCTCTCGATCAGTCTCTTTCAGGGATGGCCGAAAACTGTCATTGATTTCAAATTGGATATATTTGGTTTGATTGTACAGCAAACCAAGAAGTGCTCCTTGTTGACCAGGCTCCAATCTGAGTTCAATATTTTGTTCGTCAAAGATTTCGGAAATATTAAAGCCATATGTGTGTGTAAATTGAAATAATATTAACGATAAATCATGGCTTATGTTTTGTGAATGAATGGCTTTATACAAGTTCCTGAGTGTAAGATAGTCTTGTTCCATGACTTCGAACAGTGTCGTTTCATACTTTATGGGCTCTGTGATGGCTCTAAACTGTCCATTTATTTGATCGTAGTAGATGTTATTAATTTCTATAGTTTGTGTTCGTTCAAAGGGGCTTTTGCCATCAATAACGAATTTGATAATGTGTCTAGACTTGTCTGAGTTGTGACCTATTACAATCGAATTAGCTTTAACCTTATGGTGCAAAAATGAATTATGAGGAAGGGTCCACCTATTTGATGCAGGATCAAAATTAAGTTCTAAGGATTCAGAGACGGTTGTATTGGTTTCAAGTGGAACTGTGAACGTTTCGTTTGGCAAGGTCCGATTGTGCGTGAATGGATTTTGGTAGGTATAAACCTGGAGTGAATAATGTCGTCCAGTTCGGGTATGAGCCAAGATCGTTGCATGCCATTTGTCACCCTGTTTATTGACAGTGAATTGACTAGCCTCAAAAGAAGCGTAAATCCGCTCGCCAAACATCTTTGTTTTTGAATGAATATGCCATTTTTTTGTAGCTAACTCTTTAACAATGTTAAGACCAAATGTAGTTTCAGCCAACGCTTGCCAAAATCCTTGTGTTTTATTGTGTGATAAGTTGACGAGAAATTCAGAATCAGAGCGTTTCGCATAGTTAATGCAATTGGAATAGTAATCAATATTATTAAGTTTAATTTCTTCAGTTATGTTTAATTCTTTAAATTGTTTGGGAGAGAAATAGCTAAAATAGGTTAATGGCTTATTTGAGGACTGTGTTTTAGTACCATAGGTATCAATCAGGTCTACAGGCAAATGTTTATCATGCTCGTTGCTAACCATCATGTGATAGATCGACAATGCTTGATAAAATAAAGTTTTTTTCGAGTCATCAGCTTTAGCCAAATGAGCAAACGACACAAAAGTCACCAAAACACAAACGAGCCGAGGCCCTATGATACTCAAAAATCGTTTCATAACAGTATAATATGCAAACTTGGGGCCCATGCTGGGCACGTAACCATCAAATTCCAGGGTGATGGCCAAGAAGGTGGAATTTTCAAAGAAGCCTTGCCATTATAAGGTATTAATCTTCAAAAGCAAGCCGTGAAACTACTTTATTGGTTTATAAATCTCATGGTCCTCATTTTATCCAGCTTTCGCGAGCAGTCAATGGAGGTTATTCCGTGGAGCGGCTTCAAAATTTGGGCAAATATAATCAATTGGCACAAAATTTGCTTAAATCATGCAGAAAGATATAAGGAGGAGGATCAATTGGAAGAGTTATTTATTTCAGGTGCCTATTATGATGTTCACCAGATTGAAGGCCAGGTTACGGACTTAGTAGAGGTGAGCAGCATAGGCCCTAATCGGGATTTTACGCTATGTTTCTCTGAGAAGTTGAATCGATATTTGGAAAAAGGTCCTTTTGGGCTCTATGGAGCCGTGTGCTACCGCGTGTTGGATATTGATAAGGCGACAGAGTGGGATACGTCAGATTACGTTACAGCTGAATCATGAAGGCAATTCCATGATTTTCTTTTGGGCAAAACGTAGAATTTAGCCTTTTTTCTTTTTCAAAAAAATGTGAACGTATAGACATTAAAACAACAAAAGGAGTGGCATGATTGGGATTCGTATTTTGCTCAAAGGCGTTTTCTCATTTAAGCTTTTTTGGCAAATCTGGATTGGCTGTTTGGTACTTACAAATGGGATTTTACCTCTCTTTTTTATCCAAACGCTTGAAGCAAAAATCGTATTACTTAGTCTATTAATCGCGGGCGTAATCCAAGTAGGTATCGCAAGTTGGCTGGGGTTTGTTCGGCTCTTAGGCCTTGGGCACATCTTAACTTGGACGCCCTTGATTTGGTTTTTATGTACACGAATGTCCAATTTGACGGAAGCGACGCATACATGGGTTTTTGCTCTTGTACTCATCAACAGCATTTCTTTAGTTATTGATGTTGTTGATGTGACGCGGTTTATGTTGGGTGATCGGACGCCAACCGTCACTGCCAGAGATCTTTAGTCTAGGGCGTGACCTCATATTTAATAGAGCATCCATATGGTTTTGTATGGTGAACATTCACAGGGGCACCAGAGAGTGTGGCATTAAGGACTTCTGTCACGTAATTGCGGGAACCTTGTATGGTCTTTGGATTTGAGGAACTGTTATCGTCGATGGCGCCGTTATAAAGAATGGTCCCTTTTGGTGTGATGACAAACATATGAGGCGTTGCTTTAGCGCCATACATTTTGCCAACCTTGCCGGTCGGATCCAGTAAAATAGCGGTTTGGGCTGATTGCCTCTGGTTTTTGATAGCCATAGCTTCTTCCGCACTTATATGTCCTTGTTTCCCAGGCGCAGATGAGACGATGCTGAACCAAAGAATGTCCTGAGATGTGATTTTTTTTTGTATTTCTTGCATGTTTCCAGAGTTGTAATGCTTTTTTACGAAAGGACAGTCGTTGTTAAACCATTCCAAGACAACGTATTTACCTCTGAAATCAGAAAGCTTGTACGTATTTCCGTCGTGACCGGGAAGGGCAAACTCAGGCGCTGATTCGTGGACTTGCGCTTTTTGTCGTGTAGCCTCCTGTGTTTTAAACAATGAACAGGCAGTTAACATCATAGTCACTGTCAGTACAGGTATGTAGCGAAAGTACTGGACGCAAAGGTAACTTGGAAAACTTGTTTTTCTCTTCATTTCAATAAAATTCATCCTCTTTATTATGGAATAGAATTTCCTTTTTGAGGAACCTTTCTCAAAATGATTTTGAAGATAGTTAAAAACAGGATGAGTAAAACACCCAGACACAGCGCAATTTTTGCGGCAAAGCTTGAGGATGTTTTAGGTGATTCAGCCTCAACGATGACTGCATTTGAGCTGTGCTGTGAGCTATTCAATATCAACAGTCCTTTTAATGGGTTGAGTCGTTGTGCTGAGGCTGGGTAACGTTTTAAAACAATCTGTAGTGCCTGACCTGTACTCTGTGAAAATTCAGGAAGAATATGGGCCAAGGGCATGTTGGGATGTGGGATGAAATCCAATGCCTGTTTGTAATTGATTCCTGTGACTTTCAATGTGACTGCCTGAGGAGTCACTTGAGTTATCAGCGCTTTGTGTTTCTGCTTTGGTATTAAAGATCGCACGCGTTCAAAAAGGGGTGCGTCTTTAGATTTGAGCCGCTGAGATTGAATCGGTAGCGTTTTTCTTAAGGTTGCAAAGTAGGGAATGCATTCTACTTTGCAGGCCAACCATTCGAGGTCTAGACGAATCGTTATTTCATTTCTACGTACCGTGTGCCCCGTGAAAGTCAGTGGAACCATGAGCAGGACCTCCTTCTCATAGCCAAAAGCGAAAAAAGGGGGTACAGAGATTCGTTTCGGGGTGGGCCATAGCAAAGGGCCCAACGTCCATTCTGAGGGTAATTGCCATTTAGGTTTGGGTGGGGCCCCCGAGTCTCCCGGATTTAGGTAATAGGTATGCCAATTCTTTTCTAGATGGATTCGAATGCCGATAAAATTTTCTTGTGTTGGGTCGATCGCGTCATATTCGGTGATTAATGTGGCACTCGTATGAATAGGCTTCGTAACCCCTTGGGCTAAGCTAAAAGATATGCTCAGGGCAAAGAAAAATAGACCTTGTTTCATATGCTGTATCGTAGCGGAGTTGATTAAAAAAATCAGCTCACACGCGGATGACGGTTATAATTCTCGTTGAATTTTTTCTAATGTTTTAATCAATGTGGTGAGTTTAGATTCAATCGAAGGGAGCATGTTTTTGGTTCGATTAAGGCGTTCTGCATCCGATTCTAACTCTATGGCCTCTAGATCTGCTACTAGGCTTTGGTGGCCGTAATAGGCAATAGCCCCTCTTAGCTTATGTGTGTAATATTTAATTGATTCTGGATCTCGTTTTTTTAAAAAAATCTCCAGAGTAGCGATGTGGCTATGCGCCTTATTAAGAAATCGTTCAATCACGATTTTTGCGAGTTTAGTGTCATTGCCGAGATATTTAAGCAGAGTTTGTAATTCAGGGTATGAAGTTGCCATAGGCTTGTTTTCGATACATTCAGGGTTACAACTTGAAAGAATATCTTGAATGGTTTCTGGAGTGACGGGTTTTCCTAAAAAATGATCAACTCCGATGGATTTGTAGTACATCTGGTCTTCAGTCGCAGCATTACTCGAAATAGCTACAACGTAAGGCGCATTACGCATCACCTTGAGCCTCTTGGTTGTTTCAACTCCGTTTAAAACAGGCATTTGCATGTCCATAAAAACGATATCGTATGAGGTGTGCTCTATCCTCTCGAGGGCTTCTTTGCCATTATGGACGACATCAGCATGGTGTCCCATTTTGTTTAGGATTTTTTTGATAACAAGTTGAGCAATTGGGTTGTCATCAACGACTAATGTCTTCAGAGGTTGCTCAGAAGAGCTTTCGGGTCTTGCTTCGGTG
Source organism: Deltaproteobacteria bacterium (assembly GCA_029262815.1). GTDB lineage: Bacteria > Bdellovibrionota > JAJCYS01 > JAJCYS01 > JAJCYS01 > JAJCYS01. The sequence continues at coordinate 125,870 of JAJCYS010000008.1, read as the reverse complement.
GTTTTTTTCATATGTTCTGAATCGGATTATTTTTGGAAAAAATTAAACGAATTTCCGAGCCCATTTATATTAAAATACCCTGTATTGGGGGAATCCGTATTTTTCACACCCGTTTGTTTCAAAGCGCTTTATTAAACTCAAGGTGATCTATGTCTATATTAGAAGGTAAAATGATGTCTCTGAATGAAACGTTATCAGCTGATGGCGTCATTCTAAATGGGGAAATTTCGAAACAATATGAAGCAGTCTTCACACCGGGGGCAATCCATTTTGTTGCTCAGTTACAACGACGCTTTAATAAGAAGCGATTAGAAATATTAGGTCGTCGAGAAGATGTACAAGAGCGACTAGATGCAGGGGTTCGACCCGATTTCTTGAGCGAGACGAAAGATCTTCGAAGTGCGGATTGGAAGGTTGCGCCGATCCCAAGTGATTTAGCAGATCGCCGAGTTGAGATTACAGGACCTGTATCACGCAAAATGGTTATCAATGCACTAAACTCTGGTGCGTACACCTATATGGCTGATTTTGAAGACTCACACTCGCCACGATGGCAAGAAACGCTCGATGGACAGGTCAATTTATACGATGCCATCAATAGGGCAATAGACTTTACGACACCAGATGGCAAATCCTATGCACTAAACAAAAACACAGCTACTCTTTTGGTTCGGCCAAGGGGATGGCATCTCAATGAAAAACACATGACAGTAGATGGAACCGTTGTTTCGGCCAGTTTATTCGATTTTGGTATTTTCTTTTTTAATAACGCAAAACGTTTAATGGAGAAAGGATCGGGCCCCTATTTTTATTTGCCAAAACTAGAGAACCATCTTGAGGCAAGGCTTTGGAATGATGTGTTTGTGTTTTCACAAAAAGAAATAGGATTACCTATTGGGACCATTCGAGCCACAGTACTGATCGAAACAATTCTGGCTGTTTTTGAAATGCATGAGATTTTATATGAACTTAAAGATCATGCGGGTGGATTAAATTGCGGTCGTTGGGATTATATTTTTAGCTTTATCAAAAAATTTCGAAACGATCCTACATTCGTCTTGCCCGATCGTGCGCAAGTGCATATGAATGTTCATTTTCTGAGATCCTATTCAAAACTTCTCATTCAAACATGTCATCGAAGAGGTATTCATGCGATGGGCGGGATGGCAGCTCAAATTCCGATCAAATCTGACCCAGAAGCAAACCAACAAGCTTTAAAGTTGGTGGAGAAAGATAAATTAAGAGAGGTTAAGGACGGACACGATGGGACATGGGTTGCTCACCCCGGTTTAGTGCCCGTTGCGCTTGAGATTTTTAATACACATATGAACTCACCCAATCAAATTGGTCGCTTGTCGAACAATGAGACAATACTGGCTGAGGATTTATTAGCAGTCCCTAAGGGGGAGATTACAGAGCATGGCCTTCGAACGAACGTGAACGTGGGCCTTCGATATCTAGAGGCGTGGTTGAGAGGGGTGGGATGTGTACCTCTGTACAATTTAATGGAAGATGCAGCGACGGCTGAGATTTCACGAGCGCAACTGTGGCAATGGATTCGACACGGCGCACAACTCAATACAGGTGAAGTTGTGACGGATCGAATGTTTCATTCTGTATTGGCTGAAGAAGTTGGTAAAATAAAAAAGTTGGTAGGTGAGGCAACTTTCGAACAGGGGAAATTTGCCCTGGCTACAGAGTTATACGATAAGTTAATCACGGCTGATACTTTTGAGTCGTTTTTAACCACAAAAGCCTATACTTTTTTGTAAAACCGTTCGTAGGGAAACGGGGGGGGAGATTCAAGAATGAACATTGTAGAGCAAAAAGAACGGCTAGAACACGTATGGGAAACAGATGATCGGTGGAAAGGGATAACCCGACCTTATAGTGCTACTGAAGTATGTGAACTTAGGGGTTCGATTCAAGTGGAGCATACCCTTGCGAGGCTGGGATCACAACGACTCTGGAAATTGATGTGTGAGGAACCTTTTGTTAGGGCGCTGGGTGCACTTACTGGTAATCAAGCAGTCCAACAAGTTCAAGCTGGGCTAAATGCGATTTACGTGAGTGGGTGGCAAGTGGCAGCGGATGCAAACCACTCAGGTGAAATGTATCCTGATCAAAGCCTTTACCCTGCAGATAGTGTGCCTTATGTGGTTCGTAAAGTGAACAAAGCGCTTCAACGATCAGACCAAATTGCACATTCAGAAAAAAATCAGAGCACACATTGGTTTGCGCCCATTGTAGCTGATGCTGAAGCCGGATTTGGGGGGAATTTAAATGCTTTTGAGCTGATGAAAGGGATGATTGAAGCAGGTGCTTCAGGGGTTCATTTTGAAGATCAACTTTCTTCGGCCAAAAAATGTGGCCACCTAGGAGGTAAAGTTCTCGTACCAACCAAAGAGTTTGTCCAAAAGCTGATCGCCGCAAGATTAGCCTCTGACGTAATGGGTGTACCAACCGTACTTGTTGCTAGGACAGACGCTAATGCAGCAAAACTGCTTACAAGCGACTTAGATCCGTATGATCATCAATTTATTACATCAAAGGAACGAACAACTGAAGGATTTTATAGACTTCAGGGAGGGTTGGATCAAGCGATAGCGCGAGGATTGGCTTATGCGCCTTATGCTGATTTATTGTGGTGCGAAACTTCGGAGCCAAATTTAGAAGAGGCGCAAGCATTTGCTGATGCCATACATGCAAAATATCCTGGGAAAAAACTGGCCTACAACTGCTCTCCTTCATTCAATTGGCAAAAGAAACTAGATGATTCAGCAATCGCTCGTTTTCAGGATGCACTAGGTGAAATGGGATATTCATTCCAATTCGTTACGTTGGCAGGGTTCCATGCATTAAACTACAGTATGTTTGAATTAGCGCAGGCCTATGCGAGTGAGGGTATGACAGCTTATGCGCAGCTCCAGGGGAAGGAGTTTGAGTCAGAAGATTTATGTGGCTATGCAGCTGTAAAACATCAGCGTTTTGTAGGGACGGGGTATTTTGATCGAGTCGCTCAAGTTATTTCACAAGGCGAAACAGACACACTCGCTTTGGCAGATTCAACAGAAAGTGAACAGTTTTTTGATTCGAAAGTAAAATAATTTTTTTCATACTTCCAGCTGTGGCCGAAGGCAGGGTACCCCGGCTTTAGCTGTGGGTATCTACGTCTCTTCTTCTGGTGAGGTGTGAAATAACGTTCAAGCCTCTTCTCTGATATTCCGATGCTTACTGGAGAGGGGGGGAGTTTCCAGTGAAGCAAAAATTGAATATATGCCTATGTATACACGCCATATTAGTGTTTGGGCTATTGGGATGCGGTAAAATTGGGTTAGAGCACAAAATCTCTGTTAAACAAAAAAGCCTTGATAGTGCGGTCGACAAAGTTGGAGAGACTGTACAGAAATTGGGTGTTGGCAAAGACTTCACTGAAACTGGTGACCCCATTGAACAATGGTACATTCCAATAAGTTTTTCTACAGAAAGCTTTGGATTTTATGACCCAAGAGGTAATCCAAAGCAAGAAGATATTACTAAAGTTCAACGATCTCTCATGGGGATTAAGAATTCAACGCAGTCTGGAGCTTACTTAATTGCTTATTATTTTTCAGAGAAGGCGTTCAAGATCCGAATGTATCATGACAAGATAGTTGATAACGAGCGCTCGTTTATTACGTGTGACTTCAGACAATTTTTGAGTAAAGGTGAGCAGGCGTTTTTTATGCGGACATTGAAGGAAAGCGCCTTGAATAAGAAAAAGCGAGAAAGTCCGTTAATTCGGTTAGCACTCGGTAAACCGGACAAGCTTAACACGTTTGTATATCAGAATTCGAAATTTGAAACCAACCCCTATTTAGAGTATTTTCAGCAACATTTTGTAGGTTCGAAAAGCAATGATTTGCCTCCTTGTTTTCGCAATTATAACTTAGCTGTAGGTCCGGATCTTGTTGCTGAAATCGATTCAAAAACGAAAGAATTGTCTTTCTCGGGAACGTTTACATATAAAGCAACGAGCTTGGTGAGTAAACCGAGGCGTGTGGGGGGTACATCGACATGGGCCATAGCAAGAGAAACGGGCTGGACTGCGCTATATAATGTAGGTAATTTCTTAGGTATTTCTGATAAACGCGAGCCACAAATATCTAGCGATGAAGTTCGAGATATTTATGAAACCCTGGGTTGGAAAATGAAATTAAGACCTGTAAAAGGCCCGATTAAAGATATCGTGTTGAGTCTATCGGATGGGAAGCGGGTAGTCTTAGTTGAAGAACCAGGGTTCTATAAACGACAGAAAGAGGCAGAAAAACAAGAAGACCTCAACCGAGATATTTTAAGTGTGCCTAAAAAATGAAGCCACTCCACGGAGTAACCTTCGTGGACTGCTTGCGAAGGCTGGATAAAACTATAGAAGTTCAGTTATAAATTAAATAACCATATTTTGAATTTTCTCATGCGCTAGTGATACTGTGGGGTATTACATTTTGGGGAGGATTTAATATATGGAGAATCAAATTACATCCGATCACATTGATACTTTGTTGCATGAACAGCGGCTATTTCCGCCGAAAGCATCGTTTCAAGCGAATGCAAATATTAAAGATGCACATATTTACGAAGAGGCGAAAGCTGATCCTGAAACGTTTTGGGCCAATGAAGCCAAGAAGCTTGAGTGGATGCAACCGTGGGATCAAGTACTTGATTGGCAGCCTCCCTACGCTAAATGGTTTGTAAATGGCAAATTAAACGCTAGCGTGAATTGTTTGGATCGTCATATTCGAGCGGGTCATGGACAAAAAACAGCACTCATTTGGGAAGGTGAACCGGGGGAGGTTCTGCGACAAAGTTACGATGAGTTACTTGAGTCTGTCTGTCGACTTGCAAATGGGCTGAAAAAACTAGGGGTGAAAAAAGGTGATCGCATTGCCATTTATTTGCCCATGATTCCTGAATTGGTAATTTCTGTACTGGCGTGTGCCCGGATTGGTGCGGTGCACAGTGTTGTCTTTGGGGGCTTTAGCCAAGAGGCATTGAGAGATCGTATCGAAGATGCCGAAGCCCATGTTGTGATTACAGCCGATGGTGGATATCGCAGGGGGAAAATCCTTGATCTCAAATCTATAGCTGATGAGGCGTGTAAACAATGTGCCTGTTTGGATCATGTGGTCGTGGTTAATCGACTCAAGAAACCTTTAACCCTTGGGCCTAAGGACTGTGCTTATCATGAGCTTGTAGCTGATGAAGCGCCGACTTGTGAGCCTGAGGTCATGGATTCCGAAGATCTTTTATTTTTACTCTATACTTCAGGTACGACTGGGAAACCCAAAGGTATTATGCATACGACAGGGGGGTATCTAACGGGTGTCACGACAACTTCTCGAAATGTTTTAGATCTGCAAGCTCATGATGTTTTTTGGTGCACAGCCGATGTGGGTTGGATAACAGGGCACAGCTACCTCGTGTATGGTCCCCTTTCAAATGGAGCGACTGTTTTTATGTATGAAGGTTCGCCAGATACACCTGACTATAGTCGGTTATGGCAGCTCGTAGAAAAACATAAAATAACTATTTTTTATACAGCTCCTACGGCCATCCGCATGTTTATGAAGTGGGGTGCAGAGTGGATTCAAAAACAGGACCTGACATCTTTACGATTACTAGGTACGGTAGGTGAGCCCATCAACCCTGAAGTTTGGATGTGGTATCGCTCGCATATCGGGTTGGATACGTGTCCAATCGTCGATACTTGGTGGCAAACTGAAACAGGATCTATCATGATTGCGCCATTGCCTGGTGTGACTGCCACACGGCCCGGATCTGCCACTTTTCCCCAACCGGGTATTTCTGTTGAAGTGGTGAATGAAGATGGAGACCCAGTGTCGCAAGGAGAAGGGGGCTTACTCGTAATATCAAAGCCATATCCATCTATGTTGCGTGGCATTTATGGAGATGCTGATCGGTTTGTTTCAACATATTGGTCTAAATTTAAAGACAAATATTTAACGGGTGATGGTGCGCGTATCGATAAAGAAGGGTATGTGTGGTTGTTGGGACGTGTGGATGACGTGTTGAATGTTTCTGGCCATCGTTTGGGAACGGCTGAGGTCGAAAGTGCATTAGTTGATCATCCGAAGGTGACGGAGGCAGCTGTTGTAGGGATGCCCCATGAAATCAAAGGGGAAGTGCCTTGTGCATTTGTCACATTAGAAGGTGGCAAAAAAGGTGATCACGATCTTGAACAGGAACTCACATCCCATGTAGCATCTGTGATTGGTTCAATTGCAAAACCGAACAAACTTATTTTCACGTCCGATTTGCCCAAAACACGCTCTGGGAAAATTATGAGACGACTTTTAAGAAATATCGCTACTGGCAAGACGATGGGCGACACATCTACCCTCTCTGATCCCAGTGTTGTTGCGCAACTGGCAGCTCAATATGAACAAGAAGAGGGATAGCAAAATTCATTCGGCTAAAACTTAAAGTATTGATATAATAACAATAATGAATTTGAGAATGAAGCTATGTATGATTTTGTGTCTTGGGCTCATGGGATGTATGGGCGCCAGTTCCCCCGTTAAGATTCAAAAAAACAAGAATTACACGCTCTATCTTCCAGGCCCCCCGTGGCATCGTGTCCCTGATGCACAAACGAAGCTAGACGCAGACCACGCATTCATTAAACCAAGCTCGGGCAGCACGATGTACGTCCGCAGTGAGTGCAACTTGTATAAAGATGCAAGTTTGAATCAATTGAGTATGGGATTGCGCCGGTTGTTTCAAGACGTTTCTGTGTTGGAAAAAAAGGAGCAACAGCTTGCAAAGCGTGCTGCATTAAGCACTATATTTATGGGTAAGCTCGATGGGGTGAAGGTAAAGGTGAATACCGTCGTGTTAAAAAAGAATTCGTGTTATTTCGATTTCGTTTTTGTGGCATTGCCTAAATCTTTTGTTAGGGATACACCAGCATTTAGTAAGTTTGTGAAGACTTTTTCTTTATAAGTTGTAGTAATTATGCAAAGGGTGATTCAAGGGCTTGGAAAACGTTTTATAGATATGGTGAACTATTTTGGTTCCGTGGGCCACCTGGCTTATTTGTGCGTCACAAACATGTTCAAACGTCCTTTTTATTTTGACTTGTTCTTAGAGCAAATCTATTTTCTTGGATCGAAGTCTCTGGTATTAATTGGTGTGACAGCTATTTCTGTAGGTATGGTCATGACCTTGCAGTTTGGTTTTGGCATGGAACGTTTTGGTGCAAAAATGTACGTGCCAAAAATTGTCGCACTGTCTATTATTCGTGAATTGGGACCCGTGTTTACCTGTCTCATGCTGGCCGGTCGAGTAGGTAGTGGTATTGCCTCTGAGATCGGGTCCATGAAAGTAACCCAGCAACTGGATGCCATTCGAGCTTTGGGCACATCGCCTATTAAGCGACTTGTCATCCCCCGAGTGCTTGCTTTGCTTATAATTGCGCCTGTGTGTACCGTGATTGCTGATATGATCGGTGTTTTGGGTGGGCTTTTTGTTTCAATCGGAGAGCTTAAAACAACGGGTAGATTTTTTATGCAGCAAACATGGGAAGTGTTGATGCTCTATGATTTACTCATGGGTACCAGCAAAACATTATTTTTCTCTGTCATTATTACATTGACGGCATGCCACTATGGATTTAACGCGAAGGGCGGTACTCAAGGTGTGGGAGATGCTACGACTCAGGCCGTGGTAACAAGCTCAGTTTTGATTTTTCTGACTGATTTTGTTCTATCAAAAATTTTCTGGATCATGAAAATATAGTGTTTATGGCTCAGAATTCAAATAAAAATGGTTCTAAAACGCCAATAGTGACTTTTGAAGATGTACATATTAAGTTTGGCGATAAAGTTGTTTTAGCAGGCGCTTCTCTAGATGTTTATGAAAATGAGACGTTGGCACTCATAGGGGGCAGTGGTGCAGGCAAATCAGTACTTGTTCGTTCACTCATTGGGTTGGAGAGGCCTCAAAAGGGCAAGATTTTCTTTCGTGGTACGAATATTCTAGATTTAAGTGAAAATAAAATTATCGATGTCCGGAAAAGAATAGCTTACGCATTTCAATTTGGCGCTCTTTTTGACTCACTGAGTGTATATGACAACCTGGCCTACCCTCTAAGAGAGCATACGAAAATGTCTGAGGAAGAAATCAGGAATCGAATTATGGATGTGCTCCATTCTTTTGGGTTGGAAGAATCTTCACGTTTATTTCCTTCAAATTTGAGTGGTGGGATGCAAAAAAGGGTTGGGGTTGCACGTGCCATCATTTTAGACCCTGAAATTATCTTGTATGATGAACCGACTTCGGGATTAGATCCATTTAATGCTAAGAACATCAATGACTTAATTATTAAACTCCAAAAAAAAGGCCGAACCTCTATCGTGATCACCCACGATATGCACAGTGCATTTTATGTCGCTGATCGGATAGCAATGCTTTACAATGGTAAAATTGCTTATTCTGGGCTAACAGAAGAAGTGAAAGCGTCCGATAACAAGGTTGTCAAGGCGTTCATTACGGGCGAACCTGTCTAAGTCCCCGAAACGTTTGTGACAATTGAGATGCTACTGTGAGTGCAGCGGTGTTTGACAAATGAGGTTTGTTACATGATCGAGCCAAAACATCAATTGGGAGTTGGCCTCTTCCTTCTTTTAGGGTTAGTCGTTTTCTCTATCATGGTTTTCATGATTGGGAAGGATAAGGGAATGCTGACCCGATCCCACGACATCTATACACAGTACAGTGATATTCGAGGTTTAAAGCGGGGTGCACCCGTTGAGTTATCCGGTATTCATGTCGGATATGTGAAAACCCTGTCTTTTGTCGAAGGGGACGATGGAACCTATGTTTTGCTTCGAATGAATGTCATCAGTAAATATTTTCCGATGATTCGAGAAGACTCCACAGTCACAATCACGACAAAAGGGGTATTGGGCGATAAATATGTACAGATTAGTGTCGGAACGCGCGAAAGCGCGCCCGTGAAGCCAGGTGGCTTTGTAAAGGCGCTTGAAGAGACATCGCTCATTGAACAAATTTCTAGTGGTACGGGAATCGTTAAAAGAATTGATAACGTTCTGGCCTCAGTCGAAGATATATTAGATCAAGTCGGTGGGGAGTCACGTATAGCGCGTGTATTAGCAAATATTGAAGATGCGTCGAAGCATATCAACATTGTTGCTGAGCGAATGACACATTCTGATTCAGCCTGGGGATCTGTGATTTCACGTAATAAGAACAGCCCCTTGAATAAAGCATTTCGTAATATCGATACTTCTTCTGTGCATCTGAAAGGCATCCTGAAAAAAGTCGACGAAGGGGAGGGTACTGTGGGTGCTCTGATTAACGATCCAACATTGTTTGAAGATTTGAAAGTGTTGTTTGGGGGCGCCAAGCGTAATGCTTTGCTTAAATTCATGGTACGTGAAGCACTCAAGCAATCTGAGCGTCAGTTAGAAAAACCATCTAGAACTCAAGCTCAAAAATAATTTCGTAATGGGATAAAGTGTAGCCTTGTAACTAGCTTTAGTTAAGGTGTGCTTGGTTTTTCTTCAGGTTTGGTGATTCTCTTTTTCTTCATTTTTTCAATGAGCGTGGTGCGATTTAGTTTTAAGAGGCCCGCAGCTTTATTTTTATTCCAACGGGTTTCTCGGAGTGCTGAGAGGATGAGAGCACGCTCTAGCTTGTCAATGGTTTGGTTAAAATCGAGAGAATCCTCTTTTATAAGTTCTCCAAGGGAGTTTTTCGAAAAATTCTCTGGCAGTTCAGATCCAGTATGAAAAGAAGGTGTTCTAAATCGTTTAGGCAAATCTTTAGGCGTTATGATTTTATCTTCTGTAAATACAATCAACTGTTCAATTAAATTCTCAAGCTCTCGGACATTGCCGGGCCATGCATATTGACACAATAAATCTATAACGATGGGATCTATATCAAGGTTGGGTCTGTTTTGTCGCTTACAGATGCGATGAGTGAAATATTTGATCAGTAGTGGAATATCTTCTAGGCGTTCTCGCAAAGGGGGCAGATCAATGGGGATAACGTTGAGACGATAAAATAAATCTTCCCGGAATTTTTTTTCTTGGATCAATGATCTCAGGTTTTGGTGTGTTGCAGCGATAATTCGGACATTTGCGATCACTTTTTGGTTGCTGCCAACAGGTTCGAAGGTTTTTTCCTGTAAGAAACGCAGAAGTTTGACTTGAAGGTTTTGAGGCGTGTCTCCAATTTCATCCAAGAAAACCGTTCCGTTGTTAGCCACTTCAAAACGTCCAATGCGTGTTGAGATGGCACCTGTAAAAGAGCCTTTTACATGGCCAAATAGTTCGCTTTCAAGGAGATCCTCAGGAATGGCGCCGCAATTAATCGTAACTAAATGATTTTTTGAGCGTTGGCTGCAGTAATGTATTGCACGAGCAATAAGTTCTTTTCCGGTCCCACTTTCACCCGTAATCAGAATGGTTGAATCTGTTCCAGATATTTTTTCAATAGTTCGAAAGATATTTTGCATGGATTCAGAAGCACCGACTATGTTCTCAAAACGGTATTCTTTCTTGAGTGTATCTTTTAAACGGGTGTTTTCTTCTTTTAAACGTGCAACTTGAAGGGCGTTACGGACTGTGATCGTGAGATCGCCACGCTGTATGGGCTTCGGCAAATAAGCGAAGGCTCCGCGTTTTGTTGCTTCGACAGCAGAATCGATCGAACCATGTCCAGTAAGTACAATAATCTCAGCTACTCTGTTGTGCTCCTTAATGATGGGAATGAGCTCCATTCCAGACCGATCTGGTAGGACAAGGTCGAGAATGACAACATCTGGAGGCGTTTCAATAATAATTTTTTCAGCTTCAGAAAATGTTTCTGACGTGTAGATTGTATAGGTACCGGTATCAAGCATGCCATGCAGAGCCTTTAGAAAGCTTGGCTCGTCATCTACGATCAAGATATTTGCTTTATTATGAGTAGCAGTCATTCTCTTAAATTATTTATAATATAAGGTATGGGGTAAATGCGATTTTAAAACCCGCCCTAACTATTATACCGTACAAATGATGTTTAAAGCAAGATTACGAGAATGCTTTGCCAAAGGGGCATTGGCCTGGGTGGTGCTATTGTTATTAGCTCCTAGCAAGGGAGTTGCGTCTTTGGCCTATCGTGCTGAAGGCGTTACGATTCTCGAGTTTGACTCAGGGCAACAAACGCTTCGGATAGATGCGTTGAAAACTACCTTTCATAAAGAAAAAGGTCAAATAGCATTAATACAGCTGAAGGGTGTATTTGGCACTTCGGAGGGGGAACCTCAGACGCTAAGTGCTCAGGAAGGGGTGTATGAATTTGAGCACCGCAAGTTATTTTTAAAAGGTCGAGTGAAATTAGAAAGTGTTCAGGGGGTCATCGCATTAAGCGAATCAGCAACTGTCGATGCGGATCCGATTCGAGTCAGGCTTATCGATAATGTGCGGTTAACGTATCGTACGGCCCCTCATTTGCCTCCTAGTTTAACCATGCGTGGCGATACGGGCACGTATGACCCTAAAATAGGTTTAGCGCTCGAACATCAGGTTACGGCAGACATCAAAATGGAACTCCAAAAAAGTCATATCATCTCAAATCATGTCGTGCTGAATCAAAGAGAAAATAGAGCCGTATTTACGGGGCAGGTTCGTATGCGCATGGCCCAAATGAACAGCCAATCAGGTCGCATGACTATACAAATGGTAGAAAAAAGCAAAAAGGAATTCAAGTTGGCACAAATTTTGCTTAACAATGAGCCATCAATCGAGTTAGATCGAAAAGGAAAGGGTAAATTTAGATTAAGTGGTGCTTCAATGGTGTTGAGTGCGGATGATTCTGGAGGGATTTCTAGGGTGAATGCAGGTAGGGGTATTAAAATTTCATTTGAAAAAGGGCTTCGAGGTCAGGGAGAAGCTTTTCAGTACGATGTTGATACTCAAAAAATCCATATTAGCGGGAAAGGGTCATCAGTTGAATGGAACGCCTATCATATCCAAGGCGTTTACGTAATCTATGACATGCAAGCAGAACGAATGCGAGTCAAAGACGCTGTCATCACATGGGGTCAAGCACCTGAGCGGAGAACTTTACAGAGTCAGGTTGTCAGCATGCAGTTTTATAAAAACCGGGGCTTAAAGCAACTCACTGCAGATGGAGCCATTCACATGAAGTTGCCTCAGGCAGAAGTTTTCTCAGAGCGGTTAACATATGATGGTCCGCCTCGAGATAAAATGGTTTTTTGGGGGATGCCTGCAAGAGCAGAGCTCGAAGGGAAAACTATTTTGGGGAAAGAGTTTACCTATTTTTTGTCAACCCAGGAGTTGAGGGTGACACAGGCGGATGTTGTATATATGGGGGTATTATGACTGACCAGGCGTTACGAGTATCTGGATTGTCTCACAGTTATAAGCAGCACCGTGTGCTGAGAGATGTTTCGTTTTTTGTAAAAAGGGGTGAGATCGTTGGCCTATTGGGTCCCAATGGGGCGGGCAAAACGACTGCATTTACCTTAGTGGTCGGCCTTTTGGCTGTTCAGTTAGGGCGTATACGGTTAGATGGGAAGAATATTGCAGCTTGGAATATCGTACGAAGAGCCCAAGTGGGGCTTATCTATATGCCTCAGGAGAGTAGTGTATTCACCCGTTTGACAGTAGCGGAGAACATTTTGTCTGTATTGGAGTTCTATCCGAAACTGTATCAAAACCGTGAGGCGATACTTGCAAAGGTGACGCGCCAGTTGAGTATCGATCACTTACTTAATCGAACAGCAGGTGTGCTCTCGGGCGGAGAGCGAAGGCGTCTTGAAATTGCCCGCGCACTGGCGTTATCACCAAAGTACCTTTTGTTGGATGAACCCTTTTCTGGAATTGATCCCATTGCCATTTCAGAAATTCGAAAAATCATTGTCGAATTGACACATCTGGATATTGGTATTTTGATCACGGATCATAATGTGCGAGACACCCTTGGGGTTTGTGACCGAGCTTACTTACTAAATCAGGGTACGATTGTGGAATCTGGGACACCCGCTCAATTCAGTGAGAGTCAAATTGCTCGGCAATTTTATTTAGGGAAAGAGTTTAGGCTATAAAAAAATTATGAGTGAATTTGGACTAAAGTTGCATACACGTCTCAAGCTGTCAACCCAGCTTGTGATGACCCCTCAGTTGCAACAGGCCATTAAAACACTGCAAATGACGCATCTCGAGTTGTGCCAAGAGATCAAACAGCAGACGTATGAAAATCCCTGTTTAGAAGAAGTGGATGCTGGGCAAGATGAATTGGAGGCATTGCAAAATTTTGTGTCTTCGGTGTGGGAAAATCAGGCAGGCAGTCGTCATCAAGAATTTGAACCATTTTCAGACGAAGGTCCTCAATATGAACGATATTTGTCTAAGGCTGAGAGTTTGTCCGAGTATCTTATGTGGCAGGTTCGAAATAGTGCTTTTTCACCTCTAGAAGTTCAGATAGCAGAGAGTATCAGTGGCAACTTAGACGACCGGGGATATTTGGCGCTCAAAGTAGAATCCATTGCTAAAGAGCGTGGCGTATTTGTGAGTCAGGTCGAGCGCGTTTTGATTCAAGTTCAACAATTGGACCCAGTGGGCGTGGCATCGAGAACCTTACAAGAGTGTTTGCTCAACCAGCTATGGTCATTTGAAGTTAAGACAACAGTTGTGAAGCGTGCCATAGAGATTATCGATGCATTTTTCTCATTATTTTTAAAACGCGATTTGTTGGCAATTTGTCGAAAATTGGGGTGTGAGTTCCTAGATGCTAAAAGTGCATTTGATCTGATTGTGCAATTAAATCCGAAGCCAGGAAGGGACTTTAGTAAAGATGTGTCTGATATCGTACACATACGTCCTGATGTGTTTATTAAGAAAGAGTATCAAGGGTTTCGGATTCAAGTGAATGATTCTGGGTTGCCGAGGTTAAAGGTCTCCAGAGTGTATTTGGATGTACTTGCTCGCAAAGGCGATAAGAGGGATATTGAGTATATTAAAGATCGAATTCGTCAAGCAATTTGGTTTATCAAGAGCATAGAGCAACGACATAGTACGTTGTTTAAAGTTTCTAACAGTATCTTGAAATTGCAGCGTACTTTTTTTGAAAAAGGTTCAAAGTATTTAAAGCCGATGGTATTAAGGGACGTGGCTGACGATATTGAGATGCATATCTCAACCATTTCGCGTGTTACCCGAGGCAAATACATGGAAACGCCATTCGGAGTTGTGGAATTAAAGTATTTTTTTAATACAGGGACTGAAAATCAGGAAAATGCATTGGCTTCGCGTAGCATAAAGGAGCGAATTAGACAGCTTGTGGCACGCGAAGATGCGCGGTGTCCTTTGTCTGATCAGAAGATTTGTGATTTACTGGCAGAGGAGCAGATTGAAGTTGCTCGAAGAACCGTGGCAAAATATCGTGAGCAGCTTCAGATATTGTCTTCGTCAGCACGACGCAAGAAGTTTTGACAATAGTGAATGAGTGTGGGAAGGTATCAATCGGTAATTGAAGGAGAGCCGTATGTCCATTAGTTTTACATTTAAGCATCTAGAAGCAACTGAGGCCATTAAAGATCATTCTGAGAAAAAATTTGAAAAAGTACTCAAAATTTTACCGAGTGCTTTTGATGTGCACTTTATTTTTGAAGTGACAAAATTAGAGCACAAGGCGGAATTGACGTGTCACTCTAAAATTGGTCATTTTGTGAGTCACCATACGTCGGAGAATCTCTATACCTCTATTGATACGGCGGTAGAAAAATTGATTCATCAAATCACCAAAGAGAAAGCCAAAATAAACCACCACTAGTCTTGCAGTTCTGTCATTAAAAGGCCTAGATTGCTTCGCTGCGTTCGCAATGACTGTACCTTTTGTCATCCCCGACGCGAGCGTTAGCGAGCGAGCGGGAATCCATAAGCGGCCGATAGGCAGGGAATACCGGGCATGCCCGGGGGAATCTACATTGAAGCGCCTCATTCTCATTTTCTACAGGCGTGGTAATTTTGCTCCAGCTGATCGAGCAAATCTGGATTTTTAGCTAGCATAAGCGCATCTTGGGGAGTGAGACGGGTGCCCGCCTGGGTGAGAATCATTATGATGCGTCCTACATCTTGATGAAACATAGTGCCAAATCGGTCTTCAAATATTTTGATTAATTCTTTTGAGATATCCCCACGGGATCCAAAATAGGTCCAATAATCTGGCCCATACAGAAAGTGCAATTTGTTTGAAGCCCATTCTGTTGGCCCCACTTTATCGAGCAACCAAGCCCGCTGCAAAGATTCTGTCGATATACGGTTGATATCGGCGTAGCTCTGAACGTCTTCGTGATATATCCGATAATGGGTCAATGCAATGCCTAAGAGTTGCCGTTGATCAAGTATGCTAGAACGCTCACGGAGTTTCAGAGCTTTTTCTGCAATTTCTCGTGTTATTTTTTCGCCGTCTAAAGTTTCACCGAGCTTTAAGATAAGATCGAGTTTGCCACCCGCTTCATCAAAAAATTGACTCCAAATTTCTTCATAATATTTGGAGCCCTGGTGAAAGACTTGCAGATTCATGTCGATTTTTGGATCCGTCTGTCCAGAAACTAAGAATTTGTCAGGGATGAGGCCTTTATTAATCAGACTCACCAAATGACCGAGCTCATGAAGTTTGGTCCAAAATTCTTCGTAATCGCCTGAAACGCTTTTTGGATCTAAAATGCCTGTAATCGCAATAAAAGGGTCATGCCTCGGATGACTGGCTTTTTTGATAGACCAGATGAGATCAGTCATCATGCCATTGGGTTCTTTGTATTGATTGTAAGAATAATCGTACGCCAACCAACCATTTTTAATAATTTGTGTATAGTCTATCCCCATCATTCGAAAAACTTCTGTAACCATGGCTTCTTGTCGTGATTTTGGGAAAAACGGGTCAAGCAAACCACCACCTTGACCTGCCAGGTGATAGAAATGAAACGATTGAAAGGGAATCTCGGGGTGCGCTTTTTTAAACTCAGCTTTTGCTTGTATCATGATGTCATCAGTTGATTTGAGCTGCGCCTCCATAAGTTTAAGAGGGTCGGTTTCCCCATCTCCTGCGAGGTAGGTGTAATAATCTGCATAATTCTTAAATTTGGGTATGTCTTTTGAGAGTCCTACAGATTCATTTAAAGTTTGCGCCCGGTGGCGGAGTTCCTGTAAAGCTTTGAGAAAACTGGGGTCCTTCACAAATTTTTCTCCGAATTCTTGTTGCCAAAGCTTCCATAACTTCTCTTGTTCTTTTGGGTCCTGAATATCAACCATGAGTTTGAGTAACTCGGGTGACTTCAATTCGGCTTGATGTCCCCGTAAGGGGTGTTTGGTTTTAACGAAGAAGGATTGTCTCAAATTGATTGCATCGGTAAGTCCTTTGGGAGGTGCTATAAGAATTGTTCTTACTAAGTGTAAAACACTAAAGTGAATAGCGAGAGCCTTCTCATATCGTGGGTTCAATTTATCTTGTACAGGAGTTTTCAGGTCTAATGGATGATGAGATTTAAGAGACAGGAGGGTGTTGAGTAACCGGGGGTCTCTCATCATGAACGCCATTGAATTTTCAAAACGGGCTTCAAGGTGAGGAATATCAAATGGCTCGAAAACCTTATAGTGACCAAAGTTTTTTAAAGCACCTATAAACCGATTTAATAACGAAAAATGAGTGAGTAAGTCATCATAAGGAATAAAAAAATTATCAAAAGTTGGTTTTTCGGGGAAAAATGCTTTCCAATTCTGGATGGTTTCGATAGCAGCTTCTGCATGCGCAACCTTTGGCCGCATTGTTTTTTTCGGGTGTGCAGAGAATTCCTCAGAATGATTGATCGCTGCTTGAAGCAGTTTCTTTACCTCAATAAACAAGCCGATCGTATCAGATTGCCATTTATAATAAGCCGGTCCCCATTTATGTAGTTCGTCCCAAGTAGGTGGGTTAGCGTACGCCGACTGTGTCATAGATATCCCCATGAGCAGTAAAGCCATTCCCCAATGTCTCAATAGCCCCTCCAATTGAATTAGAGCCTAGGATAGCATCAGTCAATAAAAACGCTCAAGTAGATTCGCTTGAGCTTTCAGAGATGCTGTCAAAGAATTCAGGTTGGTGTCGAATAATACGGCCTTCGACCATGTACACCACATCTTCAGCGATATTTGTGGTGTAATCTGCAATGCGCTCAAGGTGACGCGAAATTGAAAGGTAATGAATAAACGTTTCAGCATCTTTGGGTTCTTTCTGAATCGCCTCATAAACTTGGGTATACATTTCGCGATTAATGGCATCAACTTCGTCATCATCCGTAAAGATTTGATTAGCCAATTGTGTATCCATGTTAATCAACGCATCGATTGCTTTTTTGAGCATCTGGCATGTTTTGTCGGCCATTTCGTCAAAATCAAAAGGAGCTGGCACAGGAGGTGCTTTGGTTAAGTACAACGTACGCTCAGCCACATTGACCGAAAGATCACCAATACGCTCTAAATCATTATTAATCTTTAGTGCAGCGATCAAAAAACGTAAATCAATCGCAACGGGTTGATGAAGGGCTAGAATTTTTAAACACTCCTCTTCAACTTCCACCTCAGTCAAGTCGATCTCATTATCGGCCTTGATGACTTCTTTGGCCAGTTTGCGATCACGGGTACTGATGGATCGTACCGCACGGTGGACATTCTCTTCCACAAGCGCACTGAGTGCTAAGAGCTTTTTTTTGAGTCGATCCAACTCATTTTGTAGATGTCGTGTCATAAACCAATCTCCTTATCCAAAGCGTCCAGTGATGTAATCTTCGGTCTGTTGTTTCGTCGGATTAGTAAACAAGGCTTTTGTTTTGCCCGATTCGATGAGATTACCTTCATACAAAAATAAAGTCTCATCAGAGATGCGTGCAGCTTGCTGCATATTGTGGGTCACGATGACAATGGTGTATCGACTGCGTAACTCACCAATGAGATCCTCAATACGAGCAGTCGCTTTGGGATCTAAAGCTGAACAAGGTTCATCCATCAGAATCACATCTGGATTCATGGCAATTGTTCGTGCAATGCAGAGTCGTTGCTGTTGACCGCCAGAGAGATCAAACGCAGAATCGTGAAGTCGACTCTTCACCTCATCCCATAATGCCGCACGTTTCAACGATTTTTCTACCAATTCATCAAGGTTGCCGGCGTAACTGTGTATAGTGGGGCCCCATGTAATATTTTTGTAAATTGATTTCGGGAACGGATTCGGTCGTTGAAAAACCATCCCCACATGTTTTCGGATATTTACGGGATCTACCTTGGGATGAAACATGTTTTGACCGCGGAACCAAACTTGGCCTTCAGTCTTAATATTGGGGATGAAGTCATTCATACGGTTAAAGGTCCGAAGTAATGTGCTTTTACCACATCCAGAGGGTCCGATTACTGCTGTCACACGATTAGGTCTAATTTCGATACTGATGCCATTGATGGCGGGTGTAGAACCATAGCTTATTTTTAATCCTTCGGTCTTCAGTATAGGTGCTTCTTGATTCATTTATACCTCTGGAACTTATGTCTGATTAAGACGGCTATTAAGTTCATCGTGAACAACACACATAACAATACAATGATGCCGCTTGCAGCAATAGCGTGAAATGACACTTGGGGACGCGAGGCCCAGTTAAAAATCTGGACGGGCAAAACGGTGAAAGCGTCTCCTGGCCCTTCTGGTACGAAGGCAACGTAGCTAAGTGCGCCGATCATAATCAAAGGTGCAGACTCGCCGATGGCGCGTGACAGCGCGAGAATAACGCCTGTCATTATACCCGGCAGTGCAGCTGGGACCACTTGGCAAAGAATAACCTGCCAGGGGTGGGCACCCAATGCGTAACCCGCTTCACGAATGGGGTTGGGAACGGCACGGATAGCCTCTTGAGAGGCAATGACGATAATCGGCAAAACCAATAAACTCAACGTGAGTGCGCCGGCCCAAAGACTCTGGCCCATATTTAAATAACGGACAAAGACTGTCAGCCCCAACAGGCCATATACAATTGAGGGGATGCCCGCCAAGTTGGTGATGTTAATTTGAATCCACCTTGAAAACCGATTTTTGGTTGAATATTCTTCGAGGTAAATGGCGGTCGCAATACCAAAAGGAACTGCGATGAGTGCAGTTAGGCACATGATCCATAACGTGCCGTAAAGGGCAGATTTCAACCCAGCTTTGTGTGGGAAACGGGACGGGAAGCGATGTAGAAAATCCAGAGATAAAGTGGACACACCTTCTTTTGCAATGTGTAGGATTAAAGATCCAAGGATAATAAGTGCGAGCAACGTGAGTGCTCGACACATCCAAAGAAACAAAGCTTGTCGTCGATATCGCCACGTGTTCATGATCGAGACTGCCATTGAGTTTTAAGAAGCAACTGACTTCCAATCACGTTCATGATGAAGGTGATTGTAAACAAAAGTCCCGCCACCGCAAAGCAGGTGAGGTACTCAACACCACCCACTGGGGTATCTCCAAGACTTACTTGAACGATATAAGCAGTCATGGTTTGGATGCTTTCGAAGGGGTTTGCTGTCAAATTAGGGCTTGCACCGGCAGCAAGGGTCACAGCCATGGTTTCGCCGATAGCACGTGAGACGGCCAGAATTACTGCAGCTCCGATTCGCCCCCCAGCAGCCGGAAGGACAACCCGAGTGACCACTTCATAGGGTGTGGCACCAAGAGCATATCCACCTTCTCGTAGGCTCGAGGGTAGTCCGCGAAATGCGTCATCGCAGAGAGATGAAATCATTGGGAGTATCATAATGCCGACGACAATGGCACCACTGGCCGCATTAAAAATTTCGGTTTCAGGAAACAGGGATCTGAGAATAGGAGTAATAAAGGTTAACGCAAAATAACCATATACGACAGTCGGAATTCCCGCCAAGATTTCAAGGGTGGGTTTGATCGTAGATCTGACCCAATTAGGCGCAAACTCACTGAGATATGTTGCAATGCCGAGTCCGATGGGCAAAGCAAAAGCGATGGAACCAAGTACGATCATTCCCGTACCGCAGACGAGGGGCAGTACGCCGAAGGATCTTGGTTCAATCAAAGGTTCCCAATGGGTTCCAAAAAGAAACTCTGTTATGGGGACCAATGAGAAAAAATGATAGGCTTCAGTGCCCAATATGACAACAACGAGGGTAGTTGTTGTTAATGTTGCGCCAATGCAGAGCCAGAGCAAACCTTTGAAACTTACATCGACAAACTTGGCGTGCTTATGAAGCATAGACCACTCACTCTATCCTATTAAAGCGCGTTTTTAAAGCGACTCAAAATGCTCGAATAATTTTCGAGAGGTACATAGCCAACCTCTTTGACGAGTTCAGGCGCCTGTTCTAAGTAGAACTTGATGAAAGACTGCACTTCAGGTTTTTTAGCGGCGTGAGTATTGGCATAGATAAAAATGGGGCGAGAGAGGGGTTTGTAGGTTCCATTCTTGATGGTTTCAAGAGTAGGTGCGACAGCTTGTGACATACCCGGACCCCGAATAGGGACAGCTCTGATCATCTTTTTATTTTCTGCATAATAGGCATAACCAAAAAAACCAAGAGAGCCTTCATCACCTGCGACGCCTTGAACCAAAAAGTTGTCATCTTCACTCTTTTGAAAATCTGATCGCACGCCTATTTCTTTGCCAATGATTGTGCTTTTGAAGTAATCAAAGGTACCAGAATCGGTACCCGGTGCATAGAGTTTAAGGCGTTTGTTGGGATAGCTAGGGTCGATATCATTCCAGTTTTTAATTTTGCTGCCCCGTGACCAGATGGTTTTGAGTTGGGCAACCGTTAATTCCTTGACCCATTTATTTTTAGGATTTACGACAATCGAAAGACCATCGTAAGCAATCGGAAGTTCTACGTATGAAATTTTATTTTTCTTAGCAAGGGTTATCTCCCCGTCTTTAATCCGCCGCGAAGCATTGTTGATATCTGTTTCTCCAGTATTGAATTTTTTGAATCCGCCGCCGGTGCCTGAGACGCCAACAGTAACTCTGATACGTGGATGAACTTTCCCAAACTCTTCAGCAACAGCTTCTGTGATTGGGAACACTGTACTCGATCCATCGATCCTGACGGTTTTAACGGGTTGTTTTTTGGTACAACTGGATAAATTGAAGATAAAACAGCTTGTTAGAAAAAAGGTGCTCAGTGCTTTCATAAAAACTCTCCTCAAAATAACGGTTTCAGTTTAGATGTACAAGTTGAATGTTAATTTCGGGTTAAAGATACACAGAAAGTCGTGCCATGGCCTAGTTCGCTTTTGACGGATATAGCCCCTTTGTGGGCTTGAATGATATGTTTTGCGATAGAAAGGCCTAATCCAGTGCCGCCAGATTCTCGTGTTCTGGCAGGATCAACTCTATAAAAGCGTTCGAAAATCCGACCATGGTGCGTCCTATCTATCCCGATGCCTTCGTCCTTGATTGTGAGTATGATTTGTTGGTCTTTCTCTACAGCCTTGATCCAAATATGGCTTTTGGGAGGGCTGTATTTAATTCCATTTTGGATGAGATTGAAAAGACTTTGGGATAACAAGCTGTGATTCAGATTAAGACGGATCGATTGAGGACAGTTTATGACAATTGAAATATTTTTGGATTTGGCTTGAGGTGCGCAGAGGGCGACTGCAGACTCAATAACTGTTTTGAGTGACATTTCAGTAGTTGGTATGGTTTCGTGTTCGAGTTGCGCCAATTTGAGAAGATCTTCAATCATGGTGCCCAATCTTTCAGCTTGTGTATGAATGGTTTGAATATGTTCTTGTGTTTTTGGCGGAAGATCAAGAGAGGTTTGCTGTAAGATTTCGCTAAATCCCTTAATAACGGTCAAAGGGGTTTTGAGTTCATGGGATACATTGCCGATAAATTCTTTGCGAAGCGTTTCTAAATTTTTTAGAGGAGTCACATCATTAAGCACTGCCACTGTGCCTGAAGGCCGTTGGTTGCCTTTAATAGGGGTTGTATGAACAAGAAGGTGTTTGGTTTGGTTGTTATGGTAAATATCGATTTCTTCAACCAATGCTTTGTTTTCTTGTAATGAATTTAAAATCAATTTTTGAAGTTTTGGGATTCGAATTGTTTCTTGAATGCTAAACCCGATGCCTGTCTCTTGGTTTAGATTGAGCATCGAGCGACCTGTTTCGTTAATGTGTTTGATAATTTCGTTGCGATCAACTGCAATCACACCTTCTGACATGCTGGTCAGTAAAGCATTTAAATATTCTTTTTGACTCAATGCTTGTTTGAGTTGTTTGGTCATAATGTGTTGGAAATGATCAACGACTTTTGAGAGGTGATAGAGTTCCTGTGAAGACATGTGTTTAAAAACTTCACCGCTATTGAGATTCATATAACCAGGCCTAAGCAATTGGATGGCTTGTTTAAATTTTTTAAAGATATAAAAGAATATTGTGAGAGTGATGGAAAAAAAGAGCCCTATACTCAGGATGGTCCTCATGTGTTGAGTTAGAGGGAGCGTTAGTGTGGCAAAATATGCAATGATTCCACTCAAAGCTCCGACGAGCAGTGCGACAACAGTTTGATGGAATAGGCTCGGTGGTGACATGGCTATTCTTTGAACCGATATCCGATACCACGGACAGTTTCTATATACGCCTCGTGGGGGCTTAATTTTTTTCGAATACTGACAATTTGAACATCAATGGATCGTGATGTTACAGCATAGTTTAAACCTCGAATCGCATCAACGATTTGATTACGTGTAAAGACCCAGCCAGGTCGTTTGGCTAAATAATAAAGTATATCGAATTCTGAACGTGTTAGTTGGACAAGGCGGTTGAGAATAAATGCTTCGCGTTTTTCTACATTCATCGTGAGGTCATGAACGGCAAGTTGAGTTTCTTTTTGGGGTAAGGGGTTGTCGGTATGTCGTCTGAGTACGGATCGAATACGTGCGAGCAGGACTTTAGCGCTAAAGGGTTTGGTGATGTAATCATCAGCGCCTTCTTCAAGGCCTCGAATAATATCTTGTTCGCCTCCTTTTGCAGACAAGATGATGATGGGGATGTCTTTTGAACTGCTTTTGCCTTTTAAGATTTGGCACAAGGTGTGTCCATCGATATCTGGGAGCATGAGATCAAGTAAAATTAAATTAGTTTTTTGGTTTACAAGATCATCGAGACAAGATTTTCCAGACCCGTATGCGCTTGTTGTATAACCAGCGTGGGCGAGTTGTAGAGCAAGTAGCTTCTGAATGTCTAGCTCGTCTTCAATAATTGCAATGTGCTGAGCCATATTTAAGTCTACTCCTATCATAACAGAGGTTTTACGTAGTCTATAAGTTTGGTTGAGTAACTGTACTGTTCGATCGTTAAGATCGTGTTAAAAAGCAGCGTTCTGAGGGGGGAAGCTTGAGTTTAGGGTCTTTCAACTCGCATGGGCGGCCATGCTGGGACGGCTTTAGGTTTAGTTTGGGGCATGCGTTCGTCACTGGTTTTTAACTTTTGTTCTAGAATATACAGTCGACTTTCAAGCTCTTTAATACGTCTGATAAGCAGTTGAGAGCTGAATTGGAATTCTAACTCGGTCATTCGGGATTCGACCTTCGTAACATTTCGTTTATTTGTGGCGATAGAGTCTAAAATTCTGTTGAACAAGTCCGCCCATCTGTCAGGTGTCGTCGCGTAAACGAGAGGAATGCCCATGGCCATTGATATTCCCCCCAGTGCGATCCATTTTTTTAAGGACATATTCGCTCTCCTAAACTTACCTTAGCACTTTACAGAAGGCAGCGCTATTAGGTACCCTTGAAGGGCTAAAACGGGTGCTGAATCTAGGAGATGCAATGCGTTTACTTTATCTTGTCTATTTTTTCATGTCTTTTGATGTGGGTGCGAATCCTGACTGGTTGTCTCAAGAGAGACGAACCGAGTGGCAGCCTGGTTTCGAGCAACCCCTCATCTATCCAAAAACGGTTGCCAACGTTCGGAGTTTGGGTGCAAAAGGAGACGGCCGGGTTGACGACACTCAATCTTTTGAAAAAGGGATTAAGCAGCTCTCAAAGAGTGGAGGGGTGCTTCTTATCCCTAAGGGACAGTATAGACTCACGAAGCCCTTGGTTATTTCTAGACCAATAATTTTAAAAGGATTCGGCTCTGAACATACCAAGCTGGTATTTGAAATAAAACGTCGGACGGACCAAATAGCTGCGCTTACGTTTGCTCAATATAATCGGGGGCAATGGGTACCCATTTTTAAAAAACATCGAAAAGGATCTTCAATTTTGCGTGTAAAGACATCGAGCTTTTTCAAAGCGGGAGATTTTGTTGAGATCTCACAACAGAATGATCCCAAAGTGATGTATACCCAAGCAAAATGGAATGTTCCGTGGGCCAGGTATTCTGTGGGGCAAATTTTAAAGATCACTAAAGTCGAGGGGGATCAGATATTTTTGAACAAAAAACTTTACATGAACTATGAAAAACGGTTGAAGCCTCGTATTCGAAGGTTGGGGATGCTTGTTCATGCGGGTGTTCAGGATCTTAGTCTTCGACTGGGCAATATTGATGCGATACGAAAGCAAAATCCCAGCGAAGCCATGTTTAGCACACTACTTTTTAAAAATGTAGCCCATTGTCTAGTCAAGGGGATTGAGAGTGAGATGACGTATTCGGCACACGTGACATTACACACGGCTTATGGCTGTGAGATTACAGGGAGTTACTTTCACCACTCACACAGTTATGCGGGTAATGGCAATGGGTATGGTGTGGCAGTGAATTTCCATTCTACAGATAACTTAATTGAAAACTCTATGTTTTCAGTTTTAAGGCACGCAATGTTGGTGCAGACGGGCTCTTCAGGTAATGTGTTTGGGTATAATTTTTCGAATAAACCTACGTTGCCCCCTGGAGAAACATCTTGGAAACCTGCGGATATTTCATTGCATGGGCATTACCCCAATTATAATTTGTTTGAATCCAATGTGATTAATGAGATTGCTGTCTCAGATTGGTGGGGCCCTTCAGGTCCTGGAAATACCTTCCTGCGAAATGTGATAAACGGTGAGACGATTTTTGTGATGCGATTTTCCCATGGTCAGAATGTAATCGGGAACATCGTGCGAACAAAACACCGGGTTTGGATTGCCAAAGGGATACGGGATACGTTGATGCATGGGAATCGAGAGAAAGGACTTGTTCGATGGGATAAGCAGATTAAGAATCGAGTGATTCCCAAATCTTTTTACCTTGATCAAAAGCCTGATTTTTGGGGCACTAGCAAATGGCCTGCTCAGGGGCCAGATGTCTGGATCCAAAGTAAATTGCTAGCCCAAAAAAGAGTTAGAAAATAAAAGGTGAAAATAAAAGGTTAAATAAAAGGTCATTAAATAAAAGGTCATCGGCAACTTTTTGGCAGCCCGTCCTATGCTTTCACGTCGTTCGCTTCCCGCTCACTTCTTGCGTAGGCTTTCCTCCGTATTCTATATTTGCCATCCGGGCAAATATGCTGCTCGAATTACTCGCAGCCGAATACTGCGATTCGAGTCCTCTCGCATGATAGGTGATAATTGTTTTTATTGTGAGTAATAGGTCTTAACCAATATGGTTGGTGCGCCCGGGAGGACTCGAACCCCCAACCCTCGGATCCGAAGTCCGATGCTCTATCCAATTAAGCCACAGGCGCCCATTATTTGATTTTCCCTTTTATACCATAAAACTCATAAAACATCAGTCTTTCTTCTTTTTGAACAGGGCTTCTGCTTGTTTTTCAAATACATTTAGTTTTTTTGAGGTTGCCTTCGGATCGACATGCCTAGCAATGTCCTTGTCAGAAATTTTTTGTGCAATTGCGCGGACCTCTTTAGCACCATCAAATGTGCCTTCTTCATAATAAAGAACTCTAAATCCCTTCAAGTAACCCAACAGTTCGTTAGATCTGTAACACTCTTCAAGTAGAAGTTCATGCCCTTCTTGTGTGGCTGGCAATTGTTCAGCTAGGTATCCCTGGCAAATAAAAAGACCGCCCGGTTTCAAAGTTTTGCGTATATCCTCATACATCCGTGATGCAGGCTTATAAAAACTCATGAGCACTGTTTGAAATTCCATCACAGAGAAAAGATAATAATCTAAATCTTGATTGAGTACTTCAACTGAAATGCCAACTTGTGAGCTGAGTTGTTTTGTTTTGGTGTTGGCTTGTTCGCAATAATCAATCCCTGTAACTTGATGTCCTTTTTGAGCAAGAAAAACAGCGTTTTGACCTTCACCCATACCGAGATCGAGGACTTTTCCCTTCTTTAATCGATTACAACATGTCGCAAGAAAGGATCTGGGTTCAAGTCCGTACTGGCAATTTCCTGCATTATATAAGTTTGTCCAATAGGTTTTGTCGTGTGCCATGTGCTACCCCACTTTTCCCTTTCACTTTACTAGGGCGTGTCCTCATTAGGAATTCTACTGCGTAATAGATCTATTGGACTACAACTTCGTCGATTTTCATGAAAAAATCCTCGATGTAGCGCACCTACACCTGCGGTTTCTCCATTCAATCTCCTCGTTTCGGCTCAAAATCTCAATTTCCTCGCAACGAATCCCTAATGAGGACACGCCCTAAATGATGCGTCAATATTCTAACGCTGGATTGGTGGATCTCAAAGAACTGGCGTAGCCAGTCTTAGCCATGGAAGGTGGACAACCTATGAGGCCGATTCTAGCTTGGTGCCGATTAGGCATTGTGCAGCAATCAGACCGAGCAAGGCGAAACAGTTGTGAGCGATTTCGTTGTTGTCAAAAGGTGTTTCAATTAGAGCTGTAATTCCAATGGCGAGCATAATCCATAGAGCGCCATGACCTTTGCGCCAAAGAGGTGCCAAACGATGATTCCAGAAAAAAACAAACAAAGTGAGCCAAAAAATCAACCATAAGAATGCTCCCGTTAATCCATTGGTCGCCAAAACTTCAAGAAGTTGATTGTGGGCATCATGTACAACATGTATTTTGGAATCCGATGCAGGATAATACTTTAGACGATAGGCTTCGTAATGAGTTTTATTTTGATCACGTCCAATTCCGATCAGCGGATGTTCTTGGAATATTTTAAAGTTAATGGCCCACGCTCTAAGGCGTGCTCCAAAACCTTGATAATCTGTTTTTGGGTTTAAAATAAAGCGAACGGTATAATTGGGTGCCGGATGAAGGTAAGTGAAAGCTCCGGCAATGGTACAGCTTATAATTGCAATCAGGATAAATTTCTTTTTGAGGTAGCAAAATCCGATAGCCATGAACAGCACGCCCAAGCTTATCCAAACGCTTGTGGCATACGTGCACGTGAGTACAACAACAAGTAGTGCGGTGAGTCCTGTTGTCCAATTTAACCAAGTCCCCGTTCGTTTTTTTTGATCGATTGCAACTAAGAAACTCAGGGCGAAGTAATAAATATATGTATGACCAAAAGTCAAATATTCTGTAAAAAACCCTTTGGCTGGAAATCCCAACCCAGACCGTGAAAAAAGAGGCCGATTCGAACCTAAAAACCCAAACCAATTAATTTTAAAAAAAGACTGAAGAAGAGCGTAGATACTCACGAGCACGATTACTGCCGGAAGAACTTTTGTGATGATTTTGATGAGCCTTTCTTGAAATATTATTCCCCAATATAATGACCAAGAGAAAATGAAAAATACCTTTGCGCCCTTTGTCAAAGCAAGGATCTCTTTGAAATTGAGAGTGCTTTTTTGGAATAGCGTTGAGGCAATTAAGATAGTGAATAAAATCCCGACTGCAATAGGTACGTAAAACAAAAGTTTGCCTTGGTGAGGAATGTCAATTTTTTTATTCCTAACCCAAAGGGCGAGAGTTAAGACGACATGTGCTACAAATGTAACCTCTACTGCTGCAGAAGAAATAGGCAACGCGAATAAATAAACACAGAAGAGCCAGAATGGAAAATCGTGTGTCCAAAAAGATGAAGTTCGAAAATGTTGTTCGAGCATAAGATATATTCTCTCTACATTATATCGCGCGTTTATGCTTATTAGGAACAAACAACGTTTACGACTTTCATTTTTTTCTGTATAACAGTAGGTGCTTTTGTAATTAACTGAGAGCTTACGTGTATCATTAGCCAGTCTACTTGATTTCAATTGCTTTCATGTCATCATGTAAGAGGAAGCCTGTAGTCCAGCGCTTCTCGAAGTGAAAGGTCAATCATGTCAGATGAAACTCGAAAACGCTCAGACCTGATCGTAAAAGCACTTTCTAGATTTATTAAGCATGGTGCTGTCTATAACATATTGAATTTAATTAAAAAATCTCACCCTGCGGATATCGCCAAAGCATTCTCGTTCTGCTCTGAAGAAGAACGCCAGTTCTTATGGAGTGTGATTCCCAACGCAAAGTTAAAAGCTGAAATGCTCGCCGAATGTGAGCCGAAAGTTGCAAAAACTTTTTTGGAGGAATTCCCTGAGCAAGATGTGATTAACTTGCTTGAGCATTTAGATCCTGATGATCAGGTCTATATGGCAAACTTACTACCCCTTAGTGTGCAAGAGCGTTTGTACGAACGTATGGAGCGTAAATCGCCTGAAACAACTCAAATTGCTTATGCAGAAGAGCAAACTGCGGGTAGCATCATGACGACTCAGTATATTGATGTCCAGGACTCCGTAACGGTGGGTGAAGCATTGAATGCGATGCGTTCATTTAAGGAATCAAAAGACGTTTTTTACCTTTATCTGTATGTCGTGAATAATATCAAAAAATTAGTTGGCGTTGTGAGTCTTCGCGAATTGTTGCAGCACAAGAACGAATCTGATTTTATTCGTGAGGTGATGCATAAAGAGGTCTATACAGCTCAAAGCAGTATGGACCAAGAAGAGGCCGCACAGTTGGTCGAGACTTACAACTTACTAGCTCTGCCAGTTGTAAATGAAGCTCAAGAGATGGTGGGCGTGATTACAGTTGATGACATTATTGATGTTATTTCGGAAGAAGCTGAGGAAGACATGCTTAAGATTTCAGGGGTTGGTGCAGATACTCATATTTCTCAAGAGACCGTCCTACGTTCAGTTCACAAGAGGTTTCCTTGGTTATTTGCCGCCAGTCTTGCTGGTATGTTATGTATGCTTGTTATTCGGCATTTTGAATCAGCGTTATCAAACTGGTGGTATTTGGCAATTTTTATTCCTGCCATTAATGGTATTAGTGGCAACGTAGGTGTGCAGACTTCTGTGATTATTATCCGAGGGATTACGACTGATACAATTGACCAATCTCGACTTGCATTGTTTATTCTTCGGCAAGTGACTGTGGGTGCAGTTTTAGGGTTGATTTTTGGGTGCATGATTAGCGTCATCACCTATTTGTTTTTTCAGTCGCCAGCAATTTTGCCAATCGTTGTAGGATCAGCTTTGACACTTAGTATTATTTGTTCAACGTGTATTGGAATTGCCTTACCATTTGTGTTCCACCGAATCGGGGCAGACCCTACACTGGCCGCTAGTCCGCTGGTGCTATCCCTAGTTGATATTACTGCTGTTTCTTTATTTTTCTTTGTGGCGTCATGGCTGCTGACATCTCACGGATAGCGCAAGAAGTTAAATGCCGAGGAATCATTCTCTTGTGCAAGCGCATGAGAGAAAGTGACCTGTTGGTTCATTTATTTACTAAAACTCATGGCCGAATGATGTTTTATGCGTTTGGGGCTCTGAATAGTCGAAAACGATTTCCGAGTGGATGTGATCCTTTGTGGCATGTCCAATTTCATGGAGAGCAGAATAATAAAGGGGGCTGGACGTTGAAGGAGGTGACGTTAGTTAATCCATTTATTGAGCTTACAAAAGATGTAAAAAAATTCCAAATTGCTTCTCAAGCGCTTCAACTGATCTATCGTATGACGCCTTTAGAACATCCCAACTCAAACCTATTTATTTTACTGGGTGGATTTTTGCAGACTCTTTCTCAGCCTATGGAAACAGAGTTGAACAGCCATTTGCTATTTCTTTTCGAAGTAAAGGCATTGCAATATGCTGGGATGCTTCATTTGGGTGAAATGTGTACGCAATGTGGGGGTGTGATTGGAACAACAGTGTCATGGATGAGTGTCAGGGGGTTGGTATGCCACACGTGTAAGCCAGGGGTTCGCGGGTCCCATCGGGCTTTTGAGTATCAAGATCGGGTACGGGTTAAGCAATTTCTTGCCACACACAATTTAAAAGTGGTGTACGACTTAACTCAGGATTCAGCGCATGCGTTGTCTAAGTTGCGTCCCCATGTTGAGGGGGTGAAGGCTGACTATGGTCTTTAGGTTTAAAATGACAATCCCTAAGCTGTGTTTTCGTTTTTTGAAGTTTCCAAATATATAGCAGGATAAAACAAGTAGAAATTCCAGCAATGATCCACAAAAAACCAGGCACGTATCCTAGGTAAGCTGTTTTGTTAGGCAATTTACTTAAGCCGATTACGATGGATGGCATCAATTGTATTCCTCCTAAACTCAAAAGATGCTGCTACACTACCTAGTAGTATATCATGCACCCAAAATTTTATTTGTTTAGGAATGTGACACTGTTGCTGCTTTTTTTGGACTCAATCGACATTATGGCAGTGGGGATCATTAAAAGAGTTCGAACGCAGTTGTGCAAAGAAGATGTGACACTCGAACTGGCGGTCAATCCAACTCAACGTCAAAGGGGGCTGATGTTTCGAAAAGGCTTGTCGGGGAGTCAGGGTATGATTTTCGTGTATTCCCGAGCTCAATTCGTTAGTTTTTGGATGAAAAATGTAAGTTTTCCCATAAGTATTGGATTTTTTAATGACCAAGGTGAACTACTCGAGAGCCAAGAGATGGCTACTGAGCGCCCACGAGCAAGATTAACGCGAGCCCCCCATCGCCTTTATAAGAGTAAAGCCCCCGTTCGGTATGCAGTTGAAATGAGGAGAAATTGGTTCAAAGGGAGAGAAAAATGCTTTTTAGACGTGTCTCCACTTACGATTCTGCCCCCAATTAGAAAAAAACATCCATAGTTTAGGGCTTCTAGTTGTGGAAATAGGTTTAGCACAGTAGAATGCCTCTAAAGCGTTATATGGAAGGGAACCTTTGGCTTTTTTTCGGAGTTTCGCATCGTTTGATTCGGTGTAGAGGAATGATAAATGAGGACTAAGGAAGCAGATCAAAAATGGGTGTATCTCGTATTACTCGGGTTTGCAGTAGTTATTGCCTTTTTAAGTGGAAAATTAATTGAATTTGGAGTATATCAATTCCATCTTCATCGCAAAGTGAGGCATGTATTTTTATATGGCCAGCTTATTGCAGTTGGAGTGGGTGCTCTTAGTTTTTGGGGTATGGTAAAGTACTCTAAGCTACTGAATTATATACAAGAAGTAGTGTCAGAGACAATCAAGGTTAGTTGGCCGAGCAAAAAGGACGTAGTTGCAACAACGATAGTTGTCATTATAGGTGTTGTAATTGCAGGTGTGTTTTTAGGTGTTTTTGACCATTTTTTTTCTATCTTGATGAGGTGGGTCATAGCGGGATAAGGTCTTGAAATCCCTAAGTAAGAAGGAATCATGAACGAGGTGCAAGATAATAAAATGAAGTGGTACATTGTCAACACCCACTCTGGGTATGAAGACAAAACCGTCGTGGCTCTTAAAGATCAAATCCAACGCGATGAGTTGACGCAGTTATTTGGGGAAATTCTAGTACCCACTGAAAATGTGTTGGAATTGGTTAAAGGCAAAAAACGTACGACTCGAAGACGATTTTTTCCAGGGTACATTTTAATCCAAATGGAGCTTACGGATAAAACTTGGCATGTTATTAAGAACTTGCCAAGAGTTTCGGGGTTTGTTGGTAAATCACTTCATCCGCCAAGTATCTCTGAGCAAGAGGTTGAGCGTATTCGCAGTCGTATGGCGGAAGGGACGCTAAAACCTAAGCCCAAGGTTATTTTTGAAGAAGGGGAAAGCGTCAGAGTTGTGGATGGCCCTTTTGCCAATTTCAACGGTACAGTGGAAGAAGTAAAGCCGGAGCGTGGCAAGCTGCGTGTCTTGGTCAGTATTTTTGGACGTTCGACACCCGTAGAATTAGATTTTATTCAGGTTGAGAAAAACTGACGAGTAATATAAGTTAAGTGTTTTTAGCGGAGTAGTAGGAAAATGGCAAAAAAAGTTATAGGCATGATTAAGTTACAGATACCGGCAGGGAAGGCGAATCCATCTCCACCTGTGGGTCCTGCATTGGGGCAACACTCTGTAAATATTATGGAATTTTGCAAAACTTTCAACGCCCGTACTGCAAAAGATGGAGACTTGATCATTCCAGTAGTGATAACTGTGTATCATGACAGGTCATTTTCATTTATTACCAAAACCCCACCAGCTGCTGTCTTGATTAAGAAAGAACTGGGGTTGCCCAAAGGGTCTCCAACGCCTAATACAAAAAAAGTAGCTAAAATTTCTGCAGAACAGTTAAAAAAGATTGCGCAGATTAAGATGCCTGACTTGAATACAAAAGATATTGATCAGGCAATGAGGATTATTGCTGGCACTGCCAGGAGTATGGGAGTCGAGGAAGTAAAATGAGTCGCAGCAGAGGCAAGAAATATCTGACCAAGGTTGACCAGTTAGCGGGTCATGAAGAAGGCATGGACATCCGTGCAGCTCTTGAAGCGCTCAAAGGGTCTGAGGCGACTGCTTTTGATGAGTCATTTGAAATGGCGATCAACTTAGGTGTAAATGCCAAAAATTCTGACCAACAAGTTCGGGGCTCTGTCGTGTTACCGCACGGGACTGGCAAAGCCATTCGAGTATTGGTTTTTGCACAGGGTGAAGCTGCAAAAAAAGCAACCGATGCGGGTGCTGACTATGTGGGTGATGAAGACCTGATCGATAAAATCAAATCGGGTTGGTTAGAGTTTGACAAAGTGATTGCAACGCCCGATATGATGAGCAAAGTATCCAAAGTTGCTCGGGTGCTAGGACCAAAAGGTCTTATGCCAAACCCAAAGTTAGGGACTGTAACGCCTGACGTTGATCGTGCGATTGAAAATCAAAAAAAAGGTGTTGTGGAGTATCGAACGGATAAAGGTGGCGTCATTCACGCGCTAATTGGAAAACGGTCATTTGAAACGGATCACCTGGTCAGTAACTATGAAGCTTTGGTGGGAGCCGTTATTCGCTCCAAGCCTGCTACGGTTAAAGGCGAATATGTTCGGGACATTTATGTGTCCACGACGATGAGTCCAAGTGTGTCGGTAAAGCGATAATAATAAGAATAAGTTTGATTTGTATAGACACCTTGTCTGTACTGTGTTAGGTATTAAAGATTATACGCGGTTTTAGGATCTATGTGTGCACTGAGTTTAGAAAAAAAGTCTGAAATTATAAAGAGTTACCAAACAGCGTTAGAAAACGCCAAAATGGCTATTTTAACGACTTATAGTGGGAGCTCTGTACAACAGTTTGATATGGTCCGCTCTGAGTTAAGAGAGCAGGGGGCAAAGGTTTTTGTAGTCAAAAACACTTTGCTAAAAAGGGCTGTCGAAGGAACTCATTTTGAAAAGTTTTCGGATGAGTTGGACGGTCCGCTGGCGCTTGTCGCATCTGATGAAGATATGGTGGGCCCATCAAAAGTCATGGATAAATGCTTCACTGATGAAGTATTTAAATTTGAGTTTAAAGCCGCAATCGGTGAAGACTCAGAAGAGCTGTTAGCCGTAGCTGATATACAAGCTTTGGCAAAATTGCCTTCAAGAGAAGTATTATTGGGTCGTTTGGCTGGTTCCTTAGTGTCACCAATAAGAGGTGTCATGGGAGTCCTCCAGGCTTTGCCAAGGAATTTGGTGTATGCATTGTCCCAAATATCTAAGAAGTCAGAGTAAAGATTTCTGTGTGTGTAACCAAGTAATTAGGAGAGGTAGGGGGCTGATATGTCAGCATTTACGAATGATCAAATAGTAGAAGCGATTGGTGGAAAATCTTTAGTTGAGGTTGCCGAGCTAGTAAAGCTTCTTGAAGATAAATTTGGTGTATCTGCAACTGCGCCTGTAGCTGTTGCTGCTGCGCCAGGTGCCGAAGCCGGTGCTGCTGCTGAAGAAAAAACGGAATTCAATGTAGTTTTATCTGAAGTAGGGTCTAATAAGATTGGCGTTATTAAAGAAGTTCGAGTCATCACTGGGTTAGGCTTGAAAGAAGCCAAAGACTTAGTTGAAGCGGCGCCAAAGGCTGTCAAAGAAGGCATCACCAAAGAAGATGCAGCAAAGGTAAAAGAACAGCTAGAAAAAGCTGGCGCCAAAGTTGAAGTCAAGTAATGACTTTAGCGGGTCGTCTTTTTATTTTTATACATTGGTGTGGTCTATAATGATGGACCTGCTTAGCTTTCGGGATGGGGGTCTATGCAAACGGAAGTCTCATTAAAGAATATACGTAAGGATTTCTCTAAGGTACGAGAAATTGTATCTATTACGAACCTTATCGATATTCAGTTGAAGAGTTATAAACGCTTTTTGCAGCTCGGGGTTTTGCCTGAGAATCGCGGATCTACGGGTTTGCAAGCTGTGTTTAGCTCTATATTCCCCATTACAGATTTCAACAATAGTTGTAGTCTTGAGTTCATCAAATACGATTTGGATAAACCCAAATATGATGTTGATGAATGTAAGGTCAGAGGGACAACTTACGCTGCGGCGGTTCGCATCACTGTTCGGTTGGTGGTCTATGATGTAGATGACACCTCCAAATCTCGAAATATTCGAGATATCAAGGAACAGGATGTCTACTTGGGAGAGATCCCCTTAATGACTGATACGGGAAGTTTCATTGTTAATGGTACGGAACGTGTAGTTGTAAGTCAGTTACATCGATCTCCAGGGGTATTCTTTGATCATGATCAGGGATTGTCTCACTCAAGTGGAAAGATTATATTTCAGGCTCGAATTATTCCTTATCATGGAAGTTGGCTTGATCTTGAGTTCGACCACAAAGATTATTTATATGTTCGTATTGATCGCAAGCGAAAGATGTATGCTACGGCTCTACTGAAGGCTTTGGGGTATGATACGAACAAAATATTAGATGTTTTTTACGACAAAGAGACAATTAACTTTGAGTCTAAAGGTCAATATTCGAGGGAGCTTCAGTTTGAGTTGCTCAACGGGTTGAGATCTGCTCATGATGTACTTGATCCAAGTACAAAAAAAGTCATTGTTAAGAAAAACCAAAAATTTACGACATTTTCTGCAAAAAAATTAAAAGAAGCAAAAGTCAAAAAATTGCCTATTTTTGAAAATGAACTTGTGGGCCGTGTTGTTTTTGGGGATATTGTTGATACTTCAACTGGTGAGGTGATTGTTGCCTCCAATGAGGAACTTACTCAAGAGTTGATTGATGCATGTCGCGCTAAAAAAGTTAAAAAACTAAAGTTGATTTATACTGAAAAATCCAGTGTAGGACGGTATCTGCGTGATACTTCGGTTATTGACAAAATCAATAATCGGGAAGAAGCTCTTCTAGAAATTTACCGTCGATTAAGACCAGGTGATCCTCCTACGTTGGAGGCGGCCGAAAATTTATTTAAAAATCTTTTCTTTAATCCTGCTAGATATGACTTGTCTGCTGTCGGCCGATTGAAGCTTAATCATAAGTTAGGGTTTAAAGATATTGATGTAGATCAAACAACACTAACTGAACAAGACATTATTGCTGTGCTTAAGCGGTTGATTGACCTAAAGAACGGCAAAGGTAATGTTGATGATATTGACCACCTTGGAAACAGACGTGTTCGTTCTGTAGGTGAGTTGGTTGAAAATCAATTTCGCATTGGGCTTGTTCGTATGGAACGAGCCATTAAAGAGCGAATGAGCTTGCATGAAATTGATACATTGATGCCTCATGACCTCATTAATGCCAAACCCATCTCTGCTGTTATTAAAGAGTTCTTCTCATCAAGTCAGCTCAGTCAGTTTATGGATCAAACGAATCCGTTGAGTGAAGTGACTCACAAACGAAGATTGAGTGCTTTAGGTCCTGGTGGCTTAACTCGAGAACGTGCTGGGTTTGAAGTTCGGGATGTCCATGCAACCCATTATGGCCGGATTTGTCCTATTGAGACGCCTGAAGGTCCGAATATTGGGTTGATTTCTTCGCTAAGTACGTACGCTCGTGTCAATGACTATGGGTTTGTAGAAACACCTTACCGTACAGTTAAGGAAGGAAAAGTTACTGATGATGTTTCGTACTACAGTGCAATGGAAGAGGAAAATGCTTATATTGCGCAAGCGAACATGGAGTTTACACCTAAAAACGATATTGTAAGTGACTACGTTGTGTGTCGTCACTCAGGAGAAACCACTTATTCTAAGCGGGAAGATGTGTCGCTGATGGATGTCTCTCCAAACCAACTTGTTTCTGTTGCTGCTTCTCTGGTTCCGTTTCTAGAAAACGATGATGCCAACCGTGCATTGATGGGAAGTAACATGCAGCGACAAGCTGTCCCACTATTAAGAACCCGCTCACCGCTTGTTGGTACGGGTATGGAAAGATTGGTAGCCAGGGATAGTGGGGTTACGGTTGTTGCTAAACGCAATGGGATTGTTGAAAGTATTGATGGATCTCGCATTGTTGTCCGAGTGGATAAATCAGCCGAGGTTATAAACAGTCCAAAAGAGGACGAAAGCCTAGCTGATATTTATAGGCTTATTAAATTTAGACGATCCAATCAAAATATTTGTATTAACCAAAAACCTATTGTCAAAGTAGGTGAAGAAGTTCGAGCAGGCCAAGTTATTGCTGATGGACCTGCTATTGAAGCCGGCGAGCTCGCTCTTGGGCAAAATGTCTTAGTGGCTTTTATGCCTTGGATGGGATACAACTTTGAAGATTCCATTTTGATCAGTGAGCGGTTGGTTAAGGACGATACATTTACCTCTATCCATATTGAAGAATTTGAGTGTGTTTCGCGTGATACAAAACTTGGACGTGAAGAGATCACACGCGATATTCCGAATGTGAATGAGGAAATGTTAAAGGACTTAGATCTCAGTGGGATTATTCGCATTGGAGCTGAAGTAAAGCCAGGTGACATCCTGGTTGGAAAAGTTACACCTAAAGGAGAAACTCAGCTCTCTCCTGAAGAGAAATTGTTGAGAGCTATTTTTGGTGAGAAAGCCGGCGATGTGCGTGATAGTTCACTCAGGGTACCTCCTGGTATTTCTGGGACGGTGATTGATGCGAAGATTTTTTCTCGCGAAGGTCCTGAGAGCGATGAGCGGCTTATGCAAATCGTTAAGCAAGAAGAAGGTGACCTGCTGCGTGACTGCAATGATGAAATTGCTATCATTCGAAAAACCGCACGTAAAGAAATTGAAAAACTTGTCATTGGCAAATCCGCAACTGGGAAATTGCTGTCTGAAGACGGTAGTGAAAGGTTGTTAAAGAAAGGACAAGTTATTGAGCAAGAGGAATTTAGTAAGATTGCCTTTGCATTACTTGAGCATATTCCGCTGGAAGCGAAACTTGAAGAAGAAGTCCATCGGTTGTTTCAGAAAGTTAATAAGCAGATAACTTTCGTACGTGATTTATTTCAAGAAAAAATTGACAAAAAATACAAAGTGGACGAATTACCCCCTGGCGTTATAAAAATGGTGA
The DNA here is from genome assembly GCA_029262815.1 of Deltaproteobacteria bacterium. Classification (GTDB taxonomy): domain Bacteria; phylum Bdellovibrionota; class JAJCYS01; order JAJCYS01; family JAJCYS01; genus JAJCYS01. Next base: position 88,169 of record JAJCYS010000008.1, on the reverse strand, counting down.
AAATCTACGTAGCCATTAAGCGACGTGTTTCTGTGGGTGATAAAATGGCTGGCCGCCATGGTAACAAAGGTGTTATTAGCCAGATTCTACCTGTAGAAGATATGCCGTACTTAGCTGATGGGACACCTGTTGATGTTGTACTCAATCCGCTTGGTGTGCCTTCGCGGATGAATGTCGGTCAAATTCTAGAAACTCATTTGGGTATGGGTGCCATGGGATTAGGTCAGGTGGTTCAGAGTGTATTGAAAGATAAAGGTGTGGATGAATGTCGTAAGACGCTAAAGAAAATTTATGGCGCTGATATGAATGGAGAGCACCTGACAAAACTTATCGATAGTGCAAGTGACGAAGAGGTTATTGGGCTTGCGCGAAAGGTAAAACGTGGCGTACATCTTAAAACCCCTGTATTTGATCGTGCCTCCGAAGATGAGATTTCCCAGATTCTAAATGATTGTAATTTCCCAAAACATGGGAAAATGCTTTTATTCGATGGTCGAACGGGTGAAGCTTTTGACTCTGAAGTAACCGTTGGTGTGCTGTATATGATGAAATTGCATCACTTGGTTGACGAGAAAATTCATGCCCGGAGCATTGGCCCCTACTCTTTGGTCACACAACAACCCTTGGGTGGTAAAGCTCAGTTTGGTGGGCAAAGACTTGGAGAGATGGAAGTATGGGCATTGGAAGCATACGGTGCAGCCTTCTGTTTACAAGAGTTGCTGACCGTCAAATCCGATGATGTTGCGGGTCGTACACGAATGTACGAAGCGATTGTAAAAGGGGAACAGATTCTGGAGCCCGGAGTTCCAGAGTCTTTCAATGTGTTGGTAAAAGAGCTACAAAGCTTAGGGCTTAATGTAGAGCTCATCGAAGAAGGTAGCGAAAAAGCTGTCGAAGATGAGCAAACTTTATTGTCACCAACAATTAACTAGGAGTTTTTCGCATTGAGAGATTTACTGAGCTTTTTTGATAAGCCTAAGGATCCATTAAATTATTCTAGTATTCGCCTTTCCTTGGCTTCTCCTGAGTTAATTCATTCCTGGTCTCATGGTGAAGTTAAAAAACCTGAGACTATTAATTACAGGACGTTCAAGCCAGAGCGTGATGGATTATTCTGTGCAAAAATATTTGGCCCCGTTAAAGATTATGAGTGCTTATGCGGCAAATACAAACGCATGAAGTACAAGGGCGTTGTATGCGAAAAGTGTGGGGTTGAAGTCACACAATCTAAAGTGCGTCGTGAACGTATGGGGCATATTGCGCTTGCTACACCCGTTGCGCATATTTGGTTTTTACGCTCATTGCCAAGTCGTATTGGTAACATGCTCGACCTCTCCTTAAAGCATCTAGAAGAAGTTTTATATTGTGAGAACTACATTGTTTTAGACAAAGGAACAACAGAATTAAAAAATGGACAGGTAGTCAGCGAGGAGCAACACGAAGAGCTTCTAGAGAAATTTGAAGGTGAATTCCGCGTAGGTATGGGTGGAAACGCGATTAAGGAATTGTTAGAACGAGTTGAAGTAGAACCTCTTGCTGCGGAGCTTAAAATTGCCTTATCTCAAACAACTTCTGAGGCAGCTCGAAAGAAATTAGCCAAACGACTTCAAGTTGTAAGCTCTTTTATAGGTTCAAAAAACCGTCCCGAATGGATGATGTTGGATGTTGTTCCAGTCATTCCGCCGGACTTAAGGCCTCTTGTCCCCCTTGATGGTGGACGGTTTGCAACTAGTGACTTGAATGATTTATATCGTCGTGTGATTAACAGAAACAATCGTTTGAAGCGACTGATGGAACTCAATGCCCCTGACATTATCATACGTAACGAAAAAAGAATGCTCCAGGAAGCTGTAGACGCACTTTTTGACAATGGTCGAAGAGGTAAAGTCTTTACAGGCGCTAATAAGCGTCCTTTGCGTTCTATTTCAGATATGTTGAAAGGCAAGCAGGGACGTTTTCGGGGTAACTTGTTAGGTAAACGTGTTGACTATAGTGGTCGAAGCGTGATCGTTATTGGGCCTGAACTAAGGTTGCATCAGTGTGGTCTACCCAAGAAAATGGCCTTGGAGTTGTTCAAGCCTTTTATCTACAACAAGCTTGAAGAAAAAGGTCTAGTTACGACGATTAAATCTGCTAAAAAAATGGTTGAGCGTGAGACTGATGAAGTTTGGGATATTCTAGAAGAATTCGTAAAAGAACATCCAATTCTCTTGAACCGTGCACCAACGCTGCACAGGCTTGGTATTCAAGCTTTTGAGCCCGTTCTGATTGAGGGGAAAGCTATCCAGCTTCACCCTCTAGTTTGTACGGCGTTTAATGCTGACTTTGATGGCGACCAGATTGCTGTTCACGTGCCCTTGTCAATTGAAGCGCAGCTTGAAGCTCGTGTACTCATGATGTCCACCAACAATATTCTACTGCCAGCTAACGGCAAGCCCATTATTACGCCAACCCAGGATATCGTGTTGGGTATCTACTATATGACACGATCAGTGCCATTTAGAACTGGTGAAGGTAAAATCTTTGGAGACGCGAAAGACGTTATTTTGGCTTACGATGCAGGTGAGTTAGACTTGCATGCTCGAATCCAATTTAGGTTTGGCGGTAAAATTCATAAAACGACGGTTGGGCGCGCTATTTTGGCGGATACCATACCAACTGAAATTTCATTTGAAAGTTACAATAGGGTGCTAGACAAGAAAGCCTTGGCAAGCTTGATTGATGAAGTGTATCGAAAGTGTGGAACCAAAACGACGGTTATCCTTTCAGATAGATTGAGAACTATTGGGTTCAGATACGCTACAAAAGCTGGAATCTCGATTGCGATGAGTGACATGGTGATTCCTAAGAAAAAAGAAGAGCTTATTGAGTTGGCCCAAAAAGAAGTTCAAGAAATCGAAGAGCAATTTACCGAAGGTCTGATTACAAATGGCGAGCGTTATAACAAAGCGATCGACATTTGGGCTCAAGTCGGTGAGAAGGTTGCGTCAGAGATGATGAAGGAGATTGGGCCTAAAATCGTTAAAGATGAAAACAATAATAAAGCTGAGTTGCCGAGTTTTAACCCGATTTTTATGATGGCCGATTCAGGCGCTAGGGGTAGTGCTGCTCAGATTAGGCAGTTGGCTGGAATGCGTGGATTGATGGCCAAACCAAGTGGTGAGATTATTGAAACGCCTATTACTGCAAACTTTCGAGAAGGATTGACCGTACTACAGTACTTTATCAGTACTCACGGTGCTCGTAAGGGTCTTGCTGATACCGCTTTGAAGACAGCGAACTCAGGATATTTGACACGACGGTTGGTAGATGTGGCTCAAGATGCCATCATTACTGAATTTGATTGTGGCGCACTTGATGGACTTGAGGTCTCTGCTCTTGTCGAGTCAGGTGAAATGATTGAGAGTATTGGTGATCGTATTTTAGGTCGAGTCGCGCTTGAAGACATTATTGATTCAGATAACTCTGAAGTCATTGTGCCAGCTGGAGATGAAATTACCGAGGCTCATACCGAACGTATTGAGGGTCTCGGCTTAAACCAAGTGAAGATTCGTTCTGTTTTAACCTGTAAAACACGCCGAGGTATTTGCGTTAATTGTTATGGCCGTGATTTAGCACGTGGTCACATGGTCAACATTGGTGAAGCCGTTGGTGTTATTGCTGCTCAATCAATCGGGGAACCTGGTACTCAGTTAACCATGCGTACCTTCCACGTGGGCGGGACTGCTACACGAAAGGCTGAAATAAGCCAGTATGAAGTCAGCCATGAAGGAATAGCTCGTTTTATCAATGTGATTGCTATGGATAACCGACATGGCGATTACTGTATTATGAATCGAAGCGGCTATATAATCGTTGAAACTGATGAAGGCCGTGAGCGTGAGAGATGGAATCCTGTTTATGGTGCAAGTCTATTGATTAAAGACGGTCAAAAAGTCAAAAAAGGCCAGGTTATTGCCCAATGGGATCCGTACAGTGTTCCAATTTTATGTGATTCACACGGTACCGTCCAATTTCAGGATTTGGTAGATGGGGTTACAATTCAGGAACAGCTTGATGAAGTGACTGGGTTGTCTACTCGTGTGATTATTGAGCCAAAAGATGCAGATCTCAAACCACAAATTATTGTTATAGATAAAAAGGGAACTGGGAAGCCTTTTATCTTGCCTGTAGGCACGATTGTTAATGTTAATCATGAGGATAAAGTTGTTCCGGGTGATTCTATTGGTAAGATGGCCCGCGAAACGATGAAAACGAAGGATATTACGGGGGGGCTACCTCGTGTAGCTGAACTATTTGAAGCCCGTAAGCCTAAAATAGGATGTGTGATTGCTGATATTGACGGCATTGTTAACTACGAAGGTGATGTTAAAGGGAAGCGAAAACTTTCCGTTCAGGCTGAAATTGGCGAGCAAAAAATTGAGTACGTTATTCCTAAAACACTCCATGTAACGGTTCAGCCTGGCGATTATGTTCGGGCAGGTCAACCCATGACTGAGGGTAGTATCAACCCTCATGACATTCTTCGTGTGATGGGTGAAAAAGCCGTTGCTGCGTACCTTGCTGATGAAACGCAAGAGGTCTATAGGTTGCAGGGTGTTAAAATCAACGACAAGCATATTGAGACCATTGTTAAGCAGATGATGCGTCGAGTTGAGATTGTCGAGCCGGGTGATACAGATTTTATAACAGGTAGTCAAATTGAAAAACCGTTCTTTTTAGCCTCCAATGAGGCTGTTGTAAGTAAGGGTGGTACACCAGCGACAGCCAGACCGGTACTTGTAGGTATTACTAAAGCAAGTTTGAGTACAGAAAGTTTTATTTCTGCCGCAAGTTTCCAAGAGACAACAAAGGTGCTGACTGAAGCTGCCATTCGTGGTAAGGTGGACCGTCTTAGAGGCTTGAAAGAGAATGTCATTATGGGTAGGTTGATACCAGCTGGAACAGGTGTAAAGCAATATTCTGAAGTGACAGTTCACTCTGAAGTTGAGGAAGTACCTGAATATTTTGAAGAAACTGTACCGACGCAGTTGTAGTTTGATAGGTGAATTATGCCGACAATAAATCAATTAGTTAAAAATGCTAGAAAAAAGATTCAACAAAAGACAAAAAGTCCTGCTTTGGTGAAGTGTCCTCAACGAAGAGGGGTATGTGTGCGGGTGTATACAACAACACCTAAAAAACCTAACTCAGCTTTGAGAAAAGTAGCCCGTGTTCGTTTGACGAACGGATTTGAGGTTACGAGTTACATTCCAGGTGAGGGCCATAGTCTTCAAGAGCACTCTGTTGTGCTTATTAGAGGTGGCCGTGTGAAAGATTTACCTGGTGTACGTTATCACATGGTTCGTGGTGCGCTTGATACATCAGGTGTTGAAAATCGTCGACGCAGTCGATCTAAATACGGCACTAAAAAGCCTAAGTCTTAAAATAACAGAAAGCAGGAGCAGTCATGCCTAGAAAAAAGCGAGTTTTCAAACGAGATATCCAAAAAGATTTAAAGTTTGACGATATTGTGGTTGAGCGACTTATTGGAACAATTATGCGAGATGGTAAGAAGACCTTAGCACGCAAAGTTGTTTATAAGTGTTTTGAAAATTTGTCAGAGCGATTCAAGGACGATCCTGTAAAAGTTTTTAAAAAAGCACTGTCTAACGTGAAACCCTCTGTGGAAGTGAAGTCACGTCGAGTAGGTGGTGCAACATACCAAGTGCCCGTAGAAGTGGCTGCTGAGAGACGTCTTTCATTAGCGTTGAGGTGGTTGAAGAAAAGTGCCACAGATCGTAGTGGAAAGACTTTTGTTGAAAAACTACAAAGTGAAATTGGCGATGCTTTGGAAAACAGGGGCGGAGCCATCAAACAAAAAGAGACAGTGCATCGCATGGCTGAGGCGAATAAAGCCTTTGCACATTTTCGCTGGTAAATTAAATTCCACTGGCCATATCATTTATAAATTTGGATAGGAGTCGCAAATGGAAACGGCACCGTTAAGTCAATATAGAAATATTGGCATCATGGCGCATATTGATGCTGGAAAAACAACATGTACTGAACGTATCTTGTTGTACACCGGGGTAACTCACAAACTCGGTGAAGTTCATGAAGGTGAAGCTGTCATGGACTGGATGGATCAAGAACGGGAACGTGGGATTACGATTACATCCGCTGCAACGACTTGCTTTTGGGGGTCACATCGCATCAATATTATTGATACGCCCGGACATGTTGATTTCACGATTGAGGTAGAGCGCAGTTTAAGAGTTTTAGATGGCGCTGTAGCATTATTTACTTCAGTAGAAGGCGTAGAGCCTCAAAGTGAGACTGTATGGCGGCAAGCAGATCGTTATGGTGTGCCGCGTATTGCATTTATTAACAAAATGGATCGGATTGGTTCGGACTATTTTGCTGCAATTGAAATGATGAAAGAACGTCTGGGCGCTAAAGCAGTTGCTATGCATGTGCCTATCGGGAACGAAGATACATTTCGTGGTGTCGTTGACTTAGTGGCGATGAAAGCTATCGTGTGGCCAGAAGGGGATGGGCAAGGTTTTGAGTTTGAGGTTCAAGAAATTCCAGAAGACCTAAAAGACGAAGTTGCCAGACGCAAAGAAGCATTGCTTGAAGCAGTAGCCGAAGAGGATGATACTTTAGTTGAAAAGTATTTAGCTGGCGAAGCTATTTCGGAAGATGAGCTTAAAGTAGCAATCAGAAAAGCTACAATCGCAATGAAAATGACGCCCGTGCTTGCTGGATCAGCCTTTAAGAACAAAGGGGTTCAGTTATTACTAGATGCGGTTATTGATTATTTACCCTCACCATTAGATGTGCCTAGTATCGTAGGGCACGATCCTGATGATGAAGCCAAAGAGATTACACGTAGGCCTGACCCAAGTGAACCCTTTACGGCCTTGGCGTTCAAAATTGCGACTGACCCGTTTGTTGGCCAACTGACTTTTTTTAGGGTTTACAGTGGCACGTTGGAATCCGGCAGTTATGTGATGAACGTCAGTAAAGGTAAAAAAGAGCGAATTGGCCGAATTCTTCAAATGCATGCTGATAAGCGAGAAGAAATTAAACAAGTTTGTGCTGGGGATATAGCTGCAGCAGTAGGATTAAAGCATAGTGTGACAGGGAATACATTGGCCGATCCAGCGAATCCTGTGATCTTAGAATCAATGAAATTCCCAGATCCTGTCATTTCAATTGCGATTGAGCCTAAAACTAAAAGTGATCAAGAGAGGATGTCCACTTCTTTGGGTAAGCTAGCGGTCGAGGATCCCTCATTTAGAATTGCTTTCGATGAAGAAACTGGACAAACAATTATTAGTGGCATGGGTGAACTACACTTGGAAATCATTGTGGATCGACTTTTGAGAGAGTTTAAGGTCGATGCAAGTGTAGGCAATCCTGAAGTTGCCTATCGTGAGACAATTACGAAAACTATCAAAGTAGAGGGTAAATATATTCGTCAAACAGGTGGACGCGGTCAATATGGCCATGTCTGGCTCGAAATTGAGCCTTTAGAGCGTGGTGCAGGATATATATTTGAGAATGGCGTTGTAGGTGGGGTCGTGCCTAAGGAGTACGTCGAGCCCGTCAACAAAGGCATCAAAGAAGCGATGCAGAACGGTGTTATGGCGGGTTATCCGACTGTTGATCTGAAAGTTCGATTGATTGACGGGAGTTACCATGATGTTGATAGCTCAGAAATGGCTTTTAAGATCGCTGGATCCATGGCTTTGAAGGCTGGAGTGCGTAAAGCAGGGCCTATTCTCCTTGAGCCAATCATGGCAACTGAATTGACAACGCCAGATGAATTTATGGGTGATGTCTTAGGAGATTTTAATGCACGACGGGGTAAGGTCCAAAATATGACAACCAGGAATGTATTACAGGTGATAGACGGATTTGTCCCACTTGCTGGTATGTTTGGATATGCGACTGATCTACGGTCTTTGAGCCAGGGACGGGCCAATTATTCAATGCAATTTGATCATTATGACCCGGTGCCTGCTAGTCTCGCAGAGACTGTTATTAAAAATACGCAAAAAAAGTAGATTTTTGGCTCTAGTTTGAATTAACATAGAGCCACTTTTGTATGAATTAGAGGAGTGGAGTGATGGCAAAAGAAAAATTTGATCGTTCTAAACCGCATGTGAACATTGGAACAATTGGTCACGTCGACCATGGGAAAACGACTTTAACAGCGGCTATTACAAAATGTTTAGCAGATAAAAACCAAGCTGAGTTTCAGGCTTATGACCAAATTGATAAGGCACCTGAAGAAAAAGCGCGTGGTATCACTATCAATACTGCTCATGTTGAATATGAAACTGATAAGCGACATTATGCACATGTCGACTGTCCCGGACATGCTGATTATATTAAAAACATGATTACGGGTGCAGCTCAGATGGATGGCGCAATTCTTGTTGTGGCAGCAACTGATGGTCCCATGCCTCAAACGCGAGAGCATATTTTGCTTGCTCGACAGGTAGGTGTACCAGCCGTTGTCGTTTTTATGAACAAAGTTGATCAAGTAGATGATCCTGAACTATTAGATCTGGTTGAATTGGAAGTGCGAGAGCTTCTTTCTAAGTATGAGTTTCCAGGCGATGACATTCCTATTATTAGAGGAAGTGGACTGAAAGCCTTGGAAGGAGATGCTTCTGAGCTAGGCACTCAAGCTATTGATCAGTTAATGGAAGCCATTGACTCATATATTCCGCAACCAGAACGTCCAACTGAAAAACCATTTTTGATGCCAATCGAAGATGTGTTTCATATTAAAGGACGTGGAACAGTTGTAACAGGTCGTGCTGAGCGTGGCATCGTTAAAGTTGGTGAGGAAATAGAAATTGTCGGCTTTGGCGAAACACGAAAAACTATTGTGACGGGTGTTGAAATGTTCCGTAAGGAATTAGACGAAGGTAGAGCTGGCGACAATGTTGGATTACTGCTTCGTGGTATTGAAAAAGATGATGTGGAGCGCGGTCAAGTTATCGCTAAACCTGGCAGTATTACTCCGCATACAAAATTTAAAGCGAAAACCTACATCTTGAACAAAGAAGAAGGGGGGCGACATACGCCTTTCTTTAAAGGGTACCGTCCTCAGTTCTACTTTAGAACAACAGATGTGACTGGTGTGGCTGAATTGCCCGAAGGTCGTGAGATGGTAATGCCTGGTGATGATGTAGAGTTGATTATTGAGTTAATCTCACCCATTGCTTTGGAAAAGGAACTTCGTTTCGCTATTCGAGAAGGTGGACATACGGTTGGTGCTGGTGTCGTCGCTGAAGTACTCGAGTAATAGATATATAGGATAGTGTGTTGGCTTTTGTCGATGCGCGTAGATACAGGTAAGGATAAGGACGGTTAAGTGTGGAAACAAATACGATCAGAATTCGTTTGAAGGGATATGATCATAAATTGCTGGATCAAAACACCAGTGAAATTATTGATACTGTTAAGCGAACAGGCGCTCGAGTAAGAGGGCCGATTCCATTGCCAACAAGTGTGAATAAATTTTGTGTTTTGCGTTCGCCACATGTGAACAAGAAGTCCAGAGAGCAATTTGAGGTAAGAACCCATAAGCGTCTCATGGATATTCTTCAGCCTACTCAAGCGACTATCGATTCCTTAATGAAGCTAGATTTATCCGCTGGCGTGCATGTTGAGATTAAGCTGTAAGGGGATTTGAAGTGGCAACCAAAGCAAACATATCTGTACCAGTCCTGAGTCTGCAGGATCGAAAAAAAGTTGAAGAGGTAGCACTTGATGCTTATTTGTTTGACACTCTTGTGGATCATGGCGAAGTTTACTTGGCAGTTCGGGCTTTAGAGTCTCAATCAAAATCAAAACCAGGTTATACGAAATCTCGGGGTCAAATTACGGGTAGCAACAAAAAAATGTATCGCCAAAAAGGTACGGGTCGAGCACGGCATAGTACGAGTAAAGCACCTCAGTTTGTAGGTGGTGGGCGAGCTCATGGCCCGAAAGGGCTTAAATCTCAGTTGAAAGTGAATAAAAAAGTGTGGCGAAAAGCTATGCAGTTACTTTTGTCAAATAAAATTGCTGATCAGAAGATTCTTGTTTTTGATGCACTTGGTATGGAGCAAAGAAGTACTAAGCAAGCATTGGGTCTTTTTCCTGAGCTTAATAAGAAAGTGACTTTTGTTGGATTTGGAGATTTGAACTTAGCCTATTCTGTTAGAAATTTACCAAAAGCAAACTATTGTGATGTCGATTTTGCTAATGTGCTACATTTGGCCCATAGCGAACATATGGTATTTAGCAAAACATCTTTTTTACGATTTATGGAACGACTTCAAAAAACAGTTTCGCGTGGAGTTAAAGAATGAGTGCAATTGCTTGGCCATGGGTTATAAAACGCCCTTTGGTATCTGAAAAAAGTATGATGCTGCTTGAAAAGCAGAATGTTGTCCAGTTTATTGTAGATAAGCGAGCGACTAAACCTGACATAAAAAAGTGTATTGAATCCCTATTTGATGTAAAGGTGAGAAGTGTACGTGTTGCAAATTTTTTGGGCAAAGCAAAAAAATTCAAGAGTCAGCTAGGTAAGCGTTCAGATTACAAAAAGGCATACGTGCAATTACTAGCTGGTGAAAAAATCTCACTGTTTGAGCAACAAGGGTAAGGCCATGACTATTAAATCATTTAGGCCAATGACAAGTGGCACACGCGGCTTGGTTAGGGTTTATGATAATCGAGCAGAAACGACGAATAAGCCTCTGAAATCTGCAGTTCGAAAGCTCAAATCCTCTGGTGGTCGAAACAACCAAGGGCGGACTACCATTCGTTTTAGAGGTGGCGGTCACAAACGGCAATATCGAATTGTTGATTTTTGTCGAAGTTTAAAAGCTGGAGTTACTGGACGTGTCGAGGCTATCGAGTACGATCCAAATAGGACTGCTTATTTGGCAAGAATTTTATATATTGACGGAGCTCGTCATTATATTTTAGCGCCTGATGGTTTAAATGTTGGGGATTCGGTATCTAGTGGGGCAAACGCTGACATCAGTGTTGGAAACGCCCTTTTGCTAGACCATATTCCCACAGGTACTATGGTGCATAATATTGAGCTAAAACCAGGTGCGGGTGGCCAAATGGCTCGATCTGCTGGCACTTTTGCACAAATTGTAGCAAAAGAGGGAACCTACGCGTCTCTCAAGTTGCCTTCAGGGGAAGTGCGTAAAGTGCATTTAGCTTGTATGGCGACAGTGGGTCAGGTCGGCAATACCGAGTTTAATACGGGGAATTTTGCTAAAGCTGGTCGTATGAGATGGTTTGGTCGCAGACCTCATGTAAGAGGGGTTGTAATGAACCCAGTTGACCACCCCCATGGGGGTGGTGAAGGTAAAACATCTGGGGGGAGAAACCCTGTAAGCCCATGGTGTACCCCTGCAAAGGGTTATAGAACAAGAAGAAATAAGCGTACTTCAAAATATATTTTGAAAAGACGCAAAAAATAAGGTTAAATAACCCCTTATTGGATTGCCTATATCCCGTCCCAAAGGGTGCTTCGGGACATTCTGGCTTCTTTGAAGTGAAACCAGAGATTTTTTTCCGAACAAACCGTTGTTGGGAGGGGGAAATAGGCGTTTTTAAGCGATTGTCTGGTTGATTGGCACTGTCCTTGAGGACACCGTTTATCAGGCTGAATATTGTTTGTCTTGCTGTTCGGATATGGGATCCGTTGTAGGGTTGGCCATATTTTTTGGAGGATAGGTTTTGGCTCGTTCAATTAAAAAGGGACCTTTTTTTGATGAGTATTTGTTGAAAAAGGTTCAGCTAGCAAAAGATGGCGGGGCTAGAAGTATTATTAAGACCTGGTCTCGCAGATCAACAGTGATTCCTGAATTTGTTGGAGTGACGCTAGCGGTACATGATGGTAAAAAGTTTATCCCAGTTTTTGTGACTGAAAATATGGTAGGTCACAAGCTAGGAGAGTTTGTAGGAACACGTACCTTCAGAGGACATACTGCGGGTAAAAAGGACAGAAAGTGAGTTGAATTATGAAAGAATGCAATGCAAAACTCATGTTTCTACGTAAATCTCCTCGTAAAGTTCAAGAGGTAGCAGGCTTGATTAGAGGCCGAAAAGCGATCGAGGCTCTGCAAAAACTAAGTTTTTCTCCAAGGGCACCGGCTGAGCCATTGAAAAAACTTTTAGTTAGCGCGCTGAGTAATGGTGGGTATGACCCCAATGCTATTCCTGCAAATGTGATCGTGCACGAGATTTTTGTGAATCAAGGTCCCATTATGAAGAGATGGATACCTAGGGCTCAGGGGCGTGCAACGCCTCTCTATAAACGAACATCTCACGTATATTTGACATTAAGAGAAAAAGTGTTTTAGGTCGAGAGGGCAGAGAAATGGGTCAAAAAGTTCATCCTATTGGATTTAGAATTGGTATTAACAAGGATTGGGGTTCAATCTGGTATGCGTCAAAAGATTATGCCGCAAAGCTTCATGAAGATTTAAAGGTTCGTGCTTACTTAAAGCAAAAGTTATATCAGGCTGGTGTATCCAAAATTGTTATCGAGCGGACCAGCGACAAAGTTGCTATCAATATTCATGCCGCTAGGCCTGGTGTTGTAATTGGTAAAAAAGGTGCTGGCATCGACAAGTTGAAAGCTGAAGTTCAAAAGATGGTGACTACAGTTCTTACGTTAAATATTTTTGAAGTTCGCAAAGCTGAGGCTGATGCGCAATTAGTTGCCGAAAATATTGCTCTCCAATTAGAGCGGCGAGTTGCTTATCGACGTGCGATGAAGCGAGCAATGAGTCAAGCCACTAAGTTTGGTGCTTTGGGTGTGAAGGTTAAAGTTGCTGGCCGGTTGTCAGGGGCCGAAATGGCTCGTAAAGAATGGTATGCCAAAGGTAGCGTTCCTTTACATACAATTCGCGCTGACATTGATTATGGATTCACTGAAGCAAATACGACACAGGGGAAAATTGGAATTAAGGTTTGGATCTATAAAGGTAATGTGGGTTCACGGGTTTAGGGCCAAGAGGATTTTATGTTAGAGCCTAAGAAAGTAAAATATCGAAAAGTTCAAAAAGGCCGAATGAAAGGCAAAGCCCAAGTTGGGAGCTCTTTGAGTTTTGGTGAGTTTGGTTTGCAAGCTGTTGAATGCGGTTTTGTCTCTGCTCGTCAAATTGAAGCCGCACGAATTTGTATTTCACGTCGGGTGAAGCGTGGTGGAAAACTTTGGATTCGTATTTTTCCAGATAAGCCATTAAGTAAAAAACCTGCAGAGGTTCGAATGGGAAAAGGGAAAGGGAGTCCAGAGCAGTGGGTATGCGTGATTAAACCTGGCAGAATGTTGTATGAGATTGAAGGTGTTCAACCAGATGTGGCAAAAGATGCCATGAAACTTGCTGGGTATAAATTACCCATTAAAACCCGGTTTGTTTCAAGAGACTAGGTTAGGAGTGGCCGACTTATGAATATGGAAGAGATTCTTAGCTTAACTTCTGAAGAGTTGGATGCGAAAACCGTTCAACTGCGGAAGCAATCACTTGAGATGAAAATGCAGTTTTATACTAGACCTGCTGCTGTGAAAGCATCAGAGTTGAAGAATGTTAGAAAAACCATTGCGCGCCTGCTTACAGTGAAGCAAGAGAGACGCAATGAAGTGAAGAGGTCGTCATGAATACTGAATCGTCCGACCCCCAAATGCGTCAGAGAGAGCTTTCTGGGGAAGTCGTTAAAAATAAAATGAATAAATCAGTCATTGTAAAAATTTCTCGACTTGTGAAGCATGCTAGATATCATAAGCATTTGACCAGCAGCAAAAACGTCATGGCTCACGATGAAAAGAATGTAACCAAGGTTGGGGATCAAGTGGTCATCCGTGAGTGTCGGCCCTTGAGTAAGCATAAATCTTGGGTTGTCAAAGAAGTTTTAGGTTCTGCACAATAGGGGTTATATAAGATGGTCCAGCAAGAAACACGTTTGAAAGTTGCAGATAACTCGGGAGCCAAAGAAGTCCTTTGTTTCAAAGTCCTTGGTGGGAGTCGTCGTCGATATGCATCTATAGGAGATGTTGTTGTATGTACAGTGAAACAAGCTTTGCCTGTCGGTAAGGTGAAAAAAGGGGATGTGGTTAAGGCAGTTGTGGTTCGAACCAAGAAGGAAATTCATCGACCTGATGGATCGGCAATTCGGTTTGATGAAAACGCAGTTGTATTGATCAATAATCAAAAAGAGCCTATTGGGACTCGTATTTTTGGACCGGTTGCTCGCGAATTACGCGCAGCTTTTTTGAAAATTGTTTCTTTAGCACCAGAGGTTTTGTAAGAGGAATAGTATGAAGCGGTTAAAGAAAGAAGATTTAGTAATGGTTATTACTGGAAAAAGTAAAGGCAAAACGGGCAGAGTCAAGCAATTGATAGAAGATCGTGGCCAAGTCATTATTGAGCGTGTAAACATGGTCAAGCGCCATCGTAAAGCTACAAAAGAAGCACCTGGGGGTATCGAAGAAAAAGAGGCCCCTATTCAGGTTTCTAATGTGATGCTTGTTGATCCAAAGACCAAAGAACCTACTCGTATACGTCATAAAATTATAAATGATAAAAAGGTTCGAATTGCCATTAAATCTGGCGAAGTATTAGGTAAGTAGTCATGAGTACACCATTACATACGCATTATAAAGAAGTTGTACAAGGGAAGTTGAAGGAGCAGTTTGCGATTAGTAATACGCATGCAGTCCCAAGGATTGATTCAGTTGTGTTAAGTGGAACAACTAAAGAAGCAATTACAAATCTCAAAGCTTTAGATGCACTTGCGGGTGATTTAAGTAAAATTGCAACTCAAAAAGCAGTGATCACGCATGCACGAAAAAGCATTTCAACCTTTAAGCTTCGTGAAGGTATGCCTATTGGTGCGCGAGTCACATTACGCGGTGCTCAGATGTACCATTTTTTATCCCGTTTTATTAATGTTGCTTTGCCCCGTGTGAGAGATTTTAGGGGATTAAAAAGCAAATCATTTGATGGACGTGGCAATTATTCAGTAGGTATTAAAGAGCAAATTATTTTTTCTGAAATTGATTACGATAAGATTGATCGAATTAGGGGCTTGTCAATTACCGTTAAAACAACGGCTAAGAATGACGAACAAGCTTATTATTTGTTAAAACATATGGGCATGCCCTTTAGGAATTAGTCGGCAAGGAGTTTTTTGTGGCCAAACTGTCATTAAGAGTGAAAGCGAAGAAGCCCCCAAAGTTTTCAGCTAGGGGGTATAGTCGGTGTCCCAGCTGTGGAAGGCCTAGGGCTTTTTTGAGAAAGTTTCAATTATGTAGAATTTGTTTTCGTAAGTACGCCTTATTAGGCTTTTTGCCTGGTGTAACAAAGTCGAGTTGGTAGGAGAAGGAGTACCGTATGGATTTAATAGCTGATTCATTAACACGAATCCGGAACACAATTTGCTCACACCAAGTCAGGGTTCACTTGACACACTCAAGAGTGGTGGAGCGGATTGTCGAAATTATGCAAGAAGAAGGGTTTGTTCGCAAGTACCACGTGCTTACCGCGAATGACGGACCCCAAAAAGAGATCAGGGTTTTTTTACGAAAAGACCCAGCTTTGGGATATGCGATTCAAGAGTGTAAACGTGTTTCAAAGGGTAAGCGCCGTGTCTATGTTGGACATAAAGCGTTACCAAAAATAAAAAATGGATTAGGTGTTGCGATTATTTCAACCTCCAAAGGGATTATGACTGCTGAAAAAGCTCAAAAAGCTCAAATTGGGGGAGAGGTTCTCTGCTCTATCTTTTAGATCAGGTAGGTAATTATGTCTCGAATTGGTAAAAAAGCGGTAGGAATACCAGATGGGGTGAAAGTCTCGGTAAGCGCTAATGAGGTCCATGCTAGTGGGCCAAAAGGCGAAAAAAACCTTGTATTGCATCCTGATGTTGAAGTTGTAGAAGAAGAAAATACATTGCAGGTGCGGCTCAAAAAAGAAGGCAAAGGCGAAAATCGGGCCATATGGGGAACCATGAGAGCCAGACTTGCTGCTTTGCTTGAAGGCGTGAACACCGGGTTTACCCGTGTGTTAGAGCTCCATGGTATTGGTTTTCGTGCTGCTAAAAGTGGCGAAGCACTTCAGATGTCTTTGGGCTTCAGTCATCCGGTTATGTACGATATTCCGAAAGGTGTGGACTGTAAAGTTGAGCGAAGTACGATAATCACCTTAAGTGGAAATGATAAAGAGCTTGTTGGGCAAGCTGCTGCTAGTCTTAAGGCGCTGCGACCACCAGATGTATACCAGAATAAAGGTATTCGATATCAAGGCGAGCGACTTAGGAAGAAAGCGGGTAAGAGTGGTAGTAAAGGGTAGATATGAGAACTAAAACAGGTCAGAAAAGTCACGCTCGCGTAAAAAGACGGGCAAAGGTAAAGGCTCGCATCCGTAAAAAAATAAACGGATCTACAGAGCGACCTAGAATTTGTGTACATCGTTCTTTGAAACATCTGTATGTTCAGTGTATTGATGATGTTAAGCGCCATACGATTATTGGGCTAAATTCCCGCCAAGTTGAAGAGCTTAAAATCAAGAATAACTGCGATATCGCGTTTCAGTTGGGTGAGCTATTTGGAGCTAAGCTGAAGGATGCTGGCGTAGCATCTTGTGTATTTGACCGCAGTGGTTATTTGTATCATGGCAGAATCAAACAGCTTGCTGATGGTATTCGTAAAGCGGGTGTTCAACTATAGTTATGGGTGACGTAATGGAAGAAACAAAGGCAGAAGTTCAAGATCGTGTAGTTCACATTGGACGTGTCGTAAAAGTTGTTAAAGGCGGACGTCGTTTTTCCTTTAATGCTCTAGTAGTTGCTGGTGATGGTGCTGGTAAAGTGGGTTGGGGTCTTGGTAAAGCAAACGAAGTGCCTGAGGCTATCCGAAAAGCATCTGCTGCTGCTCGTAAATCTCTTAAGGTCGTTCGTTTAGAAGCACATACGATTCCTTACGAAGTTAATTATCGGTATTCATCTTCTCGAGTCATGATGCTTCCTGCCAAAGACGGGGTAGGTATTATTGCTGGAGGGGCCTTGAGGCCGGTAATGGAACTTTCTGGTATTAGCAATGTAGTTACGAAGTGTCATGGTAGTACAAATCCTCACAACGTCATTAAAGCAGCCTTTCGTTGCATTGAAGCATTGAGAACACCTGAAGAGGTGTTGATGAGGCGTGGAAAGTCTACAGAAACTACTGAAACTGAAGAGACGACTGAGCGTGAGGCTTAAGGAATATTTTTATGGAAAACTCTGAACTTAAAATTAAATTGGTTAGAAGTCAGCATCACCAAAGACGCAAAATTAAAGAATGTATTCGGGTGCTCGGTTTAAGAAAAATTGGTCACGAAGTGTCGCATCCAAACACACCTGTTTTTCAAGGGCTCGTGAGAAAAGCAATTCACTTACTTGAAGTGAACGTTGTACAAAAATAAGGATTGGTAATCATGAGTGAGTGGAAAATTCCCGAAGGTTCTCGTAAAAAAGCATGTAAACGAAAAGGTCGTGGCTCGGGCTCCGGAAATGGCAAGACAGCTGGCAAAGGACATAAGGGTCAACGCGCGCGCGCAGGCGCTAAGCCACGTGTGGGATTTGAGGGTGGCCAGACGCCGATTTACCGTCGATTGCCTAAAAGGGGCTTCAATAATATTTTTAAGAAAGACGTTTTGATTGTCAACATCAGTCAACTGGCATTGTTGCCTGAAGACGTCTCTTCTGTAACGCCGAAAGAGCTTTGGACTCATGGGCTTATTTCGTGCCCAAAGAAGCATGTTAAAATACTTGGGCAAGGAGAGTTAAGTCGTGCAATGACGGTTCAGGTGCATGGCTGCTCAAAGAGTGCCCGCACTAAGATTGAAGCATCTGGCGGGCAAGTACAGGGGATAAATCTTGCACAATAGACCACTTAAATTTTACTTATTTAAGTGTGAAAATTCCCCCAATCACCATGTCAACCCATTGAGGAAACAATGAGGCCAGTACCATCCGTGAATAACATGCCTGAGCTTTGGAAGCGAATTGGATTTACGATAGCTTTAATTTTGGTATACCGACTTGGCGTTCATGTGCCAACGCCAGGGATAGACAGCGCTGTATTACATGATTTTTTTAGTCAGAACAGAGGAACCTTATTTGGTGTTTTCAATCTTTTTTCTGGCGGAGCTTTAGAGCGATTTTCTATATTAGCCCTTGGCATTATGCCGTATATTACGGCTTCTATTGTCTTCCAATTACTTGTCGCTACAATGCCAGCCCTCGAACAACTTCAAAAAGAAGGTGATTACGGGCGTCGAAAAATCAATCAATATACAAGGTATGCAACGGTTGGACTCGCTTTGTTTCAAGGGTTCATGATTGCAGTTGGTTTAGAGCGGATTCAGCAGGGCGGAATTTCAGCCGTTCTTGAACCTGGTCTGGGATTTCGTCTTGTAACTATGGTCACGCTTTGTGCTGGAACCTCCTTCTTGATGTGGCTAGGTGAGCAAATTACAGAGCGCGGCATCGGCAATGGTATTTCGTTAATTATTTTTTCAGGTATCGCATCAGGTATCCCAGGTGGGGTTTTCAGTGTTTTTGAGCAACTCAAAAATGGACAAATGCAGCCTTTAGAAGGGTTAGTGCTTGTTATTTTTGTTGTTGGTGTTGTTGCGGGAATTGTTTTTGTTGAGCGAGGCCATAGACGGATATCTGTTCAATATGCGAGGCGTGTCGTTGGCCGGCGCATGCAAGGGGGCCAAAGTGCGCACCTGCCGATGAAAGTTAACATGTCAGGCGTGTTGCCACCTATTTTTGCAAGTTCTGTGATATTTTTTCCTGCTACAATCGCAAATTTTGTTTCTATTCCCATTTTGCAACAGATGGTCGGTTCATTAAATGGGTCAGGTGTCTTTTTTAACTCAGTTTATGCGGGATTAATTATCTTTTTTGCCTTCTTTTATACGGCTGTAACGTTCAATCCTATGGATGTTGCTGAAAATCTTAGAAAGCAAGGTGGGTTTGTTCCCGGTATTCGTCCTGGATCAAGCACTGCAGATTTTTTAGATTTCGTACTTTCAAGACTAACGCTAACGGGTGCCATGTATCTAACAACTATTTGTGTGGTGTTGCCTGCATTATTTCAGGCAAAATCTGCGCTGCCTTTTTACTTTGGTGGAACTTCTCTCTTGATCCTTATCGGTGTGGGAATGGACACTATTGCTCAAATTGAAAGTATTCTGTTGTCTAAGAACTATGATGGCATTGTCAAAAATGTTCGAATTCGTGGACGCAGGTCTTCTGTTTAAGGCCTGCGCTTTCTTATGATTACTTTAAAGAATAAACAAGAAATTGCTGTATTACGAAAGGGCCGCGAGATCGTCCAATTTATTGTAGACGACTTATTTGAGAACGTTGTTGAAGGTGCTACGACGGCCGATTTGGACCAACGGGTAGAGTCTTTGGCTTTGAAACACAAAGTAAAACCTGCTTTTAAGGGATATATGGGGTTTGCGCACTGTATTTGTGCGAGTCCTAATCAAGTGGTTGTGCATGGTATTCCTAACCTAACACCGTTGTGTTTGGGAGATGTAATCTCTATTGATATGGGAATTATTATCGAAGGGTTATACCTGGATACTGCTTACACATTTAAAGTGGGCGAAGTCAGTTCTGATATCTCAAAGTTGTTGAAGACGACGCGGGCTGCTTGTTTGGCTGGAATTGATGCGTGTAGCCCAGGTGCTTATGTGCAGGAAGTTTCGAAAGCTATTGAAGCTCAAATAAAGCCAAATGGATATGGAATTGTTCGTCAGTATGTGGGCCATGGGGTTGGGTATGAGCTTCATGAGGATCCCCAAATTCCTAACTATGATACAGGTAAACAAGGACCACGACTTGAGGCTGGGATGACCATTGCAATTGAGCCGATGGTGAACTTGGGTACTGAAGACGTGTACGTGGCTCAAGATGGTTGGGCTGTGTGTACCCGGGATGAGTCTACCAGTGCTCATTATGAACATACCGTTTTAGTAACTGATAAGGGGCCAGAGATCTTAACCTATTGGCCTCAGGAGTCGAGTATATGAAAGAACAGGTTTTTGAGCTTCAAGGTGTGGTTTTAGAAACCTTGCCCAATGCAACATTCAGAGTAAGGCTTGAAAACAACAAGATTCTCATGGCTCATGTGAGTGGGAAAATGCGGATGCATTATATTCGGATTTTACCTGGTGACAAAGTAGTAGTAAAAATAAGTAGTTATGACCTTAGTAAAGGAAGAATCGTATATAGGTCTAAAGGCTGAAAAAGCTTGCATTTATGATAAAATTCGAATAGGTTCATAGGATCAGGAACTATTCTGTTTTTTGAGGGTTTGATCAATGAAGGTACGGGCTTCTGTAAAGAAAATTTGTAGTCGTTGTAAGGTCATTAAGCGTAGAGGCCGAATTTTGGTGGTATGCCAAGCGAACCCAAAACATAAACAGGTTCAAGGCTAATTAACACCGTTTTAACGAGAGGGTAACAATTGTGGCTCGAATAGCTGGCGTAACGCTTCCTAGAAATAAGCGTGTTGTAATTGCACTAAGAAGTATTTATGGCGTGGGGATGACATTGGCCCAGCAAATTACTGCGAAATGTCAAATCGAAAGTGCTAAGCGCACGGATGATTTGACTGAATCAGAAGTTGCTGAAATCCGACAAATTATTGAAGGTGAATATAAAGTTGAAGGGGATTTACGCCGCGAGGTTGGGACCAATATTAAACGTCTCATGGATCTAGGTGTTTATCGAGGGATCCGTCATCGCAAGGGATTGCCAGTTCACGGGCAAAAAACACATGCGAATGCACGTACTCGTAAAGGACCCCGTAAGACAGTCGCGGGTAAGAAATCAGTTAAGCAGCTTAAGTAGGATTAAGGGAGAATTTACAAAATGGCTCAGCAAAAAAAGGGTGATGTACGAAAGAAGAAGAAGCCCACTCGTAGAAATGTTGTTAATGGCATCATTCATATCAAAGCTTCGTTTAACAATACACTTATCTCAGTTACGGATGAAAAAGGTGACGTGTTGACCTGGAGTTCAGGGGGCAAGCAGGGATTCAAGGGCTCTCGAAAAAGCACGCCATTCGTAGCACAGGTGATCGCTGAAGATGTGGTCGGGCGTGCCATGGAAATGGGTGTTAAAAATGTTGCTGTTCTTGTTTCTGGCCCAGGGGCTGGTCGAGAGACGGCGTTGCGAGCCATCGCTAAGTGTGGTGTGAAAGTTTTACATATTAAAGACGTAACGCCTATCCCCCACAATGGGTGTCGTCCTCCAAAGCGTCGACGGGTATAGCGCAAATTTTTGAGATTGAGGTGAATCGTAATGGGGTCTAATACTAATTCAGCAGTTTGTAAGTTATGTAGACGTGAGGGTGCTAAATTATTTTTAAAAGGCGAGCGTTGCTTTACAGACAAGTGTAGTTTTGAGCGTCGTCCTTATCCTCCTGGACAATTTGGAGCAGGTCGGGTTCGTCTATCAGAGTACGGAACTCAACTAAGAGAAAAACAAAAAACAAAGCGTATCTACATGTTGCAAGAAAAGCAGTTTCGAAGTTTGTACGATGCTGCAATTCGAAAACGTGGTGTGAAAGGCTTGAATTTACTTAGGTTACTAGAGCTTCGTCTGGACAGTGTGTGTCTCAGGCTTGGGTTTGCTGATACGATGAATCAAGCTCGACAGCTCGTTACGCATGGTCATTTTCTAGTTAATGGGAAGAAGTTAACTTTCCCATCTTATACATGTCGAATAGGGGACGAAATTAGTATTCGGGGTGATAGTGACAAAATATCCGTTATTCAAGCTGCTATAGAAAATGCAAAACGAAAAACACGTCCGGATTGGATGGAGTTTGACGAGAAAGCATTTAAAGGACGTTTGGTACGTTTACCCGAGCGTGAAGACATTACGCAGCCTATCACCGAACGGTATATTGTTGAGTTGTACTCTAAGTGATTGGGGTAAGTAAAAGGAAACCTTAACTGAGGAAGGTGTAAGTCATGGAGCAACAGTCAGAAAATTTAAATGAATATAAGTATATCAGTGCAAACTGGAAATCGCTTTTTCGACCTAAGTTTGTTCATCTCATGGATCAGGATACTTCGCCTGAATCCTATGCAAAGTTTGAGGTCAAGCCTTTAGAGCGTGGGTATGGCGTAACCTTAGGGAATGCTTTAAGGAGAGTTTTACTTTCTTCTCTGCAAGGTGCTGCAGTTGTTGCCATTCGAGTTGATGGTGTGGTTCATGAATTTACGCACATTCCCGGCATCGTTGAAGATGTCATGGATGTGATTCTCAATATTAAAGAGCTTAGATTTAAGGTATCAGATGACAAAGTGACTTCAGTTTCCATAGATGTTAAAGGCCCAGGAGTGGTTAAAGGCAGTGATATTGTGTGTCCTGCAGGGGTTGAGGTAATCAACAAGGACGCTGTGATTGCCACGTTGGATACAAAAGGACATTTTGTTGGGGAGTTGATTGTTAAGCGTGGAAATGGATTTTGTCCGGCTGAGCAAACAAAAAATGAATTGGAGCTTCCTTTGGGAACTATCCCGGTGGATGCAGTATTCAGTCCCATTCGAAAAGTAAATTACGAAATTACAAATGCACGTGTAGGTCGTCGTACAGATTATGATCGTCTTGTATTGGAAATTTGGTCTGATGGATCTGTAGAGCCACAGGATTCTTTGGCATATGCGGCCAAAATCATACGTGATCAAATGACTGTATTTATCAATTTTGAAGAGCGTGATGATGCGCAGGAAGAAATTGAAAAAGAAGATCGTAGAGAACAGCGATTCATGGAGAAGTTGGATCGGACTGTTGACGAACTCGAGCTCAGTGTTCGGAGTGCAAACTGTCTTCAAAACGCAGGTATTCGTTATATCGGAGAGCTTATCCAAAGAACAGAAATGGATATGCTTAAGACCAAAAACTTTGGTCGGAAATCTTTAAACGAAATTAAAGATATTTTATCTACGATGGGATTACATTTAGGGATGAAAATTGAAGGGTGGATTCACCCGGATAAAAGAAGTCATGAAACTGTATCTGAGGATCCAGGGTTTGACGGGACTCCTATTTCATAAGGTTTGTGAACACGTTCATCGAGTAGGTCAGTGCTATGAGACATAAGGTAAATAATAAAACATTAGGATGCGGTCCGAGTCATAGACGTATGCTGCATAAGCAACTCGTAACACAGTTGATCGAGCATGGTCGTATTGTGACAACGTTAGCACGCGCCAAAGCCATTCGACCTGACGTGGATAAGGTTGTGACATACGCTAAAACTGCAACCTTACATGCGAAACGCTCAGCACGTAGAATGATTTTAAACAAAGTGGCGTTCAAGCGATTATTTGCTGAAGTGGGCACGGATTTTAATGAGTTGCCAAAGCATCAAGGTGGTTATAGCCGAATCATTCGTTGGAAAATGCGAAAAGGCGATAATGCCCAACTGGTTTTGATGGAACTCCTTACGTATAAGCCTAAAGTTAAAGAGCCGGAATCAGACGACAAGGCATCTAAGCAAAAGACGCCAGATCGCAAAAAAGCGGAATCTGAAGAAGCAGAAGTTCAAATCTCGTAAAGGATTAAGGAACGCTTGTGAGGGTCTTGAAGCAGGCGGGCTTGTTGACATGCCTTGTCCTCGCGTTAAGTATCTATTTCTTTGTTTTCAAAAAGCAGATGGGTCAAAACAATACTGTTGGTGTTGATAAAACGTTCACATCATTTTCAATAGCACCGACCAAATTATTTGATCTCACATCTAAGTTGCAAAGTCTTTTTTTTCAAAAAAAAAATCTAGAGCAAATTCCTAAACATGAAATAGCCATTTTGCATTTATGGGCTTCGTGGTGTGATTCTTGTGTGGAGGAATTTCCCGCTTTTTTACGATTTGCTGAAGCTCATCCCAATCTTCAAATTTGGATTGTGAGTTTGGACAGTGCGCCTGAAGATGCAACGCGATTTTTGTCTTCTTGGTTAAGGGTCAAACCTGCCCATGTCACTTATTTGGTTGATTCTAGTGAGCAACTCATGCAGCAATTTGGTACTATTACGTTGCCATCCACTTATTTTATTAACAAGGATGGACTTGTGTTTGAGCGGTTGTTGGGTCCCCAAATGTGGACGGATGATTACATGCAGAAGCAAATAAACAGAATTCGGCGGTTTGCGGGGTTGCGTTCCCAAAAGAAAAATAAATTGTGAGGAAGCGATATGATTATTGGATGTCCTAAAGAAGTAAAAATTAAAGAATCTCGAATTGCGCTTGTGCCTAGTGGGGCTAAGGATTTAGTACAAGACGGTCACGATGTACTCGTTCAGTCGAATGCAGGTTCTGGAGCTGGAATTTCAAACGATCAGTATGAACAAGTGGGTGCAACCATCGTAGATTCTGCTGACGCGGTATGGGAACGATCTGATCTTATTGTAAAAGTTAAGGAGCCAATTGCTGAAGAATTTGACCGGATGCGTGAGGGGCAAACGTTGTATACCTATTTACATCTGGCTGCAGTTCCTGAGCTTACCAAAGCGTTGATGGAAAAGAAGGTAAAGGCTGTCGGGTATGAAACGGTGCAGCTCCCCAATGGACAATTGCCGTTGCTCAGACCTATGTCTGAAGTAGCAGGCCGTATTTCAGTTCAAGTGGGTGCTTACTACTTGCACAATGATGTCGGCGGGAAAGGTGTATTGCTTAGTGGTGTAGCAGGGGTTCGTCCTGCGAGTGTCGTGATCATAGGTGGAGGAACTGCCGGCATGAATGCAGCTATTGTGGCAAGTGGCATGGGTGCCCATGTTACGGTTTTGGATGTGAATCTCAACCGTCTTGAGTATCTTGATCAAATATTTGGTTCCAAAATCACAACCCTATATTCGAACGCTATCAATATTGAAGAGGCCGTATTGTCATGTGATGTGCTTATTGGAACAGTGTTACTCGCGGGTGCAAAGGCGCCTTGTTTGGTACCTGAAGAGTTTGTTCAGCGCATGGAGCAGGGTTCAGTGATTGTAGATGTATCTGTTGATCAGGGAGGGTGTATCGAAACGATTCGTCCTACGTCTCACGAAGAGCCAACGTACCGGGTTCATGATGTCGTGCATTATGGAGTTACAAATATGCCTGGTGCTGTCGCACGAACCTCTACCTTTGCGTTAACCAATGTGACGATGCCCTATTTAAGGGCTATTGCGAAGTATGGATTGGAAGACGCGGCTCAAAAGGATCCTGCCTTGGCAAAAGGAATTAATGTGATGAAAGGGCATGTCTGTTGCGAGCCGGTTTCTTTGGCAATTGACGTACCTTATGTGCCTTTAGAAAAACTTTTATGATTCTACAATCGGTGCCCATTGTAAACATTTTTGAAACACTTGGAGATTGGTTGTGTGGGTGTTCAGCCCAGGTATCGCGGCCGTTGAGGGTGCCAACGCCTGTATTTAAATTTAGAGATATCTATCTTGCGCCTGCTGGAATATTTTCATCAGACTCACAAGAAACTCAAGTCGTTATCCTTCCTGATGATTTTGATAGTGAGGCGTACCAGAAAACCTATCAAGGGGTGTTTTTTAGGCATTGGATAGAGCGAGCTGCTTTTTTATCTGTTTTTGGAGAATATGCTCAGCTGTCGGATAAAATGGCCCGAATGCTTCAACATGAAAAAAATGGGTATGAAATATTTCAAAAGGTATCTAAAGAAAGTCGAGCAATCATTAAAAAGAAAGAGTTGCCGCATCGTCTGTGGTTGAGATTAATGCGATATCCACTAGCAGAATGTGAAATTGGGATTCGGGCGATCGGTGAATGGTCACTTTCAAGAAGTGAGGCGATGCAGTGCATAGAGTGGGTATGCGATATAACGGACCGTGATGGTGCCTCTTTTTCGAATTGGGTCCACGAAGTACCACCAAAAACAGCTTTTTTATGTATGTTGCAAAAGAGATTTCCAAAACATGGACAGAAACAAGAGCGGTTTGACACACTATCTAAAGCGTTTGAGTGGCAAGGGTGGCGGGTGAGTCCTAAAACACGATTTTGGGATGAAGGTCGGTATCACATGGAGACACAGGTGAGTTCTAAGGAGGATGCTTTAGCAAAACTGAATCACATGCAGCATATTGTTCGAGACGAAAAGTTTAATGAATTGTGTCAGCTTCTTGAGCAATCCTAATGAACCCCAATATATTGCCCCATGTTGTGTACGTTGATCCGGGCCAACGGGAGTGGGCAGATTCGGTTCTAGCCCGAATTGAGTCTAGTGTCGGACAGTTGCCTGAAGTGAAGGTGCTTGATGACGCATTGCCGACTGTTTCCATGTCAGAAGGTAAACGTGCTTGGATTTTAACTGAGAAGAAGGGACATTGGATTAAGAAATGTCCTGGGACTACAAATTTTGTTTGCTGTACCTATTTTATTTTAAATCTGGGTGAAGGGTGCGCTTTTGATTGTAGCTATTGTTATCTCCAAGGGTATTTGAATCAACCTCGGATTAAATTGTATGGCAATATTTCGTCGTGTGTTCAGGAACTCGACGAAACCTTTTCGAATGCGTCTGATAAGTTGGCATACAGAGTTGGCACCGGTGAATACATGGATAGTCTGGCTTTGGATCCCTGGTTGGATCAACATCGTGGGCTGATGAGTTTGTTCAAACAGCGACCAGAGCATGCGCTTGAAATTAAAACTAAAAGTCATCATGTAGATCATCTACTCAATTTAGGTCCTGCCTCCAATATTATTTTCTCTTGGTCTATTGCACCGCCTAGACAGCAGCAGAAATACGAAAAAGACACGAGTACGATTGAAGAAAGATTAACTGCGGCACGTCGGGTGTTGGATCATGGGTTTCGGGTGTCTTTTAATCTGGATCCCATCATAGTCGATACCGAAGCGGAGCTAGAGGGACTTCGGTCGTTTATTACTGAGTTAAACCGCATGTTCGCAGATGTAGATCAAGAAATTCCGTTTTCAATGGGGACGGTACGCATTTCGCAGTCGCTCAAAGACACCATGTTAGATCGATGGGCGAGCGAGGATATTGCTTATTTATTTGATGAGATGATGCCTCAAGCGGATGGGAAAATGCGATATGGATTTTCGAGACGGGCAAAGTTGTATGCAACGGTTTTGGCTACGGTGCAAAAACCCTTTCAACCGACGCTATGTATGGAATCCAAGGCGATGTGGGAGAAAGTGTTTGGCGCTCATCCCAAGCAGCTAAGTGCCCAGAATTTCTTCTTTTCTATGAAAAAAACTGAATCAAGCTTATCTTCCAAATAGCCGAAAAGACTGATATTACATCTTTTAGTCATTGCGAGAAGGCGTAGCCGACGAAGCAATCTCATCCTTGTCTTTCTTCTGTCATTCCTGCGAAGGCAGGAATCTATTAGCGGCCGGTAAACTAGGATTCATGTGTGAGTATTAAACTTTAAGAGGTTTTATATGAATTTGAAAACAGTTTTTGCACTCAGTATGTTTGTCGTGTTTTTTACTGCCTGTTCGTCGAACAAAGGAAGTTCTGGCAATACTCTGCAGAAAATAAAAGACAAGGACAAACAGGAGAAAACCGTAGATAAGAGCCGTGGCAGTACTGAGAAATTTGCACCTGTTATTGCTGTTTTTAAAGACGGGTCTAAAACGATTGATGAGCGTCTAGCAATAATGAAGGAACACAATCCACAAGCATTTATTGCGTGGGTGTATTTTCAGGCAATTGAAGATGATGATGAACTTCCTAATATGATTTCAAAAAAACTATTAAAGGATGCACAATCTGAGCCTGAGAAAGTATGGCAGTTTTTTGTTGATACTGAAAAAGGATTTTGCAAAAATGCAAAAATACTATTTACAACGGAAGAGTTGGTTACGTATTATCGATATTTAAATCAGTTCGATAGGTATTTAAGCGGTCGCGATATTAATCCGGAAAACAAGAGTGTTTTTCTGACTTACGATCGCGTGAATACTCTTTTTAGTGCTGCAGAATGCACAAAACTTCATTCTGAACATTTGGAAACACAAATTCAACATGTTCTACCCATACCTCAATTCATAAATATTTATGGAGCACTCCTCTCACGTTTTCAGTTATCTACACTTTCCATTAAAAACGCTCAGAGAATTGGGCGTAGTTTCATTTGGTTATTGGATGAATCAAAAAAGTTTGAAGGCAAAGATAAAGAAGCATTGGATCTAGCAATGATTGACGTTTTGTCAAAGATGATAATCCCTATGCTAACTGTAGGGTATGTCGAACACGAATATCGGTTAAGTCGAGTTCATAAACGTTTAAGTGATTATGAAGATGCTACACCTGATCATAAAGTCTCGTACACAATACTTCGATTGTTTCACGTGTCCAAATCTGTGCTACGTGCTTTTAACCTGTTAATGGATTATGTTTCGGGCTCAGATTACGCAGCGCAAGCAAAATCTGTAGACGCATTCAAAACGTTTATGGTTAGCGAGGATATCTATGCCGCTTTCTTAATCCTAATGGGACGACATATTACAGAAGTGAAAGAAAGTGAATTGCCCCGATTGAAATTGAAGTTTGAGCATGTTTTAAAGTATACACCCTTTGCTTTAGGGGCTCTATCTGAGATATTCGACACCAAACTTGTTTCAATTAGTGAATTTAAGAAAGAATTACATTGGAAACATGAAAAATTACATGCCCATCGAGATTGGGCAGCTGCTTTACTAAAACCTTGGTTTAAAGAGAAAGAAGAGACATCTGACCGAGAGCTTACTGTATTGGCTGATATTGCGTCAAAGATATTGGCACTGAGCAAACGAGAAGAACATGTTAAGTTAGCACGTCAGTTCTTCACTCAAGGCTTTTCAAAAGTTGATTTTTTAGATAAGAAGTTTAAGGAAAAATATTCCAAGTTATTAAATGCGTTATTTGCTATTTCAGTTTGCCCAAATGGTGGATGGGATGCCGTTGCTGAAAAGTATAGAAAAGAGGCGGTACTTGCGCCAGCACTGATCTCATCACAGTATTATCTAAATGCAGTCAAAAAATATTTAGAAAGTAAAGACGTGCATACAACCAAATTTTCCTGTTATTTTGATTCACTTAATTACATTTCGAAAGATCTAGATGTGGATGTGAAACCCATATTCAATTACCTTAAAACATATTTAACGGCTCGAAAAGACAGCCATGCAATCTACGGCGACTATAAAATAGCTAGCACGTTCGAAACGATAGCAAAGCGAAAAGAGTATGCTTTGCCGGTGGTCACTTTTTTGGCTCAAGAGGCCTTTTCGGGAACATATGAGAATCTTCCAAAAGAAGCAGGAGAATCTTTAGTTGATCTGTATCACAAACTTTCAGATATTGATTTGACACCCTATCATGAAGTGACTCATGCATTGTTGACTCGAATGAATGGTGACAAAAGAGAGTCCGGTGATTCATTATTATTCAAACGTTACTCTAAATATACCCATGCTTTGTTTGCTGATAGCATACATATTTGGTTGAAGAAGAAACCCAAGAATCAGTGGTTTGCGATTATCAAGTCGTTCACTGCATCAGAATTTAAAGGTAACGTGCTTCCATACCTGGCAGCACACTTGGATAGTGGGTCATTAGCAACTTGGAAACAGCAGAAGCAAGTATTAATGTGGATTAACAGTGGATATGGGGATGTCCTGTACGTAAAGGGTTCGACTCTTCATAAAAGTAAAAGCGGTATTATTGAGGCGTATGTCACAAAAATCGTAGGCAAGTTGAAAGGAAATAAAAAACCGGAGGGCGGATACTACGGTGGTGACATAAAAAGCTACTATCATGATGCGATCACTTTTATTCGTATCCTTTGGATTATTGACAAAGCTGAGACAAATAAACAACTCAAGGCAAAGGGCCAAGAAGAAATTATTGGGCTTATAAAATAGTTTCCAGAATAAGTAATGGATCCCCGCTCACTTGCTACGCTCGCAATTGTAAAGGTTAGGTAATTCGTTGTGAGACATTTAGTATTGCTAGGTCAATAAAAATATCAATATAATCAGCTATTTGCAATATAATGAAAGTTTTAGTTGCAGTATATTGCAGTATATTGCATAATGAAGAAGATGCTATCTTTTTCTATTGGAACTGAATGCACCAAACAACTTAAAGAGACAGCGGATCTATGTGTTCAAAAAGCACTGTATATTCAATCACTATCTGAAGAAGAACTTGAATTTTTAAGACGATATGCATTTATCAGCACCGTTGGATCATCAACAAGAATAGAAAACGCTATTCTTACAAATATAGAAATCGATTGGATGGACACCGTTTTAAAGAAGGATGGTAAGCCTTCAGCTTTTAAAAATGAAAAACAGTACATTGAAGATAAACTTTCAAAGGAGCGAGAACGAAGTATAGAAGAGGTAGTAGGGTGTCGTCAGATGTTAAATATAATTATGAAACAATCAGGGGATTGGAAACCACTCACTGAATCAACTATAAAAGGATTACACAGGGAGCTTCTCCAATACTATCCACCCGCTGATTTTCATCTTGGCGACTATAAAACAGTTCCTAATAATGTGGTTGAAACAGTTGTTGGTACTAATATCAGAAAAGACATTTTCAAAACAGCAGACCCAGGACCTATCACTGAGGTTGCAATGAGCCATTTAATTAAATGGTATAACTCCACAAATTCAGAATATCCTTGGGCCATAGCCACTGCTTGTGAATTTACTTTTCGGTTTTTGGCCATCCATCCATTTCAAGACGGAAATGGTCGATTGGGAAGAGGACTGTTTTTGCTCTCAATTCTGCAATCCTCAGATGAGTATTTAAAAGCGATTCTTCCTTTTATTTCTATTGAGCGACATATCGAGAAGCATAAAGAAGAGTACTACTACGTATTAAGACAGTGCTCTGACGGCATATATGAACAAGATTCTCAAAAATATAAAATCCACCTTTTTTTAAATTTCACATTAAAAATGTTAAAACTAGCTTTAGAAAATGATATTGAGTTTAATGTCAAAAAAAGTCGAGACTTTATAAACCTGTCAAACTCCTCAAAGATGATTTTAGATTGTTTTAAAGAACATCCTGAAAAAAAACTTCAAGTAAAAATATTAAAACAGACGTTAGATTTACCAGAAAGAACGCTTTATTATGCGTTAAAACAGCTTGTGGATAAAAGTTTTTTACAAAAATTTGGGAAAGGACCTTCAACAAACTATTCCTTGATTTTCTAACTGCCAATTCGAGTATTGGTTGGTCAGGAATGTTTGAAAATGGGTTCGAAATCAAGGATTTCGCATTGGACTCGTCTGATATTTTGGTAATGATTCACACGCAACCTTAGCACAACATCATATCGATGATCGAGGGAGAGGTGGGGCGAAAGATATCCGAGCTTCCAACCCAAAAATTCCACCCTTTTCTTGTTTCTACTCTCCAAAATTCCTTTTAGATGATTTTCTTTAAGCAGGGACAATTTTGGGATCGCTACATCTTTAAGTAAGAATATAGGCTCTTCAAACTGTTGCCCATAAGGACCAATTTTCTGAATATCCATTGCCGTCTGAAGCGTAATGTCATCCATGAGAATTTCGTCATCAATTGCTAAGGTAGCTGGTTTTTCCGGAAGCACATAATCGTTAATGCCATTACGAAATGCATCAAGATTGGATCTGGGTAAGGTTAATCCAATGGCGGCTTGATGTCCACCAAACTGTTTAAAGTGTCCAGAGAAATGGCTTGCAATATCAAACACGGATCGTCCGTCATAGCTTCGTCCTGAGCCTTTGATCTCATCGGGGTTTTGAGACGGGCAGAGCACGATGGAAGGCTTGTGGGTTTTCTCTGCGATTCGGCTTGCTAAAATACCAATCACCCCCTCATGAATTTTAGAGTGATAGACGCAGATCACATTTTTACTTTCATCAATCAGAGGTTCGACTAACATCCAACTGTTTTGTTGGATCTCCATACGTTGTTTGTTCTGCGCCAATGCCGTTTTGGCATGTGCTTCAATGGATTCTTGATCTTCGCTCAGCAACCCGCCGACAATGGGCTCTGTACTGCCTAAGCGACCGGGTGCGTTTAATTTAGGAATCAAAGCAAAAGACAATGTGTTTTCATCTACAGGTCCAAATCGTGGATGAGGTGCATCCATCAGTGTTCGGAAGAAAGGTCTGGGCATGGTATTAAAAACTTTAAGACCGTATTGAACAATAAGTCTATTTTCATTAACCAAAGGCACCGAATCCGAAATGATACTCGTACATACCAAGTCTAAAAAAGAAGACAATTTCGTAGAGGCACATGCAGGAGAAATTCGGCGCATCACCAAGCACAACATCAACGCCACACCTGTGCCGGACAAAAAACTATAATAATGAGGGGCATCTTGTCTTTTTGGGTTGATGAACGCCTTTGCATTAGGCCGAATCACACGTCCCTCTTGATCCAGGGCACATTCATGATGATCCGTGATGATCACATCACAGCCTGATTCAGTGAGCCGCTGTGTCGCTTTAAGACTGTTAGAGCCGCAGTCCACTGTCAGTATGCAATTGAAATCGAGAAGGCGATCGACATGATGTAAGTGCAGACCGTATCCTTCAGAAAACCGGTCACTATGAGAAATTTGAATATTGTGATCCGGATAAGCTGTCTTTAAAAATTGATAGACTAAAATTCCACCACAAATGCCATCCACATCGTAGTCTGCGAAAATACAAATACTGCCATTTTGAGATAAATGTTTGTGAAGATACTCAGCGCCGGCTTCTAGTTCGGGCAAGTCGCTAGGATCCCGAAGTTGGCTTAAAGGGGCGCCAAAATAAGACTCGGACATACCCGCTTCTGGATTGCAAAATCGTTGTTTATAGATTTTTTTGGAAATCGCTGACTTAAGGGAATCAGGAACAGCACACCCATCATTAAATTTAGACTGGGGTGGATTGAGCTGCCATCTATAAATCATTGACGTCGCTTAACTTCTTTTCTCCGAGTTAGCCATCGTTCAGCATAAATGGCCATAGGACTTGCGATAAAGATTGAAGAGTAAGTACCCACAACCACACCAATAGATAAGGTGAGGGCAAAGGGGTGAAGGGCAGGGCCCCCAAAGAAAATCAACATTAGAACAACAAAGAAAGTGGTCAAACTCGTAAGAATAGTTCGGCTTAAACATTCGTTAATAGACCGGTCGATGGTCTTTTCAAGGGTGAGTTTGCCAAACTCAGCCAAGTTATCTCTAATTCTATCAAATACAACAATCGTATCGTTCAGTGAGTATCCAACAATGGTCAAAATTGCAGCAATTACGGACAAGCTAAAACTGACTTGAAACAAACTTAAGATACCCAACGTAATAACAACGTCATGGACCAACGCTGCAACTGCAGCGGGTGAAAATACAAGATCAAAACGGAACCAAATATAGCCTAAAATTAAAAACAGTGCATAGATGATTGACAGCACAGCTGCTTTTTTAAGATCTGACCCTACTTTGGGACCGACGCTATCGACTTTTCTTAGGCGAACGCCGTCCATTGGGAATGCAGTGCTGAGCCAATTGGTTATGGTCTCTTTTTTGAGATCCTCAGCTTGTTCAAAGGCGAGCATGAACTCGTTCTCGCCTTGAATTTTTTGTACAACAGCGGTGCCTGCCCCATGTTTTTTTAAAACCGATCGAATATCACCAACTGAAAGGTTAGAACTGAATTGGTATTGGAGTTCCATACCACCTTTGAAATCAATACTGTAGTTGAGACCGCGTACAGCAAGTAGTACGATGCTGATCGCAATAAGGATCAGGGAGCCCCTAAAGAATAGGTCTTTACGTGCCATAAACTGAAATCGGGTATTAGGTTTAATAAACTCCATAGTTATGCTTTCCGTTTTTGTTTGTAAGTGATTCCAATACGAATGGAGTTGGCTTCTTGCCGATTATATATCCACTCAGAACATGCTTTGGCAGCAAAATATGCCGTAAACAGGGATGTTAAGATGCCTAAAATCAAGGTAACCGCAAACCCTTTAATAGCGCCTGTACCATATTGCATTAAAATGATACCCGCAAATATGGTGGTGATATTGGCGTCTAAAATCGTAATCAAAGCGCGTTCGTAGCCACTCATAACCGAGCTACCCACGCCACGCCCCTTATATAAATTTTCGCGAATGCGTTCGAAGATAATAATATTGGCGTCCACACTCATACCAAAGGTCAGCACAATACCGGCAATACCAGGTAAGGTTAAGGTTGCCCCCATGGCAGTCATGATAGCCAACAACAATAAAGCGTTCAAAGCCAGTGCTGAAGCCGCAATCAAGCCTACTGAACGATAATATAAAACCATAAAAAGGAGAACTAAAAGGCCGCCGATAATCGCCGAAAGAGCGCCCGCTCGAATACTGTCACTTCCTAGGCTAGGCCCAATGGTACGCTCTTCGAGAAAAGCAAGCGTTGTAGGCAGAGCGCCCGCTCTTAGTACAACAACAAGATCAGATGCCTCTTTGTGCAACTCGGTATATCCGCCCAGACTTCCTAGAGTTATGCTGGCTCGGCCACCATAAATGGCTTGACGTATGACAGGTGTACTATAGACCAAATCATCTAAGATAATGGCACTGGGTTTTTGTACGTGAGCCTTGGTAAACTCACCGAATAATCGGGTCCCAAGAGGATTGAACGTCAAAATAACTTCAGGCAGTTGTGTATCGGGATTGACTGCAACACGGGCATTTTGAACATGTTGTCCCGTCAACTCAACGACATCTTTAACCAATATAGGTGCGTAGGTCACTTCTTGAGTTCGTTCGTTGACACGTTTTTCAAAACGAATGGCGGTATTTTCAGGTAACTTGTCTTTATACTGCTCATTGATAGTGCGGGTATATTCAGGGATAGACTGATTTGATTTTTCACTGAATTTTGGCACATCTTTGAACAGCTCTGCAACAGCTTTGGGGTTGAGTTTTGTGCTCACTGCACGAAACTCAAGTTTCGCGGTTCGGCCAATAATCCGTTTGACCTGCTGCGTTTCTTCAAGGCCCGGGAATTGAACTATGATTCGGTTACTACCTGCTTTATAGATCTGGGGCTCTTTGACACCAAATTCATTAATTCGACCTTGTAAAACTTGAATACTTTGGTCGATTGTCTTGGTGCGTAAATCGTTGAGCTCAACATCCAGAATCTTTAAATCCAGAGAGGTCTCTTCTTCGAAGTGGACAACCAACATAGGGAAATTCTCTTCTAAGTTTTTATCGGCTTTTTTCTTGACCGCTTCAGACTCAAACTCAAGTCGGAAAATATCCTCTTTGCCCTCTTTAATATAGGAGTTGGACTCTATGGGAATTTTAGCCTCATTTAAAGTAGCAATTACCGCCTGCCCTTCACGTTTTAAGGCTTCAATGAGAACGCGATCCATATCAGGGCCTAAGACAAAATGTGCCCCACCTCGAAGATCAAGTCCTAGATTAAGGTTGCCGGTGTAAAGTAGATTCTGTACCCATTTTGGCCACTGACTTGCCGTTGATTTTGGCACAAACTGAGAAAGAGCAGCATGAGCTGCCCAAAGGGTTACAGCTGCTACTGTGAGTAGTCGTATTTTAAGACCGAGCTTCATTCCAATATGATCCTTGTAGCATTAGGTTGTTTGTTTATTTTTATCAACTTTTGCGGAAATTTGAGATTTCAGAATCTTGATCGCAGTTGAATCTGAAATTTTTAGTTTTACTGTTTGTGCGTCCACTTGCTCCACAATACCGTAAATACCGCCTGAGGTCCACACCTCGTCCCCATGCTTCAATTCGCCCATCATTAAACGGTGCTCCTTGTTCTTCTTGAGGGTGGGTCTTAAAATCAGGAAATACATAATAATCCCAACGATGAGTAACGGAACAAATTGCATAAACGGGCTGGGAGCGGCTTGAGGGGCAGTTTGGGCCCATGCGGTAGCTGAAAATAACATTTTTAACCTCCTAATAAATAAGGGCAGTAAATACTAATACTAAAAGACGCTTCCATGCTGGAATGGCTCATCAATACAGAAAAGCCTTATCCTTTCGAAATAGTTTCATGACAATAAGCATCAAGAAACGACCGCGAAAAAACGTCATATGTCCCTGACGCTATCGATGACCTGATTCTACTGAAAAGTGTGAAGAAAAAAAACAAATTATGTATAGATATTGCACTTGGACCGTTCATTTCGTGAACTTTGAAGAAATGGTGGATCGCAGCTCGAGAGTAGGTTGAACAGGTGGGACACGTGCAATCTGGCTCTAGAGGGCCCATATCCTCTCTATACTGTAGATTCCGGATGTTGTATTTGCCATGAAAAGTGAATACCTGTCCATTTCGACCATTTCGGGTGGGCAATACACAGTCAAATAGATCGACCCCATGTTGAATAGCAAATATCAAATCTTCGGGTTTTCCAATCCCCATGAGATATACCAGTCGATCCTTGGGCATTCTGTCCATGGTATGGGCCAAGACTTCTTGAAAAACTGCAGTGGGCTCTCCGACCGCGAGTCCGCCAATGGCAACCATGGGTGGCATTGGATCAAGTTTTTCGATGTGCAAAGCTCTGAGCTCAGGGTTACACCCTCCCTGAAGGATGGGGACTAACATGCCTTCGTGCTCGATGGTGCGACATAAATTTTGAGAAAGTGCATACCAGTCAAGCGTCGTTGAAATAGCTGATTTAAGGGTCTCAGAGTCGGTTCCATAAGGATGAAGTTCATCTAACTGCATCATAAAGGTGCTACCTAAGCTGGATTGAATCTGAACCACCAGTTCAGGAGAATATGTATGTGATGAGCCGTCATATGGGCTTTGAAATTGGATGTGGGAAGATGTGATAGCGCGCAATTTGGCAAGGCTAAATACCTGGTATCCTCCACTGTCCGTCAAAATAGGGCCATCCCATCCCATAAATTGTCGTAAAGAACCGGCGCATGATTTGATGAGCTCGTGACCGGGTTTTAGATAGAGATGAAATGCATTTGAGAGTAAAATTTCGCACCCCAACTCCTTCATGAGATAAATTGGTATGCCGCGTAATGCGCCCCGAGTTGCAACAGGCATAAAATTTGGTGTATGAAAGTTGCCATGAGGGGTTTGGACAAATCCAGTACGGGGGTTTGTTTGGGGTAAGTCGAAATGAAAGGCGCTCATCGGTGGACTCCCGGGATAAACATGGCATCTCCATAGGAATAAAATCGATAGCTACTATTGATGGCTGCTTGATAAGCCTGCTTCATGGCATCAATCCCACCAAAGGCGTAAACCAAACATAGGAGAGAGCTTTTGGGGAGGTGGAAATTTGTAATGAGGTGCGTGACACAATTGAAATCATAGCCAGGACGAATAAATAGATCGGTTTGATGCCAGTCAAACGTTTTTTGACGGAGGACAGAGAACGCCTCAAGGGCCCGCAAAGTTGTTGTACCTACGGCAACGACATGTTTTGCATTTTGAATGTGCGTCCACGTTTCTTTGCAGATGTGATACGACTCCGCATGCATGACATGGTTCGAAAGATCTTCAGATTGAATGGGTTCAAAGGTGCCATATCCTACGGTTAGAGTGAGCTTAACGATGGGTGTTCCTGATTCACGAAGCGAATCAAGCAACTCAGGCGTGAAGTGAAGTCCAGCTGTCGGTGCAGCAATGGCTTCTCCTTCGGGTTGAGCGTATACAGTTTGGTAGGTAGTGGGTTCACGGTCGGCATCGTAGGTTCTATTTAAATAAGGGGGGATGGGTAGTTCGCCATGGGTATTTAACCATTGGTGCCAGTCGGAGATGTGTAAAGCAGTATTAGGGGTTAGGCAGGCCAGTTTAGTGTCTTTTGCATGAGGCCCAGAATATGTGAAGCAGAGGTTAGAGCCAGACAGCACATCACCCACTCGAATTTTTTTTCGTTTCAAAATCAAGCAATGGAGCTGTGTGATTCGGTTGCCGTCTCGAAGGGCTTGAAGAACTAAACATTCAAAACGTCCTTTGGGGTGATTCAAAAAAAATCGAGCCGGTAATACCCGTGTATCGTTAAGGACTAAAACAGCGTCCTTGGGTAGGAAGGTTTTCAGGTTCTTAAATTGGCTGTGCGTAAATGGTTGAGGGGTGTTGCAGACAAGGAGTTTTGATGTATCACGTGGCGTAGCGGGGTATTGTGCGATAGCACTTTGAGGCAAGTCGTAATCATAAAAATTGAGGTGATTCGAGTGCATTGTAAGGTTTCCTAAAGTGTGGGGGAAAGGGTGTAGTGTTTGAAGGTGTAGGATGTGACTTTTTTTGTTTTGTCTAAAAAGAGATCAAGTTGGCTGAGTCCTTTACCTGCTTGGAAGAGTACTTTGTGGGAAATGAATAGAGGGCTATCCCAACTGTAGGGGGATTGCGTGCCTACAATTACTTTTGTGGTTTGTGCCTTTAATGCAATTGTTTCATCCGTGGGCCGATCAACGGGGATTGTGTGAGGGGGTGGAAATGCGCCTAAATCAGACAAAGCGATCGTAAAATCCACCTTTGAATCAATGAGCGACTCATAGGAACGGAATGCTTCAATGGGATCGAGAACGGAATATGCCATAGAGGAGCGTTTTATCAAAGCTTTGAGCCATTGTACAGGAGAGATTCCGATGATTCCGATACGTAGCCCTTTTGCTTTCTTAATAAAATAAGGCTGAATGGGGCTACCTTGGATATTGGCACATAAGATAGGGAGTTTTAGGTTTTTCGTTTTCAGGGCAATCTTAGGATTCGGGAGGGATCTGAGTGTGATGGCATCATAGCCATTATCGGCTAGGAATTTTGGTGAAGTGGGGATCGATCCCGCGTGTAGCAGCAGGATAAGATGTTTCTTTGAGGTGATAGAGGATCTGAGGTTATTCAGTCGCTCTTTGAGTGCGGTACTGGTTTGAGGGGTAATTTGATTTGTGGCCAGAACGGTTAAATGAAAGGCAGGGTAGCAATACGCCACCCTGCCTAAAAAAAGAATGAGTGATAGAGAAGCA
Organism: Deltaproteobacteria bacterium; assembly: GCA_029262815.1. GTDB lineage: Bacteria > Bdellovibrionota > JAJCYS01 > JAJCYS01 > JAJCYS01 > JAJCYS01. Next base: position 49,116 of record JAJCYS010000008.1, on the reverse strand, counting down.
AATCTCCTAATCATTTATCTTTGGCGCTGACAGCTGCAGAAATTTTTTGTAAACCACTCATTATATCCATCGGAATAGGGAATACGGTTATTGTATTGTTTTCGCTGGAGATATCAATGAGCGTTTGAAGATATCGAAGTTGGATGCTGACTGGGTTTTTAGCCATAATGGCTGCTGCGTTACCCAGTTTTTCAGCTGCTTGAAACTCACCTTCAGCAGCAATAATTTTTGCACGACGCTCTCGTTCGGCTTCTGCCTGGCGGGCCATGGCGCGTTGCATGTCTTTGGGTAAGTCAATGTGTTTCAATTCAACGGTAGCGATCTTGATTCCCCAAGCATCGGTGGATTCATCTAGAATTTTTTGAAGGCGTAAATTTAAATTTTCTCGTTCTGTAAGTAGTGTATCCAAGTCAACTTCACCCATGATAGAGCGCAGGGTTGTTTGGGCCAATTGGCTGGTTGCATAATAGTAGTCTTCGACTTCATTAATTGCTTTCACAGGGTCTATGACGCGGAAGTAAACCACGGCGTTGACTTTTATGGAAACGTTATCTTTTGTGATGACATCCTGTGGGGGGACATCCATCGTGACTGTACGTAAGCTGACTTTAACCATCCGGTCTAAAACGGGGATTAGAATGAAGAGCCCAGGTCCCTTCGTGCCAATACAAATTCCAAGGCGAAAGATAACCCCTCGTTCAAATTGGTTTAAAATTTTGATTGCTGAGAGCAGAAAAACAACAAGAATGGCAATGCCGATTAAAATAGGGGAAAACATATGGGACTCCTTTTTTGTGAACGTCTTCTTAGGCTTGCATTGTAACAGACTCAGGTCGGGCCACAACCAGTTGTAGGTTTTTTTGTGATATGACACATACAGTATCGCCTACTTGCAAAGTACCGTCAGCGGTAGAAAAGTGCCACAAGGTGCCTTCAGCAAAGCAACTACCTGCTTTTTTGGCAGGATCAAACGCTTTAACAATCGCTGTTTCTCCCACAAGCAAGGCGCTGCCTATTTTCAATGACGTTTTCCGTAGCCTGACGAGGCTGGTTAGGACGATTAAACAGATGGCCAAAATGCCACAGATTACTCCGATTAAGAGTCTTGTATCCACACCGCTGATGCCTTGAGAGGTGTCAAAGAGGTAGAGCGCACCCAAAACAATACCTGTCATACCGCCTAGTCCTAACATGCCAAAACTGGGAATGAACATTTCAGCAATCAAGAGAATGAATCCCAGAAAAAAAAGTGCCAATGCGCCCCATCGAACAGGCAACATTTGAAGGGAGGTGAGTGCAAGCAATAGAGAAATGCCGCCGACCACGCCGGGGAAAATGAGGCCTGGGTGTGTCATTTCGACATAGAGCCCGAGTCCGCCAGCTGCTAAAAGCATAAAGGCTATATTGGGGTGGCTGAGGGTGGTGATAAAAGTTTCTCGAAATGTGGGGGTGATTTCGACTTGTTTGGGGTTGGGCTTGAGTCGCCATTGAGTACCGTCTTTGGTCGCCAAGGAGAGTTTGCTAAGTCCAGTAATGAGCGCAGCGCGTGATGTATAAATACCATCGATGACCTTGTTTTTTAAGGCTTCTTCGGCAGGAATGGAGGCGCTGTCACGTACGCCCTTTTCAATCCAATCTGTATTTCGTTTTCGGATATTTGAGATGCTTTTCACGAATGCGACTGTATCGTTGACTACTTTTTTCTTCATATCTCCTTGGACGTCTTTGCCAGTGCCAGACACGGGGTGAGCCGCGCCGATATTTGTGCCGGGAGTCATGGCTGCGTGATGAGCAGCAATGGTAATTATCATGCCGGCGCTGGTTGCTTGGGCGCCTGAAGGTGAAACGTAAATTACGACGGGAACTTTGGACTCAAGTAATGTTGAGACGATATCGCGAGTAGAGGACAATAGGCCACCTGGGGTGTTTAGTTCGATGATAAGCCAATGATTTGATTGCTCTGCTTCTGTGGCGGCTCGTTTGATCGTTAAAACCGTACCGGGATTGATGGTACCTTTGATGCTGAGGGTTGAAATGCCACTGCCCTCTTTTTGTACTACAGAGCCGAAACTTGGTGTGAGTGAAGTGACGAGTAGACCGAGTAAAGCCAAATGTTTCATGATGAAGGGTTTCCTATCTCTTGCAAGACGGTTTTCATATCTTCCCAGACGTCTTTTTTGAGGTTTGAATTTCTGAGGAGTGCAGCGGGATGGAAAGTTGGCATTATTTTTACGGTTTTTCCAGAAGCTAAGGTGTAGGTCATCCAGGCTCCTCTGATTTTAGTAATGGCTACTTTTTTTTCATTTAAAATATGTGTTGCGGCGGTTGCGCCAAGGAGCACCAGCACTTTGGGTGAGATGATTTCGATTTGTTGTTCGAGGTAAGGTTTGCATGATGAGACTTCGTTGGGCAGGGGTACGCGGTTATTAGGGGGGCGGCATTTAACTACATTGGCAATATAGACATCTTCTCGTGAGAGTTTCATAGCGGAGATGATGCGAGTTAGCAGTTGACCTGCACGACCTACAAAAGGCCGACCTGATAAATCTTCATCTCGACCTGGGCCTTCGCCAATAAACATAATATCTGCTTGAGGGTTGCCTTCACCGAATACATAGTTGGTGTTTGTTTCGTGTAAGGGGCATTTAGTGCAAGCTAGGACGGTGCTTTTGAGACTCACAAATGCTTTAGGGGTTGCCTGTGTTGTAGGTTTAATCGGTGTTGGTGTTTTTGGGGATGTCATTACAGTGCCTCCTGTGGGCTTAGGGGGCTTCCCCTCTAGCCCCATAGATTCTTCGACAAAAGATTTGAACGGATGGTCACTCACAGTTTTCCTATTCTACTCCATTGTCGGCAGGAATCAAAAGGGTCATCAAAAGGGTCATCGAACTTCTTGGCCATGGCCAAGAAGTTCGATGACCCTTTTGACCACCCGACATCGGATTTTGTTGTTTCCATCAGGTGGATGTACCATAGTGGTTCGTATGAAAAAGCACCAGAAAGACGGGTATTCAAAAAAAGCTAAGAAGGACAATTACTTAGCTAGATCTGTCTATAAATTGATGGAATTAGATGAAAAACATCGGCTTTTTGCACCCTTGAAGTCTGGGACCCTCATTGAATTCGGCATCTCTCCGGGTTCTTGGATCCAATATTACCAAGAGAAAATAGGATCTTCCGTGACCATCATTGGGATTGACCAAAAGCCCTTTAAAGCAGAGATGCGCAACGGTGTAGTGCTCACAGAGGATATTCTTGAGTTGACAGCCAAAGGATTGCGTCAACACACGAGGGGTGACATTGTGGCCGTAATCAGTGATGCGTTACCTAATCTGACGGGTAATCGGATTCGTGATCAAGTCAACATTGCAAATTTGCGAAATGCCATAACCGAGTTAACACTTGAACTATTGAAGGAGGGGGGGCTGTTTGTGATGAAGACTTTTTATGAACCCGAGCTTGATGGTTGGTTCAAGCGGATGAGAAAAGTGTTTGAAAAATTTTACATCGAGAAACCAAAAGCATCTCGTAAAGAAAGCCCAGAAGTTTATATTGTGGGGTTGGGGTTTAAGGGAAATGGATAAACATCGAAAAATTGCCGCTGAATGTGCGAGTCGATTGATTGCCTCTCGCTATACCATCGCAACTGCCGAAAGCTGTACTGGTGGGTTGATTACATCTGTTCTGTCTGAGACGCCTGGTATCAGCAAAAGTTTGCTCGGTGGGTTTGTGACATATTCAAATGATTTAAAAATGAAAGTCTTATCCGTACCTCAAACGATTCTAGAAAATCATGGCGCTGTTTCTCAAGAAACAGTCGAATGTATGATTCAGGGGCTACATCGTGTTACACATGCGGATATCTGTGTGGCTACATCTGGCATTGCTGGGCCAGGGGGTGGTACTGAGTTAAAACCAGTGGGCACCGTCTGGATCGGGCTTGGGTTTAAAGGTAATACCCACGCAGTAACTTTATATCAGTTTGAGGGGGATCGAATTTCAATTCAACGCCAAGCGGCCGTGCAGGTGTGTGCATTGGTGCTCAAGATACTTGAAAAGGAGTAGCTCATGCCAACCCCCATGATTCGTCAGTACAAAGAAATTAAAAAGAGTGTTTCTGACTGCTTATTGTTCTTTCGACTAGGCGATTTCTACGAATTGTTTTTTGAAGACGCTCATATTGCCGCCCCCATATGCGGATTGACCCTAACTGCTCGACATAAACAAAGCGATGATCCTATTCCCATGTGTGGCGTGCCCTATCATGCAGCGGGAACTTATATTCAAAAATTGGGCGAACAAGGCCATAAGGTTGCTATTTGTGATCAGGTTGAACCTGCAACACCAGGAAAAACCCTTGTGGAACGAAAAGTGATTCGTATTATCACGCCGGGAATGCCTTTTGATGGACTGTCTGTGAGTTCCGATATGCCCCACTATTTAGCCGCATGTACGGAAAGCAAATCGGGTTGGGTGTTAGCGTGTATGGACGTAACCAATGGGGAATTTTGGTATGCGTTTCCAGACGACGTAGCTCTGCTAACAGAATTGATAACCAACCTGGGCGTGAAGGAGTGCTTGTGTTTGTCACAAAAAGCGTCGGAGCTTCGATCTTTTTCTGAAACCCTAAAAGCATTGGGGTGCGCCATTCAGTGGTGTGATGAGAGCTTCTTTAACACTGAAGAGTCTAAAATTAGGCTTAAAGAACATTTTGGGGTTACCCATCTGGATGCATTTTTTCGTGAAACGCAACAAGAAGCTACTTCAGCATGCGGTGCGCTACTGAAGTATGTTCAATTGTGTGAGCCAGGTAAAAATTTGTCTCACTTAAAGGCCTGCCAACATAAATCTTTGTCTAGTTCGATGATATTGTCACGTGCTGCTATCGAGAGCTTAGAGCTGGTTGCTTCGCCCACGGCTCAAAATCAAAAACTTGGACTTGTTCAAACCATGGATGGAAGTCGTACGCCGATGGGACGACGTTTATTGCGAAAGCGAGTACTTTCCCCATTAGTCGAGCAAGGTGAAATTGAGAAACGCCTCGATGCTCAAGCGTTATTTGTTCATGCATACGACGAAATCCGACACCTGCTTGAAGGATTTAGCCATGCAGGTGATCTTGAACGGTTATACGGAAAAATTGCACTCGGTCATGCGAGTCCCCGAGAAGTTTGGCAGTTCGCTAAAGGGTTACAATCAGCCCAACGCGTGTTGAATGAGTTACGCTCCATTCTGCCTGATGTTGTGTCCTCTCATCTTGAAGTGGCTGAGTTGGGAAGTCACGTGTTGGAGGTTCTGGTTGAAGAGCCTCCGTCGACTTTGAAAGATGGTGGGGTGATCAAGCCACATTTGGATCCTGAGTTAGAGTCAGCTGCCCATAGTACGGCTCATTTTAAAACGTGGGTCTCAGCGTATGAGGTGAAGCTCCGACAGGAGTTAAATATTCCATCTTTAAAAGTGAAATTTAGTCGTGTGTTTGGACACAGTATTGAAGTAACTAAAACACATTTGCAGAAAGTGCCTGCTACTTTTGTTCGCAAGCAGACGATGTCAAATGGGGAGCGGTTTATTACGGATGCATTGAAACAAGCAGAAGAACGAATGTTGCACGCTAAAACACAGCAAGTGGCTATCGAGCAGCGGCTTTTTATGTCGCTTTTGGAACATGTGCTTGGATGTCATGCGCAGTTGAGTCAATTTTTTAATCACGTTGCTGAAGTCGATATGATGTCGGGGTTGTGCGACATTATCGTACGTCAAAAATGGTGTAAGCCTGAAGTGGATCAAAGTTTGGATCTATGTATTGAAGAAGGGTTTCATCCTGTGGTGATGCAGCTGCTTGCGGGGGATGGCAAAACGTTTGTGAAAAATTCTGTCGCTCAGTATGGATTAAAACACCCCCTGTGGTTGATCAGTGGTCCCAATATGGGGGGTAAAAGTACCTTCATGCGGCAAATGGCACTGGCTGTTATTTTGGCTCAAATGGGATGTTTTGTGCCGGCGAAAAAAGCACGAATGGGTCTCGTGGATCGTGTTTTTACGCGTATTGGGGCAGCGGATGCACTGACAGAAGGGAAGTCGACTTTCTTTCTTGAGATGCAAGAAACTGCTCATTTCTTATCTCAAGCTACATCGCGTAGCTTGGTCCTTATTGATGAGTTGGGCCGGGGTACCAGTACGTATGATGGGTTGGCTATTGTGTGGGCAGTATGTGATTACATGGCAACCGTTTTAAAATGCCGCACTTTTTGTGCCACACATTTTTATGAACTTGCAGAGTTGAAGCGCCACTTCTCTGAAGTTGCGCTATGGCATATGGGCGCGCACGAAAAAGAAGACCATATTGTGTTTGATTATCGTTTAAAAATGGGGTTTAGCGAACGTAGTTATGGTGTACATGTGGCAAGGCTTGCAGGTGTAAATCCCAAAGTAGTCAGGCGGGCAACGAAGGTACTCAAGCATCTAGAGTCACAGGGGGATGGTAAGCAGCCAGCATTACCTATGCATAGTGCATCGATTTTTGATGTGTGAAGGATTTAGGTTGAAGAGCCTTTTACTTGCTCAAGAAATACTTTGCGCATGTACTGAGCTACAATTGATCGAACATCTTCAATTGTAAGTTCATTAATGTCTTTTCCAGCAAATAAAAGATCATCTCCGAGCTCTTTAATAATTGTATCTTTATCTAGCCCGGAATGAGCAACAACCTGATCAAACACACATCCTTGGGTGTCTTCCTTTGAAGTCATTATCTTAATGTTACATAAGTTTCTGTAATTTCGAAATGTTTTGCACCGATTTCTCTTTAAAATCATGAATTTAAACTAATACAAAATATTTTATAAAGTTATTAAGATTATATCCGAAACACACTAAGCAAGGCGGGTGTAGTTACTCGTAGGAGGACTTTATGGGGAATTGGCGATTATGGGTTTTAGGGGTGTTTTTTTTCAATATGTTCTCTTTAGCGCAAGCTGAAAGTCTGTCGCAAGCTGGAAGTCTATGCAATGGAGATCAAGTCAATCGACCTGGGATGAAAGCGATGGTATTAGGGCCTCTGGCAGAGGGTGTTACACAATTGAGCGGAGCAGAGCAACAGTTTCATAACACATGGGTTATGGCGAATAGAATCAAGCGTAAGTTAGGTGTGATCTACAAAATGAAGCGGAGCATTCGAAAAAGTATCCGCCGGTTTCGTCTCGCCGCATGGAATGCAAAAGGCGCTGCCACTCGGTGGCGGAAGGCAGGTCAGATGTGGACTCGGCAGTACAAAAACGTGCAGACCTGTGTTGTCGGGTTGCAGTATGCACAAGGAGTTGCAAAATTTCAGAAAGGTGCCACGACAGAGTTAAAAGTACATATGGTTCAGGTGCAGGCAACCGGCGAAAGCCTAAGAAAGAAACTAAAAAAATACGGCATGGCTGAGAACAAAACTACGCCTTTTTTGGATCACTTAATTCCGTCGGCTGTTGCACAAGAGGAACCAGATGCAATCTCAGAATTTGTTGCCGATCTATTCTTGTTCCTCATGTACGAGTCATTGGCAGATCAGTTGTATGAAAACTATAGAAGCTTTGTATCAAAGGGAGTGGCATTACAAATGCTGTTGGAACTGTTTGGTGGCCCACAAGCTAAGGGATTGTTTGATAGCTATAGGCGTTATTTTTATACTGAGTTTGATGAAATTGTGGCGAAACTCGTAGCAGAATCAGCTGAAGAAGATGGAAGCGGCATCACAGAAGAAGAGGATAAGAAAATTAATCCTCGCGAGACAGAGTTTTAATTTTTGTCACGGGGGAAGTGGGGTTGTTTATGAGAGTTTGGTTTATTTTGATAATAGGTATGTGTGGATCTCTGACATCTCATGCGTTGGAGCTCTGCGATGGAGATCAAGTTAATAAAGTAGCTTTGGAGCAATCAACGGCTCTTAAATCTTCTGCGCAAACAATTTCAGCGTTAAGTGATGCAGAGAAAGCGCTCGACAGTTTGTTAAATCGTGCACACAAGATTAAAAAGAAATTGACCAAAATGTACAACTTAGACGCCAATGCGCAACATTACATGAATGAAATTAGAGAAGATATCATATCGCACAAAAAAATTATTTCATCTTTTAAAGAAAATAGCATGAAATGGGATCGTCGGTATCTCGGGATTAAGAGCTGTAGGGGAGCGTCTCGGTATATAAAAATAGTTGGAGATATTCAACGCGCGATCGCTAAAATGTTCTGGACTAGTTTGCACGTAACACGTAACGATCGAATTGAAAACATTGAACGGAATCTAAGATTTTCTAGTACTGCAGCAAGTAGTGGACCTGGTTCGAGCACATTAATTCTTAGTCTTTATCAATATACTATGTATGAATTTTTAGTAGCACAGTATTATGAGCTCTATAGCCAGGCTGTAATTCAAGGATATAAATTTATGAAGATGCTAACCAATTTTGATGATGACCACCTAAAAGAACTGTCTAGTGATTTTTTACCTTATTTCTCTGAAGAAAAAGAAAAAATTGAAAAACAGCACCGATTGGATCGTGCGGAAGAAGATGCAAATGGAATCACAGAGGAAGAGGATAAGAAGATAAATCCTCGCGAGTCTGAATTCTAAATATTTGTTGAAGGAGTATTTATATGAAAACTAGAGTTATGTGGGCTGTAAGTCTTATGTGTATGAGTGGATCTCTGACGACTCATGCGTTGGAGCTCTGTGATGGAGATCAAGTTAATAAAGCGGCATTGGACCAAACGAAAGCGCTCATGTTTTTTGAGAAAACACTTGCAGCTTTAAGTGAAACTGAGCAGGCACTTAACGACTTATCGAGGCGTGCACACAAGATTGAGCTAAAATTAGATCAAAACATTCATGTGGGTGCATCTGCTTGGAAATGGATGAGCCAAATTCGAGGTCGGATCAAACGGTATCAAAAACCAATTTCACAGTGGAAAAGAGGAACTCAAAGAGAGATTCAAAAATATCAAGAAATCGAATCCTGTGTAAAAGGGGCTCAGTTTGTAAAATTGGTTGTACAAATTCAACATATGATTGCAAAAGAAATCTTGAGAGGCCTGGATATCGTACGTGCTGTTGACATGGAAACTATTGAATATGGTCTTAGTCGATTCGACCCCAAAGAGACTTCTACGGTACACCCTGACGAACGTTCGGGTCCTAAGTTTCTTGTCGCTAATGTCTATATATACACGATGTATGAAATATTTATTGGTCTGAACTACAAATTATATAGTGATGCGGTTGAGCTTGGTTATGCATATACAAAGCACTTGTCTAGCTCAACAGATCAGAATCTTCAAGAACTCGCCAATGCCCATCTGCCTTATTTCTCTGAAGAAAAAGAAAAAATTGAACACACACGTCGCACAGAACTAGCTGAGGATGGCATGTCTAAGGATACGCAATAGGTTTGTGTCCTAACGATGTGTTCTGGGCCTTGGGTCTGAATCTTGTTCATTGTCAGGGCTTTTCAAAGATTCAAATTGACGAGCTGGTCGAATTGATTCTTGTTTCAATGTGGGATGCATCAGAAGAAAAGCATTACTAGCGTTAAATACGCCCTGTCCTAGAAATTCAACACGTTTTAAAGCCCGTTGAATTGGGTCAGAGGGCATTAATAAAGAAAGGTAACTTTTGTTTAGGGGGATGTAATTTTGTCCATAGGATTCATCTAGTCTAATATTTTTGTCATAGAATTCTGTAATTATCCATATAATCCCTGACGGTTTGAGATGAGAAAAATAAGAGTCAGCATGTCTATCGATCAGGGTACCGTTTGGATTTGCTGAAAGGATTAAATCTGCTTTAGGAATGGGTAACTCTTTGGATTCGGGTCTGACAGGATACACCGAGAAGGGTCTAGGATGCTTCGGGAAATGGCTATTATTTATGTTCGTGTTGTACCAGATTTTTTCATCAATTAATTTTTTGAGTGCCTGTACGGTGTCAATCTTTGAACGTGCCAGTAGAAGAGGGAGTTTTTTGTTCAACATGGGCCATATGACATCAAAGTCATAATTGTCGCCTATATTATTTCTGCCAATTTCACTGATAATAATTTGCTTGATATCGGGTCTGACCAACAAGAATATGGCCCATTCAAAATAATTATCGCCTGGTCCTATTACATGAACTACGCCGTTTTCAGGTAGTAAGTGAGGCACTTTCAGCCAAACGGATAAGGCACGTTCCCCAGTTTCTTTTGTCAGGGATTTACTGCTTTCGAATGTTTGGGCAAGGTAACTATGAAACCAACTCAGTTTTCTAAGTTTCTCATGGATACCCTCACATGAAATGGCTGTATGGCTACACAGTGCAAATAACGTGATAAGTATGGCGCGTAAAAACAGACCTTTTTTCATGACCTGTGTATTATACGTATAATACTTTATAAGTAAATAATTTTTATTTGATTTTTAAGAATAAGTTTATAAAGGAACAAGGGTATATTGTCCATCTACGAGGCTAATAACGGACATTTCTGAGATTTGTCTCTGGCCATTATGGGTCATTTGGACCACAACATCGATCGCAGAAGCAATAAATTGACGAAGTGCTCGGTGCGGCACATCGAAGCCTGCCATGAGCAGAAATATCTCCAGCCGATATAGAGCCTCAAGGGGACTGTTGGCATGAATCGTCGTCATACTTCCTGGGTGCCCTGAATTCATAGCTAAAAGCATCTGAAAGGCTTCAGGGCCACGACACTCACCGCAAATGACCCGTGTAGGGCGCATGCGAAGGGTGTTTTTGATCAATGCTGCAAGGGTAATTTCGTTTTGGGGATCTTCATTAGGGGGTCGAGCCTCAAGGCTCAATGTATGCGGATGATCAGGTGCAAGTTCGCTCGAGTCTTCGACAATCAGAAGCCGTTCAGTCTTGCTCGTTGCTGAAAGAAGCGCATTCAATAACGTTGTCTTTCCGGTTCCCGTTCCCCCAGAGACCAAAATATTTTTCTTAGACAGCACACACTCTTTAAGTTTTATTTTGGCTTCTTCATTAAACGTACCTTTTTCACTGAGCGCATCGAGCGAATTTAAGGTGCGTTTGAATTTTCGAATACTGATCAATGCCCCTTGCTTTGATAGCGGGGGCAAAATGATGTTTACGCGTTCACCCGAAGGAAGTTGAAAATCCACCATGGGCCGCTTCGTGTTTACAGAACGCCCAGTATTTTGTACCAGTTTGGTTATCAACCGTTCCAGGCGTAAAGATGAAAGTACGGCTTCGTGGCGAATCATTTCACCGTTTTTTTCGTAATACACACTTTCGCATCCATTCACTAGAATTTCCGTAACCTCGCTGTTTTTCATCAAGGCGTCGATATCGCCGAATCCCGACTGATGTTGTGTGATGGCATGTGTAATTTGATCCAAGGGCCAAAGGGCTAAAATTTCTTCTGGCAGTAATGTTGAAATTTGTTTTTCAAGCGAATCTGTGGGTGCAAAACTGATCTCTTCAACCAAAGTGTCAATGAGGAGTTCAAACGGCTGCCATGATCGACGAATAGTGAGCATGATGCCATCTTGTTCCTGCGTCCAGGTTTCATTTTTTAATCCTCGAAACAAGAAGCAAGGCATAGCCTGATCAGCGGTTTGAAACATGTGAAAATTTTTGAATTGCGTCAATTCATGTCTGTCATTCAACGTAACCACACCTTTGAACAAAGAGGGTGTTGGCAAGGTAACCTGACACTGTGTGTAGGGACCAATCGATACCTGTTCGCCCACATTGTAAAAAAGAGAACGTTGATCTCTGTGGAAATCAAAATAATGAACAGCAGTCAAAAGCGTGGGGCTAGAGTTTTGGCACATGGGGTATCTGTGTATTCAGTAAGTTATGCCGGGCGTGTGTGGCATGACTTGTTTTTCCATAAGGTTTGGGCGTAATAGAGACAATTAATTCCGTCTGTTTGTGTTCGATGCTGCTTGTCTTAAATAGGTAGCCTAATAAAGGTACTCGGCCTAAAAAAGGAGTACCCGTTGTGTTGTCATGGCTGAGCTGGTGAAACATGCCAGACAATATTGCTGTGTGCCCCAAGGGGACAACGACCTCCGACTGAATCGACCGGGTGCTAAATGCTGGCAAATGGGTACTGGTTGTGGGTGAGGCCGTAGGATAAGACACCGTTAATTTAAATTGAAGATGGACAGATGCCTTTTCAACAGGGGTGGGTGTAATTTCAAGCACAATCCCATATTTCTTCCACCCTAAATTAAGGCGGTGCTTCGTTTTAATTTCATAAGGCAACTCACCGCCGATGTGTAAGTGCGCGGGTTTGTGATACCGAGCGATCACCTTGGGATTTGAGAGGACCTTCGCTTTTCCTGATTTGAGTAATGCATGTAAAGCCGCCCATAGTGTCCCACTAGGTCGAAGCAAAATGGGTTGAGCGTGATTGACGCCAAATTGCAGTGATTGTCCATTTTTAACTTCTAAAAATTCAAGAGAGAGATGGAGTTGATCTTGTTGCGTCAACCCCGTATAAAGGTGCGTACTATTTATTTTAGGGAAGAAAGTGTTAAGCCCTTTTAAAAGCTTCTCTTTGTCAGTGGGAGAAGTCAGATGCCCTTTGACTGATAGTGCCTGGTCTGCGTATGAAAGTTTCAAGGATTTTTTAAATGTGTCATCCACCCATTGATTCATGGTATTGACCAGCAGGTACAAAGCAGGCGTATACAAGGTGACGGAAGAATACAAGGAAGTTGAAAATTTCTGAACCGATTTACTATAAAAAATCCAGTCTTTCAGACCATATACGATACCCGAAACATGGATCATATTTTCTGAACGAAATGACGAACTGATTACGCCCCCTCGCAAACATAAAATTTGGAAAACTTCCGCAAGTGATTTCAAATGAGGCGGATAAACCGTGACATGTAGATGATACCAAGTGCCGTTTGGATGCAAAACCTGGACGCCAAACACACCTTCTTTGGTTGTCGTAAATCGGAGCGCATGGGTTTGTTCATGCCAAGCTACTTTTACACCAGATGACGGATGAAAAATAACTTCCTTAGGCACAAAAAAAATGGGGTACGTATAACTCTGTCCATAATACAAATGGTGGTTGAGCACGATAGGTGCATACCGGGGAGCGCTAGCGCTACAGATAGATGCAAAGCTCAAGGTGATTAACACTGCAGCGCTACGCATCCCCATGCGCATGTATTAATGCAAAACCTGTGCCAAGTCCCTTATGAGGACACGCCCTAAAGTAAGTCAGCAGAAATAAAAGCAATCAGGACGCGTTCACCTTGGCTTTTGCCCGTATGCATAGGGCTGAGTCCCCCGATGGCTATTGTATCTTCAGGCTTGACGAGAAGGGTCGTGTGCGTCGTTTGGGTATGCTCTGGTGTGTCGTTTCGGTGGCTGGGATTGCTATGGGTTAAGTTGATCGTGAGTTCAATCCATTGATTATTGATTACCTGGGGTTTAAAGCTTGTGGAGATGCTGTGTACTAGAGTCGCGCGATACTTGGTATATAAATCGGTCTGAGTAAGTTTAGATTCCCGATGATTGAGGGTAATGATTTGAGGATCTGAGAGTACGGTCACTTGCCCACTTGATTCGAGGGCTCTGAGTTTTGTTCGAAGCGCGTTATAACTCTGCCCGAGTGTAAAGTGCCCATGAGATTGTCGAATACCTAAAGAATTTGCTGCTTCAGGTGAGAGCTCTGCCCATAATGTTTTGATTCGTACTGTTTGTCTAGGTAAGTCGCCTGCCTCAACAATTCGGGCTATAGTCTCAAGCACCTCGGATGTATCCGCAACGATCAATATGTTGCGATTTGCGTGAGGACTGACCTGGCCATTTTTTGAAAGAAAGGGGCGGACCAATTTGGCGGCTTGTTTGGCGGTCAAATAGTTTAAGAAAAATTCCCTGTGTTGAAGGTTTCGCTTTTCGGGTGCAGCAGGCCCTTCTTTGTGTACGACGAGAATTGTTTTATCTAAATTCCAGGTATAGGGGCTGGATTTTAGAATCAGATCTAATACTTTTGACCAGGGCTGATTTTGAACAAAGATCGTAATGCTGCCTGGGATGGGTTGTGGGAGAACTAAATCCTTTTTAATCATATGAGCTAGGGCTTTTAAGGCCACTGCAATGGGCACTTTTGCAAGGTGAAGAGATATTGTAGGTTGTTGTCCAATATAGGACGGTGAAGGTTGTGCTGTGGCTGTAGGTCTATAATCGATCTGTGGACTTGTTCTCACCGATGGCCTGTCTAGAGAGCGTGACCGCATGTTTCTCTGAGAGGGTGCAGTTGCTGTTTGCAGGGATCGTTTAATTTCAGGCCGGGTCCAATTCAGTTGACTTACGTCTACGGTTTGCAAAGGCACTTTTTTGCCCAGCTCGTCAACACGCTCGAGCAAAAGAGGCGCATTTGGTTTTTCAGCTTGAATGATACGATTGACTCTGGGAGGTACAATTACAGGAGATGTCACCTCTGCGAGGGTGGATATCGTTTCACTTTGTTTGGATTTCTTAACTAAAGACAGGGTTTCTGAAGCCAGTTTCCGAGTTTCACCTTTTTGGTGAGGAGAAAATAAATCTAAATCATCATTGATAGAAAACACCTTAGGATTATCGAAAGCTAACGTTGACAGACTTAGAAACAGCAGGTTTATTCCTACAAAGTACCAGTATTTTCGAGCGATCATTAAGGCTGCCCCCTAAGGATCCGTTTTGCTTTTTTGTGGGTGATGGATGCGCCATTCATGTTTTTTATTGATTTTGTGAATGTGATCACAGTTTCTTTAAAAGCAAAACGGGTATGACTCCATTTAAACTGTTCTAGACCTAAGGTCTCCTGTTTCAGGATCGCAAAGATCTCACCATTTGGCGCTTCTAATATCAAAGATTCAATTCGCTGGCTTTTCATAAGCCCGATCGCTTTGTAACTTTCGAAAGGAAATCGTTTACTGGTCAGTCCGTTTTTCGCATGCGTAAGGAGCGGACGAAAGGGCTCACGGGCTTTTGTATACCCAAAGGATGGCGTTAGTAGAAAAGTTACACATGCTGCAAACATCCCCCATTGTTTGATCATAAAGTCTCGCTTAATTTAGATTGGTATTTTTCGATGAGGGTAGGCAAATTATTGGGGTAACTGAATTTGAGCCTCAACATTGTATTGTCTTCGGAGGTTGCGAGCACTTCGACTTGCATGAGCGGCAATGCCAGGCTCCGTTCATGCAATGCCCCAAGATAATTCAGGATATGCTCAAACTGTCCACCAAGCGATAAAGTGGCTGAAAATGTCGTGACACTTGAGGTCTGGTTTAATGTCTTCGAGCCATGTTTTTGGTAATCAAGAAAGGTTAAATGATGTTGCTTACCTAACTTTACAAGACGAGTCACCATGTTCTGGATGTTTTGTTGAGCATTCGAAAATGTACTTTCTAGGGATCTCACCCTTTCCAGTAAATCGGTTATCTCCGTTTTAATGGGATGGGATGTCTGTGGAGGTTGAGTCATTTGTGGGGTAGTCACAAGCTGTTGTGCTGGCGTTGTAGCCTGAGTGGGTTTTCTTTTCGAACTCTCTTTTTTTAACTCAGTCAATTTTTTGGTTACTTTTTTGCCTGTTTTCTCGATTAAATTGAGATGAATATAAAAACTGCTGCCTAAATAGCCGATTCCGACTAATAATCCAATCCAAAAAAAAGTTAATGGTCTCATGAACCTGCTCTATCCCTATTTTAACAACTGTCTTCTACTCATAGTAACCCCCAAGTTAATGAGTTCCTAATCGGAATCCATGAGAGATGGGTAGGGGTATCTCCTGGTGTTTTCATCTGAAAGTGGTGCTCTAGCAATCCATGATCTCTTGTAGGTTTGGAAAAAGATAGGTCAATGCCTTGAAAGAGAGATTGTTTTTTGAGATTAGAAAGGAACAGCAGGACGCTTTCGGAGGTAAAGGCATATCCTTCTACTGATATTAGCGGTTTTTGGGTCTGAATTGAAAATCGTTTTACCCATACCTCTTTTGGCAACGCTTGACTCATCTGTTGCAAATAGTTTTTTGATCTTAGCGGGTCAACCTTACTGTTATAAGGCGCTAACATACGTAGATCAGAAGATAATGCGTCTTTAAGTTTTATCCAACTCTCAGGCGCAATTCTAGTAAGTTGCTGAACTGCATGTGAATCAGATTTCATAGGGGAAGCTGAGGTAGGGGTTCGGTCGTTGTTTTTAGTCAATTGTTTTTGCTTTTGGGATAGCGTTCGGGTTAATTTTTGTGTTGCTTCTAATGCCCATTCTTCAAACATGCCTTCTAATGCGATACAGGCGATAAGTGGGATGAAAAAGTAAATGAGGGATCTGAGCTTGGGGCTCGATTTTTTCGGTTTTTTGGGATCTTTATTAGAAGAAGAAAAAAGGCCTCCGAATAACGACTTTCTCGATTTTTTTGAATTAGTATTCGTGATGTCATTCAGTAGGTTTATATCACTCATGAGGTTGTTTTCCCTGTAAGGCCTAAAAGGCTGGGAAAGAAGGTGAAAACAGTGTTTTGAATACCTGGTGTAGCGAACGTGAGATGAGAGGTGTAGGATTCAGGCGTCAGTAAATCAACCGTCAACTCAGGTGCTCGGCCTACGAGTTGGGTGAGCTCGGAGACACAGCAAGCACCGCCAGATACGAGTACACGTGTTTTTTTGTCTTCTTGTTGGGGACATAACTTGAGTAAACGGGCCGTAATATCCTCAGTAAATCGGGACAGCCCATTGTAAAAGCACGATACAAAAAGCTCAGGGATATCTTTTTGGGACAAATGTGTAGCAAAATAGCGACCTTCTTGTAAGGTTAGATGGCATTGTTTCGTGGCTTGTGTAATGCAGTCCAGTAGCCCACAGGGTTCATAATAAAATCGAATCAAATCTTGAGAAATATAAAGCATGAGTGTGCTTCGATCTCCGATGTGCACTAAAGCCAACTGATCGTGTGCCTGATGAGATCTGAGTAAGTGGAGGCCAAAGTTTAACAATCCAACGCTTCCAGGCACAACCGAGCTTAAAGGGGTGTCCATTTCCTCAAATAAGGTAATCCACGGTCGAATACTCGTGTTTTTTGTAATTGTGAGAAGCATTTGCGCTTCTTTCTCATCAAGCGTATTTCTAAAAAAAGGATCGTCATCCACACGGGTGAAGTCTACAACTGCATCTTCGATGGGATAGGGGGCATATTGGGCGGCTTCGAAGCCCATTTGCTGATTTAGATCTTTTGGTAGGGGTTTCGGTAGATGAAGTTTCTTGATCAAGGTATGGGGGTCAGGAGAAATGAGATGGTATTCAGCCTCTTTGCGTACGCTTGGTGTAAATTGCTTGAGGGTTTTAAATAGAAATTCTTTGATACGCAGTGGGTCTGTCGGAGCTTCTTCAGATAAGCATTCATCTGGCGTCGGTTCTAGGACACATTTTTGAACTTTAAGATTTGATCCCTGTTTTGTTAGATAGGCAACTTTAGTATAGTAGCCCCCAAAATCCAAATATATATGATGTTCGTTACGAGATAATAAAAACATACTATTTTCAACTTAGTTTGAATGGATCCCTATCTATACAAGGATAACAATCAAAACAGGATGCTGACTTAACTGCAGCGTAAAAAATACACACCTACTCTGTATGGTAAAACAGGTCTTGACTATATATAAATATATTTTCTAGGTCAAGCAGGGTCAGGATTTGTATAAAGCTTCAATATCGGTCTATGTGGGGTGTAAAAAAACAATAATGTGGAACTTCAGGTGGTGAGGAACCTGCCAGTTTGGTAGAATGGCTTCACCTGGTTAGCTAGTGAGAGTGTTATGTCAGATAGGGATTATATCCAAATAGACGCGTTAACATGCCGGAAGCGGTTTCATTGCCGTGTTGAATCCGATCAGCCCAAACAAGAAAAGGTAGAGTTTCGTTGTCCTGAATGCCATGCTTTGTTGTGGGAGGGACAGGATACATATCCTTTGCGTTATTTGCGGAACGAAAATTTAGTGAATGAGGAGAATTTATCAACCCATCAGAGCCGTCGGTGCAATATGTTTGATAAGCCTATACAGAATTAAAATATAATGGGAAAAAGGATCGCCTGTATTGATTTAGGAACAAATGCAATACGGTTCATTGTCTACGAATTTTTTTCACTCGAAGAATACCAAGTTCTCTATAAACATCGAGCCATTATTCGGCTAGGCGCTGGTGTTTTCTCAAAAGGGGCCTTGTCACATGAAGTCCTTGGCAAAGTGCCCCAAATCCTCTTAGAGTATCAAAAAAAGGCAAAAGAGTTTCAGGTAGATACAATTTGTTGTGCTGCAACGAGTGCTGTACGCGAAGCTACAAACGGGCAACAATTTTTAAATGCTGTCGAACAGAAATCCGGCCTTCGGTTCAAAGCTCTAACGGGCGCTCAAGAAGCACGGACACTTTCTCTGGCACTCCAATGGAATCGACCAGCACCTCGTAATTTAATCTATGCTGGGATAGATATTGGCGGAGGGAGTACGGAGGTTTTTTGGTATCACAATCATGGATTTATCGATGGGATTAGTATGCCTATTGGGACGGTTCGTGTATTAGAGCATTTTTGTGAGTTTCCGCTTTCATCTCAGGGCATTCAAAATATTCGAAACTTTGTTTCGGTAAATGCGAAGGCGCTTCAAAGCCGGCAGGGAACCATGATTCCACACCGGGTATTTGGTATATCTGGATTGTTGCACGCTATTTTTGATTTGATGGCCAAAGGACAAGATGAGCCCATTGCATTTCAAGAGTTAGAAGCGTTTATAGATGGAAACAGGGATCTTACGCCGCCAGAGCTTCAGGAAAAATTTGCGATTGAACGCAATCGATCTGAAATTTTGATGCCGGGATGTATTATTTTGTCTCAATTGATGGTGATGTCAGGTTTTCAACAACTATTTCGCGCAGAGGTAGGGTTGCGAGATGGGATGGCACTAGAAAATATGATTCAACAAGGGGCTAAGTTCGAGAATCTAACTGTTGAGCGATTTAACGAAGCCAAGTTGGATTGGGCGTTTGGGTTGCTTGAAAAATATGCTGGGGATATACCTCATGCTAAACGTGTTGAGCAGCTGGTGGCCCAGTTGTTTCACAAGTGGGTGGAACTCGGTGAGATCCAGTGTTCTGAAGACTATCTTTTGGTATTGAGAGCAGCAGCCGTGTTGCATGATATTGGCCATTTTATTAATTACACGAATCATCACAACCATAGTGCTTATGTCATTCGACAGTCTCAATCTCCGGTGTTTTCCGATCGCGAAACGGAGTGGATTGCACTTTTGGCTAAATTTCACCGAAAAAACGCCAGACTGCCCTGCTGTGATGAAGCTCAAAAAGACGGGGTGTCACCTTCAGAGTATTACATGTTCTCAGTGAGTTTGGTTATTTTGAAAATTGCGGATGCGCTTGATCATCAACGGCTGGGATTGGTTACTTTTCAAGATATCGTATTAAAGGATGACTTGGTTTACGAGTTAGCTGTTTCTTCGGAAAATCCCGTTCAGCTCAGTGAAGAAAAACGTGTTTTTGATCTTGTAGCGCCTGCGTTCGAATCGGTGTTTGGGAAGTCTATTGAGCTCAAAGTATTACACCAGGCATCTGTTCATTAATGTCCTATAGAAGCTACTTTTAGGCCTTAACTATTTAAAATAAAAACATCTTTTTTCCGTAAAGAAAATCTTCATTTTAGCCGATAAGCGTATGCTTAGGGGGTTGTGTATGGAAGTGCTTGGTGTGTACGAAACCGTTGAGATGGTTATCCAGCTTTTGTCGGCAAAAGATTCATACACAGCAGATCACTCCAGACGTGTCGGTGAATATGCCAAAGAGTTAGGCGTGCAAATGGGGCTGTCTCACGATGTGTGTGAAGCGTTGTACTTAGGTGGGTTGCTCCATGATGTCGGTAAAATTAGTATTCCGGATTCTATCTTAAAGAAAAAAGGTTTTTTAACAGCGGATGAATTTCGCTGTATGCAAACCCACGCCGAGCTTGGTTATCAATTTGTAAATCAGTGGGGTATTTTGCAACCCTTTGCACGGATGGTACGAGACCATCATCTTAGGCCTGATGGGCAAGGATATCCTATAACTGCAATCGGGGACCAATATAAAAAGTGGGCCGATGTTGATTTGATGACCCGGATTGTTTCTGTTGCGGATGTGTTTGATGTTTTATGGAGTGGCAGGAGTTATGCTGTACAAAAGTCTCTATCTGGAATCGTTGGAGAGTTTCAGGCTCATGTGGATAAGCAGTTTGATGGGCAAGTCGTTGAAGCACTCGTTGTATGGTTAGAACACCGATATGGCAAAGGTGTTATCTACGCTGATGAAGTAGAAGAGAAAAAAGCCGCCTAATTAGAATCCCGTCATTACCGAGGAGAACCGTGGGCACTTGTGCCCCGGTCCGACGAAGCCATCTCAAGATTTGATGACGATGTTGACAATTTTATTGGGGACGATGATCGTTTTGATACGTCCCTCGTGGGTCAGCCACTTAGCGAGTCGTTCATCTTGAGCAACTAACTCCAAGAGATCCTCTTTGGAAGCATTCGGATCTGCTGAAACAGTGCCTTTTAATTTGCCATTCACTTGAACTGGAATGGTAGCCAAATCCTCTTTAATGAATTCAGGATTATATACAGGCCAGTCCGCTAAAGAGAGGCAAGGCTGATGACCCAGTTGTTCCCAAATCTCTTCACTGATATGGGGAGCAAATGGAGAAAGTAACGTGACGAAGGTGCTCAATGTGTTCTTGTGTGCTTGTTTTTGCTCATACAGAAAATTTATAAATGACATCATTTCTGAAATAGCCGTATTGAATTTGAAATTTTCAATATCAGCGGTAACTTTTTGAATACATTTGTGGAGCCCCTTTGTTTCAGCCTCGGTAGGGGCTGAGTCATCATGGAGTAGGACATGAGGCGTACCTTCGATGATGGTGTACAGTCTGTGAAGGAATCGATTGACGCCTAATATACCTCGTGTATTCCAGGGCTTAACCATTTCGAGTGGCCCCATAAACATTTCATAGAGCCGCACGCTGTCGGCGCCAAACTCTTCAACAATGATATCGGGATTCACTACGTTGCCTCGGCTTTTGGACATCTTCTCGTTGTCTTCACCCAAGATCATGCCTTGATTGACTAGTTTTTTGAACGGCTCCGTTGAAGAAACGAGGCCACAGTCATGAAACACCTTGTGCCAAAAACGGGCATATAGGAGATGGAGCGTTGCGTGCTCTACGCCACCAATATATAAATCCACGGGAAGCCAATAGGCTTCTTTTTTCGGATCCCAAGGGGCTTCTGTATTTTTGGGATCAATGTACCTCAGATAATACCAGCAGCTACCTGCCCATTGGGGCATGGTGTGTGTTTCACGTTCAGCCTGTTTTTTTGTTTTGGGGTCAGTGATGTGCACCCATTCTGGGATTGTACTGAGGGGGGATTTGCCATCTCCCGCTGGTTCATAACTTTCAACTTCAGGGAGCGTGAGAGGTAATTCATCTGCTTCTAAAGGCCGACACGTACCATCTTCAAAATGTAACAGTGGGATGGGCTCGCCCCAGTAGCGTTGGCGTGAGAAAATCCAATCCCGAAGTCGATACCGGACTTCTTGTTTGCCCAGATTTTTTTTAATGAGCTCAGCTGTGATCGCTTGTTTGGCTTTTTTAGACTCTAATCCATCGAATTGATCTGAATTGTGCAAGATGCCATCTTCGTTGATGACTTGAATAATGGGCAGGTCGTAACTTTTCGCAAATTCGTGATCTCGTTCATCATGGGCTGGGACAGCCATAATAGCGCCCGTGCCATAGTTCAGTAGCACATAATTGGCAACCCAAACAGGGAGCGGGTTCCCCGTTATAGGATGCTCTGCTTCGATGGGTAGCGGAGTACCAAGTTTTTGCTTGGTGTCGCTTTCCCGTTCGCGCTCACTTTGATTGCGAATTTTTTGGATGATTGCTTTTGCTTCTGGTGTGGCTTTATCGAGGACCTGATCCACGAGTGGATGCTCAGCAGCCAGTACTAAAAATGTTGACCCCATCAACGTGTCGGGCCGGGTTGTATACACGTCAGTTGATAGTCCAGGGTGTGATTTTAAATTAAAGGTAATGCGTGATCCATAACTTTTGCCAATCCAATTCCGTTGCATCTCTTTGACGTGGTCGGGCCAATCCAAATCGTCAAGATCTTCGAGCAGGCGGTCCGCATAGGCTGTGATTTTGAGCACCCATTGTTTCATTGGGACACGGGTCACAGGATGGTTGCCGCGCTCACTTTTGCCATCTATGACTTCTTCGTTTGCAAGGACAATTTTGAGCTCAGGGCAGTAGTTGACGGTCATCTCCGCTTCGTAGGCTAAGCCCTTTTCGTAGAGCTTCAAAAACAACCACTGTGTCCACTTATAATAGTCAGGGTTTGAGGTTGTAATCTCTCTTGACCAATCGTAGTTGAATCCCACGGACTTAATTTGCCTCTTGAACTGGGCAATATTCTCTTTTGTAATATCAGCTGGGTGTCGCTTGACTTGTATGGCATAGTTTTCGGTAGGCAATCCAAAGCTATCCCAACCCATAGGGTGTAGAACGTGAAATCCAGCCAT
Source organism: Deltaproteobacteria bacterium (assembly GCA_029262815.1). Classification (GTDB taxonomy): domain Bacteria; phylum Bdellovibrionota; class JAJCYS01; order JAJCYS01; family JAJCYS01; genus JAJCYS01. The sequence continues at coordinate 26,482 of JAJCYS010000008.1, read as the reverse complement.
CCGTTTATATCGCGCAACAATGTCAGATGCGGTATATCCCTCAAGATGTCCCACATGCAACCCATTAGCAGACGGGTAGGGGAACATATCTAGGACATAGTATTTAGGTTTTTCTGAGGTGTCTTCGACTTTAAAGGTTTGGTGTGTTTCCCAGTGCTTTTGCCATTTTTGTTCAATTTTGAGATGCTCGTAGCCCATGATTGACGCCCGAAATTAGAGTTCTTCCTCAAATTATGCATGTTAAAGCTGTAAGTTACTAATGTAACACGTTAAAATAGTATTATTGAATATAAATATTCTGAAAAGAAAACCACGTTTTTTCCACTAAATAATTGAAGGAGTTTGAGGGTCATGGATGATTTGAGCGCCTTACATATGCGATTTCAGTGCACACTGAAGTCCTCATTTACAGTTGAAGGCATAGGTGTACATGGGGGACATTTCTGCAAGGTTCGGGTTTCGCCCTTACCTGTTGACTCAGGAGTATGGGTTGCTCATCGAAAAGGGGGGCAAGTCGTATACTTTCCAGCTCTTGTTACACAAGCGGTACCTTTTGAGCTTGCCACTTGTATTGGCAAAAACGGTAATTCATCAGTAAAAACCGTAGAGCATTTGCTTTCAGCGTTGTATGGCATGGGTGTAGATAATGCCCTTATCACGGTTGAAGGAGATGAGGTGCCTATTGTTGATGGAAGTGCGGGTCCTTATGTTGATGAAATCAAACGTGTAGGGATTCATCAGTATGCTAAAAGCAAAGTATTTCTAGTGCTTTCTGAACCGGCCGTATTTCGGAAGAAAGGCGGGTACATACGGTATGTTCCAAATGAAAAACCTTATTTGCGGATCATTTTTCGCATTGCTTATTCACACCCTATGGTTCAAGAGCAAACCTATGACTTTGTGTTTACGCCTCAGCATTACGAGCAAGAAATCGCGCGTGCACGGACCTTCGGGTTTTTAAAAGATGCCAAAGCGTTGCATGCTCAAGGGCTAGCTCAGGGTTCGTCTGAAGAGAATGCTATTATTTTGACGGACGATGGCATTTTAAATAAAGAACCTTTGAGGTATACAGATGAGTTTGTGCGTCACAAAGTTTGTGATGCTATCGGCGATCTAGCGCTTTGCGGTGTGGTGCTTCATGGCACGATCGAGTATGTGCGAAGTGGCCATAGTTTGAACGCACAACTTTCGCAGTGGATATTTAGCCAAATCCAAAAATTCAAAGAGGAAGAATATAAAGAAATCAGTGAGCGTTTTTCCGCCTTCTGATTTACTTACTGATTCAGTTCTGGCGCCTTACCCAGTTCGTTTAGAAACTGCTCTAAAACTACAACCAGCTTATGGACTGTTTTGGGGTCAAACCTTTCTGTAGGCACATGCTCATCGAAGATATCAAAGCCCATGGAAATCATATGGAGATCTGGAAATAACTGAGCTAGATAAGCGGGTTCGATACCAGCTAAATAAAGTTCAGGCTTAAACGTATTGTGCTTCGATAAAAAGAGCTTCAGCAGCCAAGAGTCAAAATTGGGCGTCCAGGGCGGCAGGGTGACAATGTTTTTAACATGGTAGTTTGAAGCATTAAGCTGAGAATTGAGTTTTGCCTCAATTGTTTCAAGTGAATCTGCCTTGAATGATCGTGCCATGAGTGAGGTGGAGAACGTACCGCCTGATTGGGTTGCCTCAATTTTTACAAAACTTGTGTTTGAAAATGTATGTGCCTGAAATGGGTACGCATCATCTTTAGTTAGAATGCCTTGAGGTAGTTCATTGAGATGAGAAAGGAGTTCCTGCATTTTGGGTCTGGCAATAGCAAGTTCTTCTTTCTGCTCTGGTTTTGAGCTTTCGAATGTGAGGTTTATTTTCGTGATTTCTTCTACTAATTCTTTGGTTTCTGCGTTCAGCAAAGAGCCATACTTTTGTGTTAGATTAACTAAAAATTTCTGAGCCAGAATTTCGAGCTGTCCATACTCCTTTTGAGGAATGGCTAATTTGAGTTTAAAACTAGTTGGAATAGCGCTTGTGGACCCAAGTTCCCCTGATTCAGCATGAATCACCAGTGTATTAGGACTGGATTCAAAAACCCCATTTAGATAACCAGTAAGTAGGTTTACAGCATTTGCACGACCTGTAGGTGTATCAGATCCCCCATGTCCGCCTTTGAGCCCTGTTAGTGAAACTGTCGCTTGGACAAATTCGTTAGGGACTTTTGTAGTAGGGAGTTCCGCGTGACTAATATTGAATGATTTAATACCGACACACCCCATACACACAACACCATACCGGTCTTTATCAAGATTGATCAGAGTCTTTGATTTAATATTTTTGAGTTTGGCTATACCCTCCATACCTGTTTCTTCGGCAACAGTGAATATAAGTTCTAAAGGAGGATGGTGTTTAATGGACGTGTTTGTTTGATCCATAAAAAGCATCATAGTAGCGACACCCAAGCCGTTATCAGCTCCAATGGTGGTTTTATAATCTCGAGAATGGATCAACCCGTCTGTTTTAACAAAATCAATTTGAAAGTTACGCTCGTTTATGTTTTTTGTTTTAATTCCGGTGTGTTTGACAATCATATCCACATGGGACTGCAAGGCGACGGTTGGACGATTTGCGTGTTCACCTTTGCCAGGTACATACACCGCAAGGTTCCCACCATCCATTCGATACGAAAGGTGATTTGTGATTGCGATCGCGGTGAGATAATTGATTATTTGTTGTTCATGGTATGTGGCACGGTAGATTTTAGAAATTTCAAAAAAATGTTTTAAAACAACCGTGCTATTTCTATCATCGTTAGGACAAGAACTTGATGTGGCGTGTGCGATTGACAGATGAAAGGTGCTGCTAAAGCAAATAATAGACAGAACTAGTTTTAATTGTTTTTTCATTGATAGATAAGAAACAACACTAGCGAAGAGATGTAAAGGGTTAGATTGCGAATATTTCAAATGATATTTTTTTGCTACGATGCTTTTTCTGCTTCGTTTACTTGAAAATCAGCCATGTAAGAGCTGCGTACGTAAGGGCCAGAAAATACGTATTTATATCCCATCTGTAGGGCTTCCTTCTTGTATAAAGCAAATTGATCAGGGTGGACAAAGCGATGGACGGGTTCGTGCTTCTGGCTGGGGCGTAAGTATTGACCTAAGGTTAATATGGATACCCCATGATCTGCCAAGTCTTGGCAGGCTTGGAGTACTTCTTCGTCTGTTTCACCCAAGCCAACCATGAGGCCAGATTTGGTCAGGGCGTTATTGGGGAATATTTTTTTGGCAAGGGTGAGTGCTTTGAGGGAGGTTTCGTAACTGGCGAAGGGGCGGATATGCTTTTGGAGTCGTTCTATGGTTTCTAGATTGTGGTTAAAAATGTCTGGGGGTGTCTCGGCCAATTTTGCAAACAATTCGGAGTTGGCATGGAAATCAGGGGTTAGGATTTCAATACGCGCTTCAGGCATCTGCTCTCGACAAGCCTGAATAGTTTCCATGAAATGAGCAATGCCCTCATCAGGGAGATCGTCTCGCGTAACGGATGTCAGCACGACGTGTCTCAGGCCTAGTTCTTTGGCTACTTTAGCGACGTTTTTAGGTTCTTGCGGGTCAATGGGGCCAGGCTTTCGACGGGTATGAATTTGACAAAATCGACAGGCTCGGGTGCATATATTGCCCATGAGCAAGAATGTAGCGATTTTACGGGTATAGCATTCTTGGAGGTTGGGGCATCTAGCTTCGTGGCATACGGAGTGTAAGTTGTGTTTGGTGAATAGTTCAGAAATCCGGTGGGTGTTGTGGGTTAAGGTTCTATTTTTACGTAACCACTCAGGTTTTCTTGTTTGCATGTGCTCCTCTTTTGGCACCCTGATCTTAATCTACTGCCGTCCGGATTTAAAATAATATCTTTATGTTTTTCACAACCCCGGCCTATTGAGTGGCCAAGAAGTTCATTATGACCCTTTGGGCCTTGGCCCAAAGGGTCATAATGAACTTCTTGGCCACTACCTGGATGTCAAGAAAGTGTTAGTCAATTTTTTCTTGGGGTTTCCGATCCTTAAGGGTACAGGGAATCCAACATATGGTTATAGGGCAACATTCTTTTAAACATCTAGTATTCTTATCTTTTTTTATCTTTTCGAATCCTATACTTGCCAATTCCGATGCGTTTGAACACTTTTTGAAGAGCCAAATGCTCTTTTTTGAGCCAGGAAAAGTCTTAGATAGCGAAGCAGAGCTTCTAGAAGCCATCAAAAAAGATCCAGGCAGTTGGTACCTACAGTATGCCCTTGCCCAATCTTATTTAGAGCGTGGCGCATTTATCCAGGCCAAAAAGACTTTGAAAGATCTGCTAGCCAGAGAAGTGGTGAATATTGAGATCTTGCTTATGCTCGGTAAGGCGCACATCATGCTGAATGAAAAAGAGCAGGCAATAGCAATACTTGAGCGAGCCGTTGGGCTTGATCCAGGTCACACAGAAGCGAAATTGCAGTTGGCCCTTGTGTTTGCTTCCCAGAAGGCCTATCCCAAAGCATTACGTATCCTCAAGGAACTAGAGCAATCTTCAGAAGAGCAATCCTTGGTATCTTTATATCAGGCCCGCATTTATCTAGAGTTGGGAGAAGAAGGGAACGCTTTGGCAGCGCTTGAACGCGTGATGGCATATCCCAACATCCACCCAGAAGTTTGGCTGCTTGTTGGTATCTTAAAAGAAGGACAGGGAAAACCTGATGACGCACTCAAGGCCTATCAAGTTTATTCCGAATTGCGTCCTAAGGACATGGATGTTCTTAAGAAGTTAGTTGATCTACATATCGGAAAAAATCAATACAATACCGTCGTGCCACTACTCCAGACGTTGCACGAAAACGAACCTGAAAACGAACAGATCACACTTAAGCTTGCGTTGGTGTATGTAGAGTTAAAAGAGGTTGAAAAGGCAAAGGCGGTTCTAGAGGCATTGGTTAAAAGTAACCCTGAGTCTCCAGTTGCGCAGTACTACTTGGGGCTTGTGTATCACATGATGGGTAATTTGGGAAAAAGCAAAGATGCATACGGCAAGGTATCGGTGGGGAGCGATTATTTTGCCTCGTCCGCGCTTCAACAAGCGGGTATTTTAATGGGGCTTCAAAAGTACGACGAAGCCATTGAAATTTTAGAGGTTGTGGAGAAAGAAGGGAAAAACAAAGAGGACCATGTGCTGCTGCACAGTGCAGCCTATGAGTTTAAAGATAACTTGCCATCCGCACTTTTGGTTTTAAATCGTTTTTTAGAACGGCATCCTAAAAGTGTAGCCGGTCTTTACGCAAAAGCAAATGTTGAATATAAAATGGAGCACTACGAAAAAGCAGTTAAAACCATTCGAAAACTGCTGATGGTGGATCCCAACCATGTGCATGGGTTGAACTTTCTGGGCTTTCATCTATTTACGAACGGAAAAGAGCCGAATAAAGCATTGACCTACTTAAAAAAAGCACACAGTTTGGCGCCCGATGATCCTTTTGTTTTAGACTCCATGGGTTGGTATTATGTCACCTCAAAAGGGGATTTAGAAAAGGGGTTGGTGTACTTAAAAAAAGCATTCTTATTTAAGTCTAATGACATCACAATTTTAGAGCATTATGTTCAGACGTTAATTAAATTGGGCAAAATAGAAGATGCAAAAAAAGCGTTGCTTGAAATTGACTCTGTGCATCTAACGCAGAAAGAACGAAATGTAGTTGAGGCTCTAGAGATCATGGTTCAAAGTCAATAACCATAAGCTATACTGTGTTCATGCACTTCACTAATACCAGAAGAAAACAAACTCCAGTTACTGCAATATGTTTGGGCGTATTGATTTTTTTAGGTAGTTGCCGGACTACTGAACAAAAGCTGACGAAGTCACAGCCTTATGAAGCCAAAGGGTACATCAAATTGAAATGGCAAAATGGCAATGGTCACTTTTGGTTTAAATCGGTTGTGTCTGATACTTGGCATTGGGTAGGTATTGGTGTACCTGGATCCGGTGTGCGTGTAGCTTGGGTGTGGCGGTCTGAAGGGTTTTGGATTTTTGATGCAGGCCAAGGGTGTTATGTCAATCCAACCAGGGTTCAATTGCTGGGGAAGGATCTTACACCTGCAGAGATTCATGATGCCTTTTTGTTTCATCACAGAAAACCTGAGGCAGTGGCGCTTAGTCGTAAAGGGATAAAGGTTGATATTCATCGGAAAGCGAAGCGTTGGACTTATCAGGGTGGGACTCAGAAGATGGAGTTGCGTTTGAAGAAGCATAAACTGCTGACACCGGGCGATGTGGATCGTATGAAGGCTCGTTTTGCCAAAGGTGCAAAACGTTACAGGTTGGTAGCGGGGAATAGGATCGATTTGAATCATCCCGATAAGTTAAATTTATGTCCTTAGGTTTTTCAAATAAAAAAAGGACTGACCGTTAAGGTCAGCCCTTTTTTTATATCGATTTGAATCTAGTTCAAATTAGAATCTGTAAGTAACGCCCGCTGTAAATGTTGTATTTCCTGATAATCCGCTATCTGCATAAGCGCCAATGAATCTAAGTTTAAACAAATCAACACGAATGTCTTCAAACACAAGTGCTAAACCGGCTTGACCTAAGAATTGAAATGTTTGTATAAAGTTGCCCATATTTTCTTTTGACTCACTCAATACAAATGTAGGTGAAATACCAAGTCCCAAAAAGGGTGAGAATGTTGAGTCAAACTTGAAGTTAATCGTAAGGGGTACAGAAAGAACTGAAACGGTTCCTAATATATTTTTCGCCTTTTTTCGAATCTGTTCTGAGCTTAAATTTGATAGATCGTCGCCTAATTTTTTCAGTTCGTCTTGTAGCTTCGTAATGTCTCCAACTTTAAAACTAAAAGTATCAATTTTTGCAAAAGTTGGATTCAGTTCCAAGTAGAAATTATTGTTTAAGTTGTACACAATGTTGACGCCAATATTCATGTAACTTGGCATCATTACGCCCAATTTTAAATCAGAGCTATTAAAACCAATGCCGTATCCTGATAAACCAAGATTCGCACCAACTTCAAGGCCTAACTTAGGTGTATCAATCTCTTCTGTGAAGGCTGTTTCTTCAGCAAACGCTGGTCCTGCTAGTAATGTTACGATCCCTAGGGATAAGAGTAGCTTTTTCATATTCGTCTCCTTTTTTTATAAATAAAATTTATTTCTTTCAAAACTAAAATCATTGAATTTTAACAAAGGTTGTTTATCCTGTCAAATAAAAAAGCCCCTCATAATGATGTTCATAAGAGACTTGTTTTATTTGGGGTAGAAAAACTTAGAAGCGGATACTGATACCTGCTGATGTGTATACAGAGCCGATTGATCTGTGGTTAAAATGTTCTGAGCCCACTCTCACTTTAATCAAGTCAATTCGAACTTCATCAAATGTGATAGCCAGTCCGGCTTGTGCAATATATTGAATCATAGGTTTGTATTCACGGATGCCGAGCTCTTTATCATGATGAACGACGAACAAGGGAGCAACACCAACGCCGATGAAAGGTGAAAATGCCGAGTCAAACTTGAAGTTAAAGACTATCGGGAATGAAGTGATAAAAATATCAGCCAGCTGATCACTGCCTACCTGAGCGGGTTTTTTGGCATCAATTAAACTGCCCAATGATTTGACATCTTCAAGTTTAAGATTGCTTCGTGTTCTATAGAACATGGGACTGATTTCAAGGTAGAAGTTCTCTGTAAAGTTAACATTCAGAAACCCACCGTATGTTCGGCCACTCGTTGAAAAAGGTAAATCGAAATTGTGATTTAAAAGTCCTTTTTCAATCCCGACCTCGATGGTTGTAGCATCAGCTGGCGTGCTCAAAAATCCGAAGGCCAGAAGGCCACTTAATAAGGTAATTTGTAATTTTTTCATTATTTTCTCCCCCTGTACGATTCTTTTATTCATAGTTTTATTATATAGAAATAATGTAATAAATCAATAAGAAAAGTTTATATTTTTAATAAAATAATACATAATAAAATCAGATAGTTATATTATTTTAAACATATAATTTAGAATTACTAGAGTGATATTTAGTGGATTATGGGTGTTTTGATCGTGTATTTGGCGTATGGAGCAGAATCTCAATGGCTGAGGAAAGCTCCTGGATGTGGAAGGGTTTATTTAGAAAGTCATCGCATCCGTATTGGAAGGTCTCTTTGATTTTCTGATCTTCGCAGGACCCTGAAATGAAGATAAAGGGGATATGCCTAAATTTCTTGGAATGTTTGATGAGTTTACAAAGCTCCAGCGTATTAATCCAAGGCAAGTTCAAGTCAGACACGACTAGAGCTACCTCGCCATTATTTAGAAGATAAAAAATATCCTCCACCGTTCGTGGGCTGACGCATGTGTAATCACGTACGGAAAGTACTTTTGAAATGGTGTGACTGAGTACCCAGTCATCTTCAAGCAGCATGATCTTTCGATGTGACATAGATATTTTTTTTTGTTGTGAGAGGAAGAGAAATTCTTCCAAAAGGCAGCTTCTTCAATAAGAATGGAAGCCCCTACTAAAATGGTAGCATAGGGGTAGATGGAATGCTACGTGTCACTTTCCTGACAGTTAGCTAAATAAGCGCGCCATATAACGACCATAGATAGAGCCCAAGCGCTGCTACAGCGATGCATGGCCCGAAGGGGATGGCCGTTTTTAGAGTGCTTTTTTCTTTAATCATGACAACAATACCCACAACAAGCCCGATTATACTGGATACAAAAATAACTTGAAAAACGCCAAATATTGCAAGAAAACTGCCGATCATCATCATCAGTTTCATGTCACCCATGCCGAGTCCCTCTTGGCCGGAATATAGTTTGTATAATTTGGCGATTAACCAGAGGCTACCAAATCCAACGATTGCCCCTAAAAGTCGCCATTTTAAGTATTGCCAAGAGTCGGGCCCATAAGCAAACGAAAAGGCAAGTCCAAGAATCGTGCCACCCAAACTAATTTCATCAGGAATTAATCGATGGCGTAGATCGATAAATGTTTGCACCAATAGAAAATAGAAGAAAACGGTCCACTGGAGTTGAATCAAGAAACTCGCTTGTAAGAAAGGGTAAATGACGATGGGATAGAGCACAACGGAAGTGAGTTCTATGATGAAGTAATCCCACGCGATAGATTTTTTACAACACGCACTTTTGCCCCTGAGTAGCACAAAACTAATGAGAGGAATATTGTGATAAAAAGGGATAGGTGCTTTGCAGCTGGGACAATGAGAGAAGCGCGGTTTAAGCATGGACATGCTTCTTGGCCAACGGTAGGCATAAGCGCCACAAAAACTTCCAATAACCCAGGCTAGTAAAATGTAAATATAAATCGGCATATCACTAGTTTAACAGGGGATACACGGGTCATGATAGACTAATCCCTGTATGAGATTACTCACGGCAATTGAGCTTGGTATTGGTGCAGGCCTCGCTTTTTTAGTTTCCGTGTACGTCTTCCCTGCTTTTGTTCGCTATGGACAGTGGCAGTCACAAGCCTTGGTCAAAAAAAATTTAAAAGAGCTTAATCAAGCTGAAACGCAGTACAAAAATCGATTCGGCACGTATACTTCTAATCTTCATGTCATTGGGTGGTTGCCCAAAGGGGATTCCAACTATCAGTATGGCTTTACAAAAGAAGTTTCCCCTCAACGGGTGAACCAGAGTTATGAGGTTGGAGACGATACGATATATACCCAAATTGGTCCTACGCATCGAGCGTTTTTGAATAGTCATATCGTGGGCCACGGCGTCATAGTACAAAATAAAAGAGGCGTGAGGTACGTGGCTGCAGCTGTAGGAAATTTAGACGATGATGAAGCGTTGGATCGTTGGGTGGTCAATGAAAAAGGCCAACTGAATCACCTATGCGATGATCTAGAAGTTGTATGGGATGACGATCCAAAATGTAAGCATCTCATCTTAAGAAAATAAAGCTGAGACAAAATTAACCTGCTTCGGCTCTCCTTGAAATGACAAAATAAATTTGCTTTGGATTTCTTCGTAATGATGTGATTAAAATATTTTTATGTGCGGACTTCGTTCCTCAGGCGAGATAATCCCTCGATAAAACGTTCTGATCCCATTGCAGTGGTCAGCCTTACATAACCAGGTGCACCAAAAGCAGACCCAGGTACAAACCCGACTTGAATTTTATCAAGTACCGCTTCGCAAAAAGACACATCATCTTTGATAGGAAGATCCCATTTTTCAGATAAAGGTTTGTAGAGTTTATCCACTTTCGGAAACATATAAAAAGCACCATCCGGTTTTACCACTTCACAATTGATATCGTCTTCGAGAATTGGCAATGCATTTTTCATGTTGTTTTCAAAATACGCAACCCACGGTTTTAAAAATGAGAAATCGTGACTATACCCTACGGTCAATACATGTTGGAGATTTGCAGGTACATGACTCAGGGTATGTCCCATCAATCGCGTTGCAAGTTGAATCACATTCGGCGGAGCACACATAAACCCAACCCGCCATCCCGTAACTGCATGGCTTTTGGATAAACTTTGAACTTGTATCAACCGGTCTGAATCAAACCCAGGGCATTTTGTGATATGAGCACCAGCGGCTTCAGACCAGACAACATGATCATAAATGTCATCTGAAAGTACCCAAACTTGAGGATGACGATTGAGGACTTCAGCCAACGCATCAAGTTCAACTTGTGTATACGCAATACCTGTTGGGTTATGCGGGCTGCAGAACAGAAACGCTTTTGTCTTGGGTGTTATAGCTGCTTCAAGTGCCTCTGGCGACATCTTAAAATTTTCGTGAGCTTCCGTTTGAATCACTTTAGAGACGCCACCTGAAATCTGAACCAACGGTGGATAGCTTACCCAGTAAGGGCTTTGATATACAACCTCGTCCCCCTCGTCGAGTAGGCTTTGAAAGGCAGCATGAAGAGCGGACTTTGCTCCATGGGTCAGAAGGATGTTTTTCTCCGTGACAGACCGATTGTAAACTTGCGAGGCCCAGGTCGCAGTTGCTGAGCGAGCTTCAGGAAGTCCGGGTACGGGTGTGTATTTGGTATAAGCACCTGATTGGGTTTCTTGTATGGCATCATACAAGAATGCAGGAGGATCAAAGTGAGGCTCACCTGCAGCAAAACTGATCACATCAACACCCGCTTGTCTTAGTTCTGAAACCTTGCCAGTAAGTTTCATGGTTGCAGAAGGTTTTAGGCTGGACCATCGAGTCGATAACTGATGCATTAAGAAGTCTCCTGTTTGATTCGGTTGATTATAGCTATTTCTACATGTTTGGGAACCCAGCCTGAAAGCTCTCCTTCAAATCGAGCAAATTCTTTTACCATATTTGAATTAATGTGGGCTACAAGTTTGTCAGACATCATGAATAAGGTTTCAAGTTCAGGGTAAAGCTCTTGGTTCAAGCGACTCATGCTGGATTCATATTCATAATCCGAAAACGTTCTGATGCCACGAAGCAACGCTTTAATATTGTTTGACTGACAGTAAGTAATCAAGAGGCCTTGGCACACATCGACTGAAACATTTGCAAACGATTGGATAGACTCTTTTACAAACGTACATCGTTCCTCAAGGGAGAACCAACAGGCTTTTGTCGTATTCTGTGCCACCACCACCACGACTTCATCAAACAGGGTTGAAGCCCGTTGAATAATATCGGTATGGCCATTTGTTAATGGGTCAAAACTTCCTGGTATGGCTACTTTTCGCATAAATCGGCCCTCAACCTTAGTAAACACAACCATGATACACCATAGGTTTTCTCATATACGAGCTGATAGTCTGGGCCACAGAGATTCAGGAGCGCAAGATAACGATCCGCCTGGCTTTTGTGTACATGGAGTCCAAATAGGGTGCACCGTCGCTTTTCAAGCAAATGGGTTAATTCAGGTTCAGGAAACGCGGCAAAAGGAGGGTCAAACCATGCGACATCCCAGTGGGTTTCTGCTTGGTTTAAGACCCAAGAAACTCGTCCATGCCAATAACGGAATCGTTCTTCTATATGAGATTTAAAAGGAACAATGTTTTTTCGAAATTGCTGAAAATTTTGTTCATCTAAATCCACTAAGTCCACAAATTTTGCCCCGCGAGATAAAAACTCGAGCCCAATAATGCCACTACCGCAAAATGCATCTAAGGCTCGGAGTCCTTCAAATCGGTTGAGCTGTGTATAAATCGCAGAGAACAACGCTTCACGCATCACGCGACGTGTGGGCCTAAGCTCTTTGGCTTTTGGGTTAAATAAAATCTTTCGTCCTTTCAGTACACCCGAAATAATTTGTCCATAGTTTTGTTGTCGTTTCATGTCTGTCCCGAGGTGTTAAAAAAGTGTCGCGCTGCATGGGCGTCTTTTGCAATTTGTGTTTTTAATGCGTCTAAATCTGGGAATTTTATTTCACCGCGTAATCTAAGCTGCAACTCTACTTTGATAGTTTCACCATAAATCATGGCATCGAAATCAAGCAGGTGACTTTCAATGAGTAGTGAGGGATTTTCTTCAAGCGTGGGTCTAATGCCAATATTTACAACCGAAGGATAGATCTTCTCTTTAAGGTGCGTGCTTGCAACATAAACACCGTGGGGTGGGAGTATTTGATTGTCATTTGGAAATAGGTTGGCGGTCGGAAACCCCAAAGTTCGACCTAACTGACGTCCTCGCTGCACAACCCCAGGAATCAGGTACCGGCAGTTCAATGTTTCTCTTAAGAAGGTTATGTTGCCATCCAAAATCAATTCTCGTGCCCAGCCAGATGAAATTCGTTTTTCATTTGCCATAACCGGAGGCACAATGATGCATTCGGCACCCTGTTCTGATAGCCACTTTTTAAGATGAGTGGGACTCCCTTCACGTTTGTGGCCAAACGAGAAATCTTCTCCAATGCAAACCCCTTTTAAAGGGTGACCCAGATCGGTTGCTAACTTCTTTAAAAACATGTCCCATGGCGTTTTAGCAAACTCAGGCGTAAAGTGAATCACCCAGACTTCGGATATATCAAGATGAAGAATTTTTTGGATACGCTCTTCTAAAGTGTCAAGGCATGGAACAGGATGTGAGCCAAACACATGGCTTGGGTGTGGGTAAAAGGTTACCGCGATAGATCGCTGGGGTGATTTTTCATGTGTAAGTGTAAACAGCTTCTGATGACCCAGATGACAGCCGTCGAAATTGCCAAGGGTCATCCATGCACTACCCGATGTGGGCGGTGATTTAATGACTCGTTTTAAATACCATGGATTGTCTTGATTCATATAAATCGCTTTGCCCAAGTTCTAACATGTTTCCAAACAGGTGTAGGTATGCCTTCTGGGGGTTGATCAAGTGCTAGGATACCTGCTGGACCTTCAGTGATCAAAAGTCTTTTTACAATTTCTTGTCGTTTGAGCCCGAGCCCAGGGATTTTTGGTAGGTCACTAAAATGTGCGGTCTTTTTCTGGAACCTAGACCGTTGTTGGGTGATGCTAAATCGGTGTGCTTCGTCGCGTAAGCTGCAGAAAAAGCTATATAAAGGGTTATTGGGGAGGAGAAGTGTGGCCTTACTGTTATGGGGAAAATAGATTTTTTCACCGCCATATTTTTCATTTCTATTTTTAGCAATCGACAAAACTCTCATCTTGTCCTCGAGCCCTAGATGAGCTAAGGCTTTGATAGCAGCATTGAGTTGTCCCTTGCCGCCATCGATCAGAAGGACCTCAGGAAGGGTGATGTTCTTTTTCTGATACCTTCTGATACAAACTTCTTTGATGGCTGCTGGGTCATTGATAGCTGAGCGTCGAATCAGATAGGTCCGATAAGCTTGTTTTATGGGTCCATTTTCATCGAACACAACCACAACACCTACCATGTGGGCTCCTTGGAAGTGAGAGATGTCAATACATTCAAACAGCTTAGGGGTATGTGTCAGGCGGCAAAAATCCCGTAACAATGCACGGTGTGAGTTGTGCGCGTGGGTAGTTTGAGTTGCATTTTTTTGTGACGGGGTGAGACTCAATTGCTCTTTGAGGTAAGACATAAGGGCCTTTGTTTTTTCAGTTTTGGCGTGAGCGATTCGAACTCGATTGTGCGCAAAAAGTGGGATGCTTTTTTTAACGGTACTCGGGAGTACCGTTTCCGAGGGAATAAAGATGCGTGATGGCAGTACGAGGCGGGTACCGTAATTTGCAAATCCCAGGGCATACTGTTCATCTAATAAAACTTTGGGTGTTTGGAAAATTTGTGTGCCTGTTATGACGCCAAATCGTACATGAAGTACGCCTAGCGTTTGATCGCTATGAACCCAAAAATCAGAATGACCTTCAATGCCTGTAAAATCAGAACCTTGCGTTTCATGGATGAAGCGTTCGACGAGTGAAATGCGATCTCGCAATTTTTTAGCTTCAAGAAATTTTTCTTGTTTGGCGAATAATTTCATTTGTTGTTTGAAATCCCGGAGAATTTGTTTGTCACGGCCTCTCAGAAACTCAAGCATGCGGTTAATGTTTTGAGTATAGGCCTCATGGCTCTGGTAGCCAACACAGGGGGCCAGGCATCGACTCAGCTGGTACTCCAAACAGGGTCGTTTGGTCAGTTTAAAAAAAGAGTCTGAGCACGAACGAATCTTAAAAAGCACGTGGCATAAGTCCATGAGGTGGCGAACCTGTCTGCCCGAAAGGAAAGGACCCATGTAGAGGTCTTCTCCAGGAGAAATGCGTCGAACAAGGTTAAATTTAGGGAATGCGTGGCTCAACGAAATTTTGAGATAAGGGTAGGTTTTGTCATCACGTAGCATAATATTGAATGGCGGGTTATGCGCTTTTATTGCCTGATTTTCCATGATCAAAGCGTCTTTTTCGCTAGGGGCTTCGGTCCACGTAATGTCTGCTACCAGGCGAATCATCCATCGTTGTTTGAGGGCGCACCTTGGATCTGAGAGTGTAAAATGTTGTTTCAGGCGTACGTGTATGTTTTTGGCCTTTCCAACGTATAAAATGAGTCCTTTTTTGTCATAAAAAATATAAACCCCTGTTTTTTTGGAGGAATTTTTGATTATGGACTGAATATGGACAGTTTTTTTTGTCATACGACCTGGCTCTTTATACTAGTATAGATAAAACGAGTTAGCACCGGTTCGGTGATAGAATCAAGCCACCAGGTCTCTCGTCCTCAGGGAAGCTCGTTTACCTGCTTGCAATCTACTTCAAGTGTGGTAAAAAAGAGCGAAGTACAATTACCATTCCTTTAGGTAAATGAAGGAACAATCACGAATTTGGAGTAGAAATTTATGGCTCAGTTGTCAATGAAATCTTTGATTGAAAGTGGCGTCCATTACGGGCACTTAGCTCGGAAATGGAACCCTAAAATGAAACCTTTTATTTTTGGTATTCGAAATAACGTTCATATCATTAACCTGCAATATACGGTTGAGACCGCCCGTGAAGCTGGGCAGTTTATGTACAACCTGGGTAAGGCAGGGAAGAAAGTGTTATTTGTAGGTACCAAAAAACAAGCGCAAGACATTATTGTGTCTGAAGCAAAGCGCGTTGGTGCTTATTATGTGAACGAGCGGTGGTTAGGTGGAACGTTGACTAACTTCAATTCCATTTCAACTATTGCCACTAACTACAATAAGACCAAAGATTTTTTGGAATCTGACATTGGATTAAGAACTTCCAAAAAAGAGCGGTCAAAACTTGAGAAAAAACTGGCACGTATTGAAAAGTATTGCCAAGGCATTCTTGACATGGACGGTGTGCCAGACGCAGTATTTGTGATCGATATCAATCGAGAAAAAATTGCGGTACATGAGTCTCGAACCTTGAATATTCCAGTTGTGGCAATTGTGGATACAAACGCCGATCCAGCAAATATCTCTTATCCTATCCCGGGCAACGATGATGCGTTGAAGGCTATTAGTTTGTTTACGCATTATGTTGCCGAATCTTACTTCGAAGGTAAGAAAGCTTTCGACGAAGGTAAGTTGCAAGACAAGAAGGAAAACGAAGAAGTTAAAAAACCAAAGGCCAAAAAAGAGTAGATAGGAGTCGAAAGGCATGAGCGTTTCACCACAAGCGATTAGAGAATTAAGAAATAGAACACAAGCCGGCTTCATGGATTGTAAAAGTGCTTTGGTAGAGGCTGATGGAAATATCGATGAAGCTATCCAAATTATTCGTAAAAAAGGAATGGCGTCTGCCGTTAAACGTGCAGGTCGCTCCGCGCAAGAAGGTAAACTATGCGTTGCGCATTCCAACTCTGGGGCAATTGTAGTGTTCGAGCTCAACTCCGAAACTGATTTTGTGACCCGCAATGAGTTATTTCAAAAAGCTTCGTCTTGCTTGAGCAAGACGATTGAAGATGCCATGAACAATGGGAATAATGATTTAACTTTAGAATCTGCATTGGCATTAAAAGTAGAAGATGCACCCGAAGCCGAATGGACGGGTAAGTCTATCCAAGAAATGGTTCAGCAATTATCTGGAACGATTGGTGAGAAAATCGAAATAAGTCGTGTCAATTACCTCGCAGCTCGGGAGAATGAGACGCTTGAGTCATACATTCATGCAGGTGATCGATTAGTATCAGTTGTTGGGATCAGTGGCACGAGTGACAATCTGTCTTCGGTTGCAAAAGATGTTGCGATGCACGTTGCAGCAAGTAGCCCTTTATATTTGACGCATGAAGAAGTTCCTGCTGCAGCCCTTGAGAATGAAAAGAGTATCTATCTCGAGCAGGCAATGTCTAGCGGAAAGCCCAAAGAGATTGCGGAAAAAATTGTGATGGGCAAGTTGAAAAACTATTACAAGCAAGTTTGCTTGATAGACCAGCCCTTTATCAAAGAACCCAAAAAGACAGTTTCCCAGTATCTTCAAGAGTGTGGAGATGGTGGGGCCCAAATCACACGTTTTTTAAGAATGTCCTGTGGCGAACAGACGCAGTGAAGCCTAGATTTAAAAGAGTTTTACTAAAACTTGGCGGGGAAACCCTTTCTGGTGAGGGAAATCTGGGCATATCAAATGAAGTTTTACAGGAATTTGCCGAACAAATTTGTGCCATTCATGCAGCTGGTGTTCAAGTAGCGCTGGTCTTGGGCGGGGGCAATATTTTTCGGGGTAGCCAAGGAATTCAATTAGGGATCGACCGAACAACGGGAGATCACATGGGTATGCTGGCGACTTTGATTAACTGTTTGGCCTTTCAAAGTGCGATAGAGAAAAATGGCATTCCTACCCGAGTACAGTCTGCAATTAGTATGTCTCAGATTGCTGAGCCTTATATTCGCAGGCGAGCCATTCGTCATTTAGAGAAAGGGCGAATTGTGTTGTTTGCTGCTGGGACTGGGAATCCATATTTTTCAACAGACACAGCTGCTTCATTGCGAGCCATGGAAATCGACGCGAATGTATTTTTAAAGGGTACTAAAGTAGACGGCATCTTTAACAAAGATCCTAAGAAACATTCTGATGCAGAGTTATTTCGTTCAATTTCTTATATGGATTATATTAATCAAAGATTATCCGCACTTGATACTACAGCTGTAAGTTTGTGTATGGATAATCAATTGCCGATGGTTGTCTTTAATATTTACAAAAAAGAAAATTTAAAAAAATTAATTAATGGGGATAACATCGGAACTTGGATAGGCCAGCCAAAAGATTTACCAGCATAGAGAAGGAGGTCACGCATATGTCTTTCGAACAAATTGTTGTGCAATTACATAATAAACTCGAAGAACGCATTGATCATTTTTCAAACGAATTAGATAAAATTCGGTCAGGTCGTGTCACACCTGCATTAGTCGAAAGTGTCAAAATCGAAGCTTATAACTCTCAAATGCCGATGAATCAGGTTGCAAATATAAGCACCCCTGATGCGCGAACGATGGTGATAGAACCTTGGGATAAGGCTCTTTTGGAAGACATCGAAAAAGCTTTAATAAAAAGCGATTTAGGAACGATGCCTTCAAATGATGGGCAAATCATTCATTTAAATTTCCCGCCACTTTCGGAAGAACGCCGTAAGGAATTTGTGAAGGTGGTCAAGAAGGTTGCAGAAGAATGCAAAATTGCTATGAGGAAAGCTCGAAGAGAGCAGCTCGATGCATTGAATAAACTAGATAAAAGCCTCTCGAAGGATGACATAGTGCGCGGGGAAGAAAGTATTCAAAAAGAACTGACTTCATTTGAGCAGAAAGTGACCGTCATAGCCGATCAAAAAAACAAAGAACTTATGACTGTATGACCTACGTGAACGATGTACGGTAGGGGCATAAAGCATGTAGCCATCATTATGGATGGCAATGGCCGTTGGGCGCGTTCAAGAGGGCATGCTCGCTTTTATGGACATGTAAAAGGGGTTCAGACAGCTCGATCTATTGTGTTGGCTGCAAAAGATGCTGGCATTCCGTTCATCACATTGTATACGTTCTCTTATGAAAATTGGGCACGTCCAAAGCATGAAACGAATATTCTGATGCAGTTGATTCAGCGTCATTTTGGTCGAGATAGAGAATTCCTAAGACGTGAGGATATTCGGGTTCGTATTATGGGCAAACTAGATGATCCGCGTATTTCTGATCAAATGCGGCAACAAATGCATCAAGTTGAAATATCAACGGAACAACATGAAGGGATTCAGGTCAATCTAGCGATATCTTATTCCTCCAGATATGAAATCATGCAAGCGGCAGCTAAATTGGCTTCTGAAAAGGAAATTGAGAGTTGGGATGAGGAAACATTTCGCAAGTATCTTTATTTACCCGAAGTGCCTGATCCAGATTTGGTGATTCGTACAAGTGGTGAGCATCGGTTATCTAATTTCTTACTTTGGCAGGCGGCCTATAGTGAATTTTATTTTTCTCCTATCTTTTGGCCTGACTTTACACCATCTGATTTTCGTGAAGCATTGGTGTGGTATTCCAAACGTGTGAGAAAATATGGGAATGTGGAGCCATGCGTAACGCCCTGATAACTCGAGTTTTCACCAGTGTTTTGGCAGGGCTGCTGCTTTTAGGGGCTCTTTTCTTTTTGTCAAATACTGGATTTTGGTACGTTATTTGGGGCGTATCGCTGCTGGCTTGGTGGGAATGGCAACATGTAGCATGGGGCCAACCTTCAACGCAGGGTGCTCTTCAATATATTGGTATTTCCGATGTTATTCAACCTAACGAGAGATCGCGGCACATGTTTTCTTATGGTTGCATTTGGCTTCTAGGAGCGTGTGTTTTATATCTGGCTTTTTGTCTTACACAAGTGTCTTTTTTGTACTTCTTGTTGGTTGGTTGGTTGGTTGCCCTATTTATTGTTTTGGTGGTTATGAAGCAGACTTGCTTCCAAACGCTCCAAGACGCAACTTTTTATGTGCGCCATTTTATTTTTTGGTGTGCGGGGTTGGGATACGTTATTTTATTACTCTGGCCTATTGCTCATTATGCGCCGCAAGTACTCGGGATAGCCAGTCGAGTCTTATTACTAAAATTTTTGTTGTTGATCTGGATGTGTGATATTGCAGGGTATTTTGGAGGCGTGACATGGGGAAAAGTCCCATGTGCTCCACTTTTGAGCCCGAACAAGACCTGGGTAGGGTTGAGTACGAGTGTGCTGAGTTGTGCTGTGTTATTTGTGGGCTTATTTTGGGGGCAATCACCAGGAATTGGCATCTTATTTCTCTTGGGTGCTGTGTTTGCATTGCTGGGATATGCTGGAGATATAGCTGAAAGTGCTATAAAACGGACCTTAGGCGTGAAAGATTTAGGGTATCTCCTTCCGGGCCATGGTGGCATACTAGATCGTATTGATGGCTTCTTATTTGCTGGAGCATTTTATTTCGCCTTACTTCATTTTAAGATAATAGGGTAGAAAGATCGTTTAGGAGACGTAGATATGACCTACTTATTAGGGACACTGATTTTATTAGGTGTGTTGATTACTGTCCATGAGTTGGGCCACTATTGGGTGGCAAAATGGATAGGTGTCGAAGTCCTTACCTTCTCATTAGGGTTCGGACCAAAGCTTTTCAAAAGACACATAGGTAAAACTGAATTTGTAATTTCAGCAATCCCGTTAGGTGGGTATGTCAGACTCTACGGATCAGAATTTGATGAGAAAATTCTAAAAGCAGATGAAAAAAGGGCATATTTGACACAACCGCCCTTAAAGAAGATTGCCATTGCATTGGGAGGACCCGTTGCTAATGTTATTTTCACTATATTTGCTTTTACGCTGTTGGCTTACATAGGTCAGTTCAAACTTTCTTCTCAACTGGGTACAATTTTTGAAGGAACGTATGCACACAATATCGGATTTCGTACGCATGACAAAATAAATAGCATTAATGAAGTTCCTGTTAAAGAGGGCTCGACCGTTATAACAACTGTCCAAAGCAATTTAAACAAGCCCACATCATTTGAAGTTGAGCGTGTTATGCACGACAATTCAAAGGCATTTTTAACGGTCACGACTTCCCCGATTGCACGATTTGGGGTTACAGCTCATGGCGAAGTGGTGCAACAGGGTGCGATTCCTGGGTTAAATTTAATGAAACACCTGCCTATGTTGACGTTAATAGATCAAGGAAAGTGGAGTCATAAAGTTGGATTAAAAGATGAAGATCAGATTCTTAAAATCAACAAAACTGCGATATCTTCTTTAGATGCTGTATGGCCACAGTTGAAAAAAATGCAAGGCCAGAAAGTTACTCTCGAAGTAAAACGTAAAGGAACTAAGGCAATCACGATCAGTGGCGTGTTGCCTCGGAAGGCTGAAGGGTTACATGATTTGGGGCTCGCACCATTGGAGCTCAAAGTTCATCAGATTGCGCCACGAAGCGCTGCTGAGACGGCTGATCTCCAAAAAGGGGATGTTATTTTGAGTGTGAATGGTGAGACTCAAACATATTTTCATCAATTCCAAAAATCTGTCCAAGAGGTAGGTCGTTCTGGGAGCCCAATGGCGCTATTAGTGGATCGCAAAGGTAAGCCACTTAAACTGTCTCTAAGTCCTAAAAAAGTAAATGCAGATGAAGATCCCAAACCGTGGGTCCGAAAAAACTTTCCTTACGTGATAGGTATGGTGCCCACGATTCATGCCCAGGGGAATCAAATGCTCCTGAGAGCACCGGGCATTATAGCATCAGTTCAGCAAGGTTTGGTTCAAACATGGACCTGGTCTGTTCGATTTGTTGTGGGCATTGGGAAACTGGTAACGGGACAACTCTCTGCCAAATCGCTAGCTGGGCCTATTTATATTGGAAAAATGGCAGGTGATTGGCTGCGGGCAGGTTTGAGACAGTTTCTCTTTTTGATGGGGTTGATCTCTTTAAATTTAGGGCTAGTAAACTTGGTTCCCATTCCCATTTTAGACGGTGGTCAGATTCTTATGTTTACGATTGAAGGTATTATTGGAAGACGTCTCAAGCCAAAAGTGGTTGAACGCGCGTTTCAAATTGGATTCGCAATGATCATCTTGTTGACTTTGTTTGTCATTTATAATGATCTTGCTCGCATCCTAAAATGATTGAAACCCCGTGTGTATTTCTTGAGGGGAGCCTCCGGACGCTGCAGGTCTGTCTGTGGACAGATTTGAATCAACCGCCGAAGGTGTTGAGTGTACCTCTAACGTCCACCTCGCCGCTAAGTACCTTGATGCCAGAAATGTGGGCTCGCTTAGGAGTTGAATTTCCTCAGTTTGGTCAAGAATTAAAATCAGTCTACATGTGCTCAGGTCCTGGATCATTAACTGCGTTGCGGGTGTTGTTTGCATATACACAAGGTCTATGGGCGGTGTTTCCAAAGCTCAACCTTTTTTTGTTACCTACGCCCGTTTGGTTGTCTCGTGTTTGTGTGCTAGCGGGGTCCTCTGCGCCACGATCTTTTTTATTTCAAGTGGGTCGATTCGCGTTTATACGGGGCACCTGTGAAGATGTCTCGAGTTATGAATCTATTCGAATCGGTGCTGAAGACGAAGCAAGCAAGTCTGGCATAGATGATTTGGATCTAGTGGTATCACCCAAACAATTATGCAATGTAGACCTTGAATCAAGTATTTGGCTTGAAGGTACACAATCTATCCGGCCTGTTTTGATACGTGAGACGTTAGCTGATTTTAGTGAAATTACAAAACTCTCAGATCTAAAACCTATTCAGTTAGATAGTTAAATAAAAAAATTTGGAATCAATTGTGGGTTTTCACTTATCATAAGGCTATGTGGGGGAAACTTTTGTCGTTCATGCTATGTTCTATTTACACTTCGTCAGTGGGGGCATTTGACTGGGTGTTCGATGCTAATCCGACTTCATTTGTGAAAATTAGAGGTGGGTACGAATTTTTACATCAAAGGCCTCACAGTTTTAGACGGTTTAAAGGCATTCACACGGCTCAGGTGGATCTTGAGTTGCATTGGCCCTTTATCCGATTTTTTGTGACGCATATTGGATATCACATAGGGTTGGAGCCCGAAGATAAATCAGCATCTGATGATTTAAGAGTAGGGGGCCAACTCCAAATTCAAGAATGGCAGAATGTAAGAGGTGCTATTCGGTATTGGACCAAGTTGCCCAACACCAGTGATGAAACATTTTTAGGTACCGATGAGACCGATTTTTTATTTGTGGTTATTCAATCTATTTACGTTGCTGATTTTTTACATATTCATGTCAATGCAGGATTGGCAATCATGGGGGAAGCACGGCCACGTGTGTTGGAAGAAGCCCCTTTTAATTTAACCAATTCATCCCAACAAGATGATTTGTTTTTGGTGGGTATCCGCATTGATGGCGTATTCTCCGGTGGCATGATTTCAGCTCTTGTGCATGGGTTCTTTGGTTTTCGATCCTTTGATGATAAGATTGCCGCAAAACTTGTGGGGCAATTGTATATAGGTGCTTTAACTATTGGGGTCGAGGGTCAATTATCGTTGGTGTCAGATCGTGTAGATAGATTTGATCCGTTAGATCATACGGCGATTGGTGGCAAGGTCTTTATTGAAATTCGATTTCTTGAAGATGACATGCCGGAAGCGTGAATTAGGGCAAGGCATAGTTTGCATTTTTAATTTCTCGCGTGTAATCAAATGTTTTCATAATCGATCCAGTTAGTTTGGCGTTTTCAATCTTGTCTTGGCAGGTTTCGTTAAAATATTTTGAAAGATTGCTTTTGCGGTTGAATAGTGCATCGTAAGCTAAGGTGGCTTCACAGCGTTCCAGTTCGTCATGTCGTTTTGTCGCGATGACTCGCCAAAGATCTATAGCGGGAAAAGTATATTTGTTTCGATCCAACATAGATTTAACTAGGTGTTCGGCCTGTGCAAGTTTGTTTGTTTTAACAAGCACTCTGCCATATGCAATACAGGTTTTCCAATTTTCGGGAAATCCTAAACACGCTGATTTTAGCTTTGTTTCATTCGTATGACGATTGGCAAACATGAATTTTGAGATTGAAAATCGATAGGCAAGTATCCCTGTTGTGAAAAGTAAGGATACTAAAATAGGTGTTGCAAGTGTGCGGGGTAAGGAAATATTAGGGATGGTCTTATAAGTGACGAAGGCAATCATGAGTATGAAAATATAAAAGGGAAAAGCGTTTTCGAGAGGGAATTGAAAACAAGATTCAACGAACCAAAATATAAAAAAAGAAAATACAAATCGATTCGCTTGTAAGTCGGTGAGGGTTTGTGTAGGCAGGCGAGCGAATCGATACAATAGGAAAGCAAGAAAAAAAAATAGAAGCAAGAAAGCTGGAATTCCATCTTCAGATAGAATTCTAAGGAATTCATTATGAGGGGATTTCATGATCAGAGATTCTTTGACGATTGATTGATTAGCATGGGAAGCATAGGGTATAAATCGAAATTCAAATCGATTGGGTCCAATACCGAGAGGATAGTCGGAGATCATGTGCAATGTCTGTGACCACATGGATAACCGAGTTAAAGACGAGGCTCCTTGGCTCATGTTTTTTGTTTTTTGAGTGAGTAGATTTTGAATAATGGGATTTATGCCAAGGGGAATCAATGTAATGCTGTAGGTAATTCCAAGCAGCAAGAATATTTTTTTGTAGGTCATGAATTGAGATTTGAATAAAAGGACAGGTATTGCAAAAAACAGGCTGAGAAGCACTGATCGACAGGCTGTGTAATATAAGTAATAAAAACTCATCACGATCAACAAATCAAAAAAGTATACTTGAAATTTGTCTTTTATTTGGCTGTAACCAAAAATAATAAAAAGTATGCTAAAGCCGATGAACTGAGCTGCCATGTTGATGTTTCCAAACTGAGCCGAATAGACTGAACGCTGCAGGATCGCTGTTGATGAATGACTATGAAATTGGAAAATGCCGATACATAACGTTATAAAGGCGCCGGAAATGACGTACGGTGAAAGAAGTTGAAAGGGCTTATCACAATGACTATATAGGGTGAATGCGCCAAAAAAAAGAATGACAAAGCTGAGTCGGTCTAGTACTTGGATGTCAAAGAATGATTTATTATGAAAGAACAGGTGTCCTACATTTAGCAAACAGAGTGCAACTAAGGCTATCCAAATAATAATCGGGAATCGAGGAAGAGGTATTTTTTTTATACATAAAAAAGAAAATGCGACTAGGACTGCACAAGAGTACACGCAGATCCACTTGACCACAGTATATGGGTCATCAAACCAATAGCTTTTAAGTAAGGGTAGGAATAGGGTAGTAAGGCATAAAACAGACCCAATAGCCTTGATTGCTAGGGGATTTGAATTTGTCAAATTAGCTTTTGGGCACAGGCCCAGTATATCTTATTTAGTAACTAAAATAATCTGGCATCGGTCCATAGTCAGGCCCATCATTATCATGTGGATAACTGCCATGGTAAGTATAGCGATAATATGTGGGTTTTGAGTGAGTCCTATGTTGTGGGAAGCTACTGTAATTTGAAGGGTTGCTGTTGTAATGGGTATAACTATCATAATTAGAATAGCTGACATATTTGGGTAGACCCATATAGCTTAAATGATCGGGATAAGTTGGCTCCAGTAGTTTTAAAATGCTTCCATCAACATCTACGACATGTACGGCGTTTTTATTAACTAGACCAGACGTGGCGTTACATCCTGGAATCTTAGTATTAGGTGCGAACTGAATATAAAACATGGTGTGTTTAGTGGGAATGGGGTAGATTTTAGTGCGAATCGGCTCACTAAACCGACACAAAGTACGACTATTATCAGAGCTTCTGAGCTCGATCTGCTGATGCGTCAGAGGAATAATTCGAGGATAGGGCATGCATGCTCGATTATCATCAAGAGTGTCTTGCACTTCCTGTGTGCCATCCGCGCAGTGAACAAAAAATGTGCCATTTGCCAATTCAAATGTGTCTAAGATAAAGTTATTCAGTTCATCTTGAGCCCGAGACGGTTTTGGAACTGAAATGAGCGTGATGCATATAAAAAAAACAATTGCTGCGAGTATTTGAGGCCAAAGTCGCATAGAGTCCCTCCATGGTGTATGCGTTTTATTTAGGCTAACCGAATTATTTGAGCTCTACCAGTTTTAAAGTTGAGAAGCATCCAGCTCTCCCTCATTAGCATCGATAAAAAGATCTGTCATAAGTGGCTGTGTGGGCTCAACAGCGTAGGATGTCAAGTCATGGACATTTTCATTTTTGAGCACATGTTCGTCGGTGAGTAATTGTCCGGTTAACTCGAGTTTTTGTTTTTGGAGAATAAACACTGCGGCATCCGCAAGAATGTCAGGCGTCCGGCAGTGGCGTTTACCTTGCTCACCCATCAGCATATCGATGGCAGCCGTGGCAATGATCGTCCGTGGCCACAAGCCATTTACGGCAATACCGTAGGGTTTAAATTCTTCTGCCATGCCTAAGGTGCTTAAGCTCATCCCATACTTGGATAGGGTGTAGGGCAAATGGGATTTGAGCCACTTGCTTTTGAGATTGATGGGCGGGCAGAGATTCAAGATGTGTGGATTGTTACCTTTTTTCAAGTAAGGTAAGGCGGTTTGAGTGCACAGAAAGGTTGCACGTTGATTGACTTGATGCATGAGATCGTAGCGTTTAAGTGGGGTGTTCTCGATTGAGTCAAGGTTGACGGTTCCAGCGTTGTTGATCAATATGTCGATGCTTCCGAATGCAGCAATCGTTGAATCAACAAGGTTTTTGACGTCCTCTTCAGATCGCACATCTGTTTGAACAGGAAGGGCTTGACCTCCTAGGGCTTTAATTTCATCGGCAACCGAGTGGATGGTGCCAGGTAGTTTGGGATGAGGTTCAGCTGATTTAGCTGCTACGACTATGTTTGCGCCTGAAGAGGCTAGTTTAAGTGCAATGGCTCTGCCGATACCTCTGCTTGCACCTGTAATCAATGCGGTACGTCCTTTGAATGTCATAATTCTTCCCCTTTTTTGTCGATCATATCAGAATTGCTCGACCACCGTGGCCCAAAGGGTCATAATGAACTTCTTGGCCATGGCCAAGAAGTTCATTATGACCCTTTGGG
>JAJCYS010000007.1 GCA_029262815.1 Deltaproteobacteria bacterium | reverse complement strand
ATAGAGGATTTGGGATTTTTTTTTGGAGGACACATGCATCCTATCGCTTTTTTTCTGTTGATCTTATTAACCTCGTTTTCTTCAGGCGTCTGCTGGGGTGATTCAACACCGATTCAAACATCAGAGGAAATCATTGTTTCCGCCACCCCTATTCCATTATCTGAGTCCCATGTGGGTAGTAGCGTTTCAGTGGTCACCCCAAAACCAAATATGAACGCATTTTCACTTCAAGAATCACTCAAATCCATCCCGGGCCTCTCCCTAACAAACCAAGGCAGCCCTGGGTCTCAATCCAGCATTTTTCTACGAGGCGCACCCTCACACTACACAGCTGTCTATGTTGATGGCATTAAAATGAGCAACCCCGTCAACGCCGATCGGTCTTTTGATCCAGCACATCTTTCGATTGACACTATTGAACGCATTGAGATCTTGCGAGGCCCTCAGAGTATTTTGTACGGTTCAGACGCCATGGCCGGTGTGATTTCAATAACCACCAAAAAGGGAACTCAAGACCCGAGGGGCACTTTATTTATTGAAGGTGGATCCTACGGCACCGTCCGACAATCGACTACCCTTCAAGGGTCTGCTTGGGATTTTTCGTATGCATTCAACCTCAACCGAATTGTGATTGAAGGATTTTCAGAAGCATCTAATACCCCGATTGAAACAGCCGAGAAAGACCCTTATGGCTTACTCGCATTGTCTGCTCGATTGCACTATGCACCAAACACTGACCATCACATGGGAGTTATGTTTTCCGTTCGAGAAAGTGAAAAAGGATTGGATAGCTACGACTATAAGACGAATGCCTTACGTGATGATCCCAATAATTTCCAAACCACGTCCACTTGGCTTGCCCGGGTTGAAGGCAAATACACGTTTGATGCTGAATCAGAACATCCTCTTGTTGTCACTGTACATTCTGATATTACTAATCATCAATACGACAACAAGGATGAAAAAGATAGCCCCACAGACTTCCCTTCAACCGGTACGTTCAATGGCATGAATTGGACAGTGGGTACTGAAGGTCATTGGTATTATCCCGAAGCACATGTCCTATCACTCAACTTAGAACGAGAGTACGAAAGAGGTGCTTTTAAATCCAGTTATGGACAGATGGATCCTAAAGATGCAACCACCCACCATGCATCCATCCAAAGCCAATGGATTTTTTGGGAGATTTTATCGCTGACGTTCGGTGGCCGACTCACACATCACAACCAGTTTGGATGGGCACCTACCTATCGTACAACTGGTGCGTTGTTAGTCTCAGCTCTCAACACAAAACTGCGAGCAACCCTTGGCAGTGGCATCAAAAATCCTTCACTGAGACATTTATATGACCAAACAGCTGGCAACCTTGATTTAAAACCTGAAGAAACCGTCGCCTGGGATATAGGCTTTGAAACCTCCTTCTGGAGAAATTATTTCACTTTACGCACTTCCTATTTCAGTAGCTTCTATTCGAATCTCATCAGTTTCAAACAAATCACGAAGCATATTGAAGGTCGAGAAACAAAGTCATTCATATACTTCAACCAAAAAGCACAACGTGCTCATGGTTTAGAGAATGAATTTATTTTTCAACCAACAACTTGGTTGCGGCTGGCTCTGCATTACACCTATACCAAGAGCATTCGCAGCCCTGAAGAGTTGGCACAACTCCGTGTCCCAACCCACCAATGGGGGTTTGCTTTGACTGCCCCTCTAGGGCCAAAAGGGGAACTCACCGTAGATCTGAACCATGTGGGACGTCGATTCGACTATCCTTATGAACTGCTCTCTGCTTATACGCTCGTGAATCTTTCTGCGTTGTATCCCATTGGCGAGCATTTTAAAATTACGGGCCGTGTTCAAAATATTTTTAATACGAAGTACGAGGTGGTAAAGGGGTATCGTACCCCAGGATTTTCAGTCTACCTCGGCTTGGAGGCAACGATTTAAGTGTCCATACAGCGAGTCTCACTCTTCATCTTCCTCTCAATGCTCATACATATGAGCATGCTTGGGCTTGGCGGGTTCTACCAGCCTCCGAGCCCTAGCTTCACCTCCGGATCCATGCCCATTCAACTCACACAAGAAGCACAGAATGTCGCTAGAGCTCTAAAACCCATGCCACCAATCCCATCCGCACAAACTAAAAACAAATTCACCTCACGTCCATTGAAAACAAAACGTTATATTAAAAATAAAAAATCTCATAAATCCGATGCTTCATTAAATGAAAAAATCAAAGGCAACCTACTGCCGCCAAAATATCCTTTTCTGTCTCGCCTAAAAAGA
Source organism: Deltaproteobacteria bacterium (assembly GCA_029262815.1). Taxonomy (GTDB): domain Bacteria; phylum Bdellovibrionota; class JAJCYS01; order JAJCYS01; family JAJCYS01; genus JAJCYS01. The sequence goes on along the minus strand of JAJCYS010000007.1, from coordinate 9,257 downwards.
GAAGAGGGCACCGTAGAACTTTTACTCACTTTTTCAAATACAGGTCGAGTTGTGAGTGTAAAAATTAAAAAATCGTCAGGCTACCCCAGACTCGATCGCGCTGCTCTTAAAAGTTTCGCTCCCAAAAACACGGCCCTATTTAAAAACTCCCGTTACACAACTACTCAGATAAAGAAAATTGTTTTTAAATTTTCAAAGTAACGGAATTTCGAAAATAAGATCAGTATCTACAAATTCTTGAGACCCTATATGAAATCTTTCAGACCCCACTTCTGTAAATCCTATTTTTTTGTAGAACGAGATTGCCTTTGCATTGCCATCCCAGACACCCAACCAACACGTTTTCATTCCAAGTTTTCTCGAAACCTCAAAGCAATAATTTATGAATAACTTTCCATATCCACACCCCTGAACGGCCTTATTCAAATATAGTCGTTCTAAGTGAATCGGAGTTTCACCTTTTACACAATTTGGGGGGCGGTCTTGGATAAGTTTTGCGTATCCGACGATTTCAGAAGAGACTTCTAACAGAAAAAGGGTTGTACATGAATCCGAAGTTTCTTCTTTTAATTTTTCATGAGCAAAAGTTTGATTCACAAATTGATGAAATACATCTGGATGAGAAATCAGGATCGGATGGTCCGAATATGACTCAAGAAAGGTTTCAGATCCAAGTTCAGCAAGCTTAGCCACATCACCAGTTTTCGCTTTTCGTATACTAATTTCAGATTTTTTTTTCAAAACCATCCCTAAAACAATACTGTGTACATGTACAATAGGCCAAGTAAATTATGACTCGACAACCCAAAAGTGGATTTTCCCTTTTTTTAACTGTTGTTATATCTATGCTCTATTCGTCTCTTACACTCGGTTGTAACCCATTCGAAACCGTTGTTCATCACTTTTTCAATATCGCAAAAATTTATCGCCCGCCCGGTCAAGAAAGCAAAATACGTGAGTTCATTCACACATTTGCAACTCAAAACGGGTTTTATACCTACATGGACAAAGTGGGCAATCTCTACGTCGATCTCAAGGGTACGGGAGCATTTGAACACCTCAACACAAAAAGTCGAACTAGAAAAACATTCCCCGATACACCGAAAATTGGAATCCAAGTGCATCTTGATATGGTTCACGAACCCAATGATCCGAGTCTCTTTAAAAATGGTATAACCTTAGAACGAACAGGGAAATGGATTAAAACCAAAGATGAAGTCACAAATAACGGCGCTGACAACGGAATTGGCGTCGCCAGTGCACTGCGTCTCCTTTCAAACCCACCGAATAACATGCCGCCCATCCGGCTTATTTTCACCATCCAAGAAGAAACAGACATGAAAGGGGCCCGAAACATACCCCCTAAGGCTCTTAAATCTCTACAAGCGGTGTTCAATCTAGATAGCATCAAATATGGGGTCCTCTGCTGCGGGGCAATGGGAGACCAGATTTATACCATCAGCCACTCTAAGTTTGCTGGCCGCACGCTTAGCAAAAAGGTCTATCAAACCATCACACTAAAAATATCTGGCTTAAAAGGCGGACATTCCGGTCTTGAGAGTGCTTCAAATCGAGCCAATGGGATTAAAGTCCTCCTCAGTACATTCAGTAGATTAGTAACTTCATTCGGAACATCCGATATTTGGTTCATTAACGCTTCATCAAGTGCCCCTCAAAAAATTGGCACGATTCCGAACACATTTGAACTCACATTCGCAGTACCAAAAAAAATATCGATTGATCAAACAACAGCAAAAAACGTACTCACTCAACATATTGCACAAACATATCGTGGAGAAACACGCACAGATATCACCGTCAAATTTTCGATTGAACCTGCGCTAAAAAAAAAATTGACAGGTCAATCGTGGCAAGAAGCAGTCAAGATTTTCGAACATTTGGATGAACAAATTCCCATGTATATCGTAGAGAATAACAAAGCCTATCCCAACTCAGTTCAAACGACGGTTAATATGTCCTATTTTAAAATGTCTCCTGTAACTGGCATGACGTTAATGGTTATGACTCGATCATTTGAGGCACAAAGCATCACTAAGTATCGTAACACCCTCGACAGATCATTTAATGCTCAAAATAATTTTTCAATAAAAACCAGTGAAGTACTTCCACCATGGAAACCTTCTGACACCCCATGGTTATTGCCTCTCATCTCAAAATTGTCGGACATTAATTACACATCCGAGCTTGTAACCGCAGGTCTAGAAACCGCTATGCTTAAGCAAATTGCACCTCATCTTGAGCTGGTTTCAATGGGGCCCAATCTCAAAGATATTCATAGCCCGCAAGAACGCATTGATTTAACTAGTTTAGAAAAATTTACTTATGATTTGGAGCGAATACTCATTGCGGTCGGTGCGCATCTCCATGGAGCTAAAGATCGAATTGTTGAGGACTCAAAAGGTAGGCGTTAATCCGGACAATAGCCCTTGCGACAACCCGAGTACAAAAGACCGATGCGAATCCGTTGCACGATCCTGCGTTTTATCCAAAAACTCCGAGCAAAGCGCACTATCTTGATCATGATACGCTAAAAGAGCTAGTAGCATCGCTGGCACCCATTCTTTGGGCCATCGTTTATAAAATCGGCTGAGCGTAGTACGAAATTCCCCACCATATCCACTCATACAGTCATATAAGAATCGACAAGTCATAAAGTCAAAGTCTGATGGATCAGCTGTTTTTAAATTCCAAGTCAACCAACCTCTCGATTTCCAAAGATCAAGGTTTTGCGTAAGTGCCGAAAGTTGTGCAATCACTTCGCCTAGCCTACCTACATCGGTTTGCACATAAGGTATTTCGGATTGCGCAGCACGTTTGAGGTAGGACTCGTATCCCAGCTGAGCTTCATGTGCATCTCTGGTCAATCCTAAGTTTAAACAGGTCCATCCAATCATCGGCCAAACGACGCCATGATGAGGGTCATGGTCAAGTGCATCTTTAAACCATTGCAGACTCTCAGTATACGCTTGTTTTTTGAAGTATAAATGTCCCACCAAAATTGCGGCGTGGGCTCTGTCGTGAGCGGATGTGCCTTCTTTACTTAGAAGAACCAAATGGGCTTCCAATTTCGACCCTGTCCCAGCTAAATCATTTACATCATGATTTGCACGAAGTAACTTTTTCTTTTGCGATAAAAGGTAGGTCACCAACTGCGTGCAAGCGCCACGAAAAAGGGGCTCATGACTCTTCATCGGTGTATTCTTCATCTTCATCGTACTCTTCATCTTCAGATTCAGAAGCATCAAACGTTTGTATCCAACTATTTAATTTCCCTAGTTCACTTGACCAACGTTCTTTGTCTTTGTAAGTCAGCAAAACACCTCGCGCTTGACGCACAACAGTTTCTTCGCCGATTGTCAGTGCACTCACTGCCAACGCTTGTCCACCCCTTAATATGAATTGAGGTGAAGCACTAGCTAAATGCTGATACTGTTCAAGTAAGTCTTTAAATCGTTGAAAAGCACTTTCGTACCGTCCCGTACGATAATACCAGTCACCTATATCATAATGTTTTGTCAGCAACTTAATCTCAAGCTCCTCAATACGAGATTGAGCGAGTTTTACATCAGGCTCTCCAACATCCGGCCGTGCTAAATAAACGCCATAACTTTTGATTGCTGTTTTAGCCATGGACAAGTCTCTAGAAATAAAGGAAGGCACTTGGTTTTTTTGAGATTCGGCTAACATAAAGTGTGCATAGGTTCCTTTGGGATGACTGGGATGCATATCGATAAAGTCTTTAAAGTACACTTCCGCATCTACATATTTTCGCTCATGAAACGCACTTTGAGCGAGCCTTAGTCTTGCCACAGGCACGCGTGCATCATCTCCATAGAATTGCTTGAATTTATTAAATCGAATTTGAGCGATTGGCCAATCTTCACTCTCAAACGCTTCATTAGCGATTCGCCAGAGCAACTCAGAATCTGAGGCTAAAGCGGCGTCTGTATGTTTACACCCCGAAAGGGATAGGGCCGTGCAGAGTAAAATTACTGTGAGTGAAATCCACGCTCGAACGTTAAATTTGTTTATAGCCATGAATAGGTTTTATCACAATAGGCCAGGATTACACAACAACACCGGATAACTTCTATTCCGATCAGCTGCAGTTTGTTGACCTCTTCGTTCTCGGCAAAAAATATTCTCGATGGCCCACAAGCAGGCCACCTCCGAGCATTTTTTACCTGCGGCCTCGAGGCAACAAACCTCGCCTGATCTCATTACGAAGTTATATAGCTACATACATTATCCGCTCTAGCTAGATATCGGTGGGTTTGTCTGGCGGACGTCGTAAAAATGTCGGGATATCGTACTCTTCATCCCCAAGATTCGGAATCCCCAGCTCTTTTGCTATTTTGTGCGCTACCAAAAGATCTTTTTCAGAACTTCCACTGGGTCTATTAGGTTGCCCCTGAGCAGGTTTGGGCGGAGGAGGTACGTCCTCTTTTTTTTCGCTGCTCACTTCTGGTTCTTCAGATGTCACATCTGGAGGTGTAAGCTCAAGCGATGGATCAAGGTCAGACTGAAGTTGAGTCGCAAAAGAAGGCTCTTGGGGTTCGACCGCCTCTATTGGCGTTTCAGTTTCATCACCTTCCATATCAAGTGGCAAAGACTCTTGAGACTTCGGCATTACAGGGTTTTCACTATCCGGCGCAGTCCCTTCTGTTTGATGAGTTGAAGTGTTACCGGAGGTCGCTTCTACATGCGTTTTCTCAGTTGATGGTCTGGTTTTTTGGGGCATGCCAAACGTTTGAAGGATGTCTTTTTCTTTATTTTGAAAGCCAGTTGCGATGACCGTTACCCGTACATCATCACACATAGATTCATCAATGACGGCTCCGAAAATAATTTCAGCATTTTCATCAGCCTCTTCCGTAATTAGGCTAGAAGCTTCATTGACTTCAAACAATGTTAAGTCAGGACCGCCCGTGATGTTGATGATAATCCCCGTAGCCCCTTTGATGGAAATATCCTCAAGAAGCGGACTAGAAATCGCTTTTGTAGCGGATTCAATGGCACGATGTTCTCCGTTTGCAACACCCGTCCCCATCAAAGCCATGCCTCTGTTACTCATTACTGTTCGAACATCAGCAAAGTCGAGGTTAATCAACCCTCGTGTATTAATTAATGAAGTAATCCCTTGAACAGCATTGAGCAACACTTCATCAGCTTTTTTAAAGGTTTCCAGAATAGAGGTTTTCTCACTCGCGATGTAAAGCAACCGCTGGTTTGGAATAGTAATCAATGTATCGACTTGCTCACGCAATGCGACCAACCCAGCTTCACTCTGCTTCAATCGCTTTCGACCCTCGAAATGAAAGGGTTTTGTAACCACACCCACCGTTAGTGCACCTGCTTCTCGGGCTACCTCAGCAACGATAGGAGCTCCTCCGGTTCCGGTCCCGCCACCCATTCCAGCGGTAACAAAAACCATGTCTGATCCTTGCACCATTTCCTCAATGATGGCTCGATCTTCAAGTGCAGCAGCACGACCGATATCAGGATTAGCACCTGCACCTAGCCCTCGAGTGAGTTGACCCCCAAGCTGAAGTTTTATGGATGCAGATGAAGCTTCAATCGCTTGCTTATCCGTATTGGCAACAATAAAGTCCACGCCTACTAAACCACTGCGGATCATCGTCTCAACAGCATTACTGCCGCCGCCGCCCACACCGATCACTTTAATATTTGCGCCTGATATTTCCTGTTGAATTAATTCAAACATCATATCCTCATTCTGCTTGTTGGCCAGTACACCAACAGTCCTTAAAAAATCTCACTGAACCATGCTTTCATTCGATCGCGCACGTTGTCATACACGCCACTTTCACGACGTCTAAACGGCCGCTCGGTACCCATAGCTAAAAACCCACACAATCCTAACCCTACGCCTGTTGAATAGATAGGACTGTTCACGATATCAGCCAATCCCCCAAATCCTTTGGGGCGGCCTGGTTTGACAGGCATATTAAAAATTTGTTCACACAACGAATCCATCCCAGGTAGCAAACTACACCCACCTGAAATCACAATGCCCGAAGCCATTAATCCAAAAAAACCAGAGCGATACATTTCTTGACGGACTAGCGTTAAAATTTCCGAAACCCGAGGTTCGATAATATTCACTAATTCACTTCGGGACAACTCTTGAGGTTTTCGTCCGCCAACCCCAGGGACTGTAATCGTATCTGCAGCATTAATTAGCGCTAGATCCGAACAACCATATTTGATTTTTATTCGCTCAGCTTCAAGCACCGGTGTTCTCAACCCAACTGCAATGTCATTTGTAATGTGGTTACCACCCAAAGGTAAGACATAGGAGTGTACAATGCTTCCACCCGAAAAAAGTGCAACATCTGTAGTACCGCCACCTATATCCACAAGAGCCACACCCAGTTCCTTTTCGTCGTCAGACAAAACGGCTGCGGCGCTGGCAAGGGGCTCCAAAATAATATCTTCTACTTCTAATCCAGCTTTTTGAGCACATTTAACTACGTTCTGAGCGGATGTGACTGCACCCGTGACCATATGTACTTTTGTTTCAAGACGTACACCGCTCATCCCTACCGGGTCTTTGATGCCGTCTTGATCATCAACTATAAATTCTTGAGGAATAATATGGATTACTTCGCGATCTTGAGGCATTGCTACAGCTTTTGCAGCTTCAATCACACGATTGACATCGTGTTTTGTAATCTCGCTATTTTTGATGGCTACCATGCCTTGGCTATTAAATCCTTTTATGTGACCACCTGCAATCCCAGCAAAAACACTTGAAATCTCAACCCCGGCCATACGCTCAGCTTCAGAGATCGCTTCACGAATGCTTTCAACCGTGGACTCGATGTTGATGACAACCCCTTTTCTGATACCATGCGAGGGGCTTTTACCCACACCGATTACTTCAACGGGTTCGTTGCCTGACTTGACACATACAACCGCACAAATTTTGGTCGTACCAAAGTCTAGGCCAACTACAACATCTTCATATTTATCTAGCTTTGCCATTGCTCACACCTATTTTTGAGCCCCTCTCCTTAGGCTAACCACACTCTACATCAATAACATGCATCACGACACTACCTTCTCTACATCATCAGTGAGCTAAGAAGAGTCAAGAACATAGGCTATCTTATGATATTATTATAAAGTTTTACGACGTAAGGCTACAACGGCTTTTTTTGAAGAAATAAATTTGATTGCTTTGACATCCGTCCATTTCCTATCCAAATAACCCAAAAGGTAGCCGAGTTTATGGTGTAATTTGGAGATTTCCCCTTGATGTACATCAATTCTAACCCCGTTAGAGACAAAAAATGAGAAATGACCTTTAGGATGTATCCAAAGCTGTGACACACTCAGTTTTTTTGAAGCCAAGATGTTCGCAATTGTTTGATACAAGAACGGTACACGCTCTGTGGCCACGTGTTTCTGTTGGGTTACTGACTCATCTAAATACGCATGGTGGGTATTTTTGGCTGCTTCATATGCTAAAACATTGCCCTTAAGCATCTGCCCCTGCTCCGTTAATGCATACAACCGCTTACGATGGAGCAGGAATCCCCAAATCGGCGTCATCGTAATTATAATATTCAAACTCGAGCCATCCAAACTATAGTAGGATTTCACAGCCTCAACCCAATCTTCTTGGGCCTGAAACAAAGTCAGTTGGTTCCTAATATCAAAGACACTGCCTTGTTTTAATGCTTCCTGCAAGGCATCAAGGGATTCTCGGATATTTAATGCCGGATGTTTACCCGAAACCTGAACCTCAATGGATCTAATTTTGAATGGGCTACTATAGGCCTCGGAGAGCGCGGCCGTTTTAGAAAAAAAAGACCAAAGACCAAAGACGGCCAACAAAAGGTAACTAATAAAAAAAGTCGCCCTTAAAAATCGCATCGCAAATTGCTAAGATCCCTGAAATCCCAGTCGAGCAGACGCATATGAGGCAATTGTAATGAGCACCATGCCCACGATTTGGACCCAATTTAGATAATGACCCAAAAACACACATCCAATCAAAAAACTGAATACGGGATAGAAAAGTTCAAGTAAAGCTGTCAACTTTGCAGGCGTGCGCCTCAGCCCTTGATAATAAATGTATAAAGCGAGTAAACCCACAGCAAGCGAGACGTAGATCAGCTCTAAAACTAATTTCGGATCAGAAAAAACAATCATCGGAAACTCAAATAGAGTTACATCAGCCCCAACTATCACAATCCAGACAAACAGTCCCAAGAAACCAAAAAAATAGCGGCCAAAAGTCACATCAAGTGGCTTAAGGTATGCACTCACGTATCGGCCAAAAACAGTAGACATCCCCCAAAAAAGCACTGCTATCGCTGCAGCTGCTAATCCCAAAATACCACTCATCATCTGGCTTGAATCAGACAGTACACAGGATTCGGGATACAAAACGCACTGAAATAAACTCTTGAAATGAGGCTCGCTAATCAATAATGCCCCGACAACACCCAAACACGCCCATGCGTAGAAGTGGGACGGATGTTTCTCCTTTAGAATATAATTTGCACCCAAAATGGCAACGAAGGGCTGTAATTTTTGGAGCATGATAGGAATAACTGGGTTTACCACCGTGAAAGCATATGAAAATGCCGTTGTCCCCAATGCTGAACCACCTATACCGATAAATACCAATGACCATGCGACTGAACGCGAAACAGAAAAAAGTCGAATAAAACAAGGCAAAAACAAAGGCGAAAGCGCCATCAACGCTACAAGATGCTCTAACCACACAAGGGAAATGGGATCTAGTACAGATAAGAGATCAGATCTAAAAAATAGATCCGTAGCCCACAACAACGTTGCTAGCACAATACAGATGCTGCCAAGTGCCATGGTGTGAGACGTTTTCATTATTAATTTCCTAAATCAGGTTTACTCAGTAAAATAGCCAAGTGACAGTAAAAAATCTATCATATCGTTTATTTTGGCTCTTAGTACTATTATGTATCTTCGGATCTTGTTTGTCCGTTTATTACATCACTCATTTTCAAAATACGCGGTATGGATTCGCACCTCAACCTTCATTTTGCAATATTAATGCCATTGTTGACTGCGATGAGATTCAATTTAGCAGAGATGCTGTGCTCTTGGGCCAACCCATAGGTACTTTCTCGTTATTATTTTTCTTAATTTTTATACAACTCTTGGCATTCCACTACAAAAAAGCAACCCAAATAACTTATTGGGGCCTTAGGGGGTGGAGTGGG
>JAJCYS010000006.1 GCA_029262815.1 Deltaproteobacteria bacterium | reverse complement strand
CCTTTTTGTTTTTATTTTAAATTTTTTTCGGGCCCATTGGGTTCTTGTTGCATTTTTGGCCCTGGCCAAAAATGTGCACGATGACCCTATGGCGATGCTTATTTTATATACGGACTGAATTGGCTTTGGACGTCGTCTTTATCGTAGTATGTTTCAACTTGTTTGAAGATGATCTCATCGTTTTCTGTAAATTCTTCTTTGAGAACCGTTTCTTCTTTCTTAGCCTTACTTTCGGGCAGGTGGCCTAATCGATCGGCTGCAAGGGTTTTACTTGTGAAGGCTTTCGATCGGCTGCTAACCGTCGTCCCGCCTTTGAATCCAATATCACCTTCACCGTCTTCTCCTTCGGCTGTGGCGATCGGGCGATCCGCAACATCTCCTCCCTCATCGTCAAGGAGACTTTCATCCGAACCTTCACCGGATACGAGTCCACCTGAGCTCGAAGGATCACGCGCGCCTGCTAAATCAGCTCCCACACTTTCGCTGTCAGACAGTTCATCATCATCATCGTCTTCGCCTTCTGTGCCATCGCCCTCTTGGGCTTGATCAGCGAGGTCTACACCTTGGCCTTCAGAGAGTTCGGGACCTTCAGCCTCGTCGGAACCGGGCTGTTTTTCATCTTTCTTGGGTTTGGGAGGAGGGGGTTTATCGAGAAAGCAGCCTTCTTTAAGTTCCAGTGCATCTCGCGTGTTGATGAACTTAGCTTTGAACTTGGGGTTGCCTTCTTCGTCCTCGCCATCTTCACAGAACACTTTTTGACGACACGATGCTTTTTCACCTTCATCACATTTTTTGAGCTTTTCCAGCAAACTCATTGCGGTTTGGCCAAGTTGGGCACCTGTTGAGAGTGCACCTAAGACGGTTCCTGCACCACTAACGATATCCATAAATCCAGTATCAGAGTCTTTGGATTCTTTTTTGGCCTGCTCATAAGGCGAAATACAGTCGATGTTGATTGTTTGATCTCTCTTCTCACACGTTGTTTTAGCAGTTTCACACTGTTCTTTAAATTGATCTACTAGGGCATCACGTTGTTTCACAATTTTAGCGGCAGAAAGTTTTGCGGCAGTTAGCTTTCCTTTGAGAATTTTACCGCCTGCGTCGTGACCCACGCCCTGAGCCGAAACCGTGTCTCCATGAATGGCAATCCCTTTGGCCTCCAATTCTTTGATATAGGTTCGAATTTGTCCGATCGAGGCACACGCTGGTTCTAATTCGGGACACCGACCCGCTTGTGTACGACAGTTGGACTCTGACCCTTCAAGGGATCCAGCTTGTGAGGGAGTAGCCGCTGTCCCCGAAGGGGCGGTATCTTTTTTAACGTCTCCTTTTGTTTTGTCAACTTTGGCATCTCCTTTTTTTTTGACTGTATCTAGCTTTGTTTTGGAATCGGCAGCATCGACTTTTGGAACTACTTTTTTTTCAACCTTTACAGTTTTTTTAACTTTGGTTTTCTTATCATCCCCATTTTCAGCATAGCTGGTTTCGATACTACCAATCAGCAGTATCGAGACCAAGCATGCAGCAGTGAGTAAGACATGTTTCATACCTCATTGTCCAAATTGAAACCGTCCTGGGGTTCTGAATGTCGGACTTTTGGGTTGTTGTTCTTGTTGAAATGGGCTGGTCGTAGGTCTGGTAGTACCCGTACTTCGCTGGAGTGTACGAGGTGGGAAGGTTCTTGTCTCGCCTCGGGCGTCTTCGGCTCTGTTTTGGCGTTCTTGGAGATCTTTTTGTGAATCAGTAGGAGGTTGTGTTGAAGGTTGATCTTTTTTGTCGTCTTTTTTATCATCTGGTTTAGGTGGCGGTTGTGCTTTACCCTTTCTTTTCTTCTTCTTCTTTTTCTTCGACCAGAAGAAGCCGTTACCAGAGGCAAGACTGATAAGACTGATGACCCCTAAAATACCGACAATCGCCAAGGCCCCTACACCGACGGTCAATGCGGTATCACCCCAAGAGTGAAAGGCACATAAACCCCATGGGCGCCATTCGTAACTCCGATCAGGGTCGCTACACTGTCGGGTATTCAAATTTGCCTCTTGATTCAGCATCAAACCCAACAGCCCCATACAGAAGTTTTGCTCATGACTTTTGGCAGTGGTTTGTTCTTGAGCTAACGCTAAACAGTCGGGTGTGATTTTGGTTCCAGCCACAATTTGTGGGTCTGAATTTTGATCAAACTCTTTTTCTTCTTTCATACAGTCTTTGACATTCTGTAAGACAGGTTCGAACGCACCGCTGATCATACACTGTCGACCTAATGCTTGAATGATGTTGAGGTTATATGCCCGCATCGCATCAATCACTTTATCGCCAGAAATGCCCACAAACGGGGTAGCTTTTTTATTTTTTCCAATGAATGGGGCCCCCAAAAGCATATCGGAATCGTTAAGGGGGAAGTGCCACCGTTTGGGGGTCACTGATTGACTTTTTGGGTACCGTGAACTACTTGACTGTCGTTTGATTTCAGAGAGTTTCGGCCCCGGAAACATATGAATGGTTTCAGGGCTGAACTCCTCATGGAGTGCTTTGTTGAGCAAGGGGGGGACGAACATCATCGAATCCCCACGTGGGGTTTCGCCTTCGATTTTTAGATCTTCCTTGATCAATTCGGTTGCGGTCGCAACATCGTAAAGGACTTGTTCTTCTGAGTCATAGACAAGGGCAGGGTAGGTGTATCCTTGGTCGCTGATACCCATAAAGAGTTTGAAGAGCGGTGTGGTTTCAATGGATTTTGTCTTGTCCTTTTTGGTTTTGGTGATGAATGCATTGTTGGTGAACCCAAAAAACTGAGTGAGCCAGCCCATGGAGATGGTGTTGAAATGATATCCAAGATCCAAAGACTGTTCGCCACCTGCTTTGGATAGATACTGATTATAAAAGATATTATTTTTTACAATCGCCTTTACAGAGCTGCCGACACCTACGCCTCTTGTGGCTTTGGTAATTTCTTTTAACTTTGGTTGTACATACGGATCTGTCGCTTGCACAAATTTGAATGTTCCAGCCCAGAACTGCGTAATACGCTGAGGCTCCTCAATGAGTTGCTTAAAAAAGTCGTTGTAGTTTGTGCCTGAATCTAAATCCTCAATCTGCTGAAAATTCTGGTTTAGATTCATGTACAGTAATCGTCTTTTAGGCGCTTTCCCAACCTTGTAGAGTTCGCCTCTACCTTTAATAAAAGCAGCTAATCCGGATGGACCTTTGAGCACGGTGAAGGCTTTGGCTTGCAAATAGTTGAATTTGGGTAGGTAGGTATAAATCGGTTTATCTTTAATTACATCTGGTAATTTGAGTCGCTCTATTTTTTTATCTTTTCCTTCATCTGTTGAATCGTATCTACCTTTGATTTGCTTGACTTGTTTTACAGGAGCCTCAAAGTCTGGAGTGCTATCTGAAGTATAATTTTCGAATGATACGCCATCGTAGTCTGGTCCGTTACAGCCTCCATGGAGTCCACCAAATTCCTTTATCATTTTTTGTTTGTTATCGACAGTTATGTTATCGCTATGAAAGAGGCCTAATGTTGCATCGACGACGGATTCGTCTTCTTTGATATCTCGGACCTTACAAACAAACGTACGAACCAAATTAGCGAGTGCCCAACCCTCGTAATCATGCCGGCCTTGTGTAACGTGCGTTTGTGTGACGTATTCGTTTTCCTCCTCATCTTCATACGCATTGGCTGAGTCAAAAGGATAGGGAAATAGATCTGCACGAATTGCTAAGTTACTACAGGAAAAGGGTTCGCCAAAATCAAGATCATTTTTTTGGTTTTTTGTCATTCCATGTTTGATTGCACGTTCGCAGACATATTTGATGTAGAGTTGAAGTTGTCTGACGAAAGACTCCTTGGCAATATCATTTCGATTCAGTTTGTCCTCGCTAATGATGTTGACTGATTCAATTTGCTCAATCGATGAAAAAAAGTCCAATTTATTAAATTCTACTTTTTCTATGTTGCTTTGAGCTTCTGGAATGACAAAAAATGCCTTAGCATCGTAGCCATAGGTGTTACTCAGTGCTTCTAAATAGGTTTTTAACAAGGTGTCCAGGGTTGCAACCTCAGGACTATTTTTGTCTTTTGAGATTAGTTTTTCTGAGTTATGTCCTTCCGTGATTGTAAGGACCACCTCATTGGTAAAGGCTTCATGGCCAAATATAGGCTTTTGGACTTCATTGGTTGCGTCATAGTATTTTATAATCTTTTGATAATTGGCTTGATCGATGGGTGCTGTTTCGGAGGTTTCACCATTTTCGGAATCTTCCTCTACTCCTGTATCCTCATCTGTTTCTTTTTTTACAATGGAGTAGTTTATCTTTTTGCCTATTTTTTCAGCATTGGCGGTTTGCCACTGAGTCAACTTGCTCAAAAAAGCGCCAAAAGGCTCTTGAGTTTGGCTTAGGGGGGGGAGGGGGATCAAACTGGTGGTCCCAAGAAAGATGTAGCACACCATGCATCCAATAAATGTGCGATATTGCTTGATAAACCTATTCATACGGACTCCTATATTGTCCGTATCGGCCACACTTCAACTTTCCTTAAGGGTTTCAGTAGTATGTGAATAAACTAGATAATTCGGGGACAGCCACTTAATTATAAGTGGCTGTCCCCGAACTATCTAGCAATCTCTAATAATTAGGTTATGGAACACAGGTAATAGTGTGGCCCGTGTTATTTGTACCGCAAGCCATTGTGCCTGAAGACACGCTAGTAGAGTTCCCAAATAGACACGTATTGCCATCCGTATTACTTACTACAGTAATTATGAATGTAGTGCCATCTGCAACTGCCGCAGAGCCTGTAAAGGCTCCATCGCCTTGCGTTATTGATTGAGCAGGCGTAGGCGGTTCAATTGTAAATGTAATCGAACCTGTACCCATACCCGTTACGGTCCCACTTATATTACAAGGAGAACTACCAGAACCTCCTGGTTGTGGTCCCTCTGGATCACCATCATTTTTGCAACTACTGAACAAGACCACCGTTGAAATTATAAGCACAGCAAACATGCTCACAAGAATATTACTTTTAGTATTCAATCCCATATTGATTTTCCCCCTGAAATTTATTAAATATGCCGTCTATCATAACAAGAAAACTATTGAATGTAACAGTGTTAGACAAGATGGATCCCTGCCTTCCTGCGCAGGGATGACAAAAAAAGGGATCGTGCAGCGTTAAACTACACGATCCCTTTTGTAAAAGCGTGGTACCCGCGGCCAGAATCGAACTGGCACAGAAGTCACCTTCCGCAGGATTTTAAGTCCTGTGTGTCTACCAATTCCACCACGCGGGCACTGCCTGTAGACTTATGGCCTAAAGATTTGAACGCTGGATATCATATCACCTTGTTTGATCTGGTCCACCACTTCCATGCCTTTAATTACTTTTCCAAACACCGTGTGCTTGCCATCCAAATGCGGCTGTGGTTCAAACGTGATAAAAAACTGACTACCATTGGTATTCGGCCCACTGTTTGCCATACTAATGGCGCCTTTGGTATGACCCAATCCATTCGTCGTCTCATCCTCAAACTTATATCCTGGTCCGCCAGATCCATTACCGTCAGGATCCCCACCTTGAGCCATAAAATCTGCAATCACTCGGTGAAAGGACAGCCCGTCATAAAATTTATGTAGGGCTAAATTGACGAAGTTCGACGTCGTCAACGGCGCCTTCTGGTTATCCAACTCCAGAGTGATTTCTCCTCTGTCTTTGATGTTCAAAACAGCTTGAACCTTTGCAGGGAGCTTTTCAGCCCACTTAGATTCTGGCTTCTGTACGTTTGTGGATAGTGGTTCTGTCAACATATGATTCTTCCTTTCATTTTGTTTTGGAGTATTTTGCACAATTTTTAGAGGTGCGTCCAAGGGTTCATTGAAAAACTCGCGAGTGAAAAATGACTGGATCTGATTTCTCAACTCTTTTTTGCTTACCGTCAAGGTTAATCCGTATCGGGGAAGGGCCATCTGAAGCTTCTTCTTGCCCAAAAACCGAATCCACAACTCCTGCTTTTTCTCGGGAAATTGGGCCGTCATCATCATGGGCCATACCTTGGCGTCATAGGTATTTTTTTTGAGTACACCATAAGAATCCGCACTGAGCCCGTTTAAGGTTTTCTCGACTTCCTCAATGGGATCATCCTCAATAAATACAGGACCGGGCTCAAGGAGCCATTTTCCCTTGACAGAGGCTAGGGCAACCTTCTGCTTGCCTCTATGAAAAAAGGAAAGCCCCTGTAAATTCTGAGCACGTAATTTTTCAAACGGTGTTTTTAAAATAAAACGTCCTTTCTTAACCAAAAATTTTTCAGCAGATTTATGAGAAATTCGATAGAGCAGATTGCGTCCTGACACCCAAAGCGTACCTTCAGTTTTCATTTTGATATCTTTACGATACTTAAAACTCACCAGCTCATTTTTCTTGGTTTTATAGTGAATCGTCATGTCAGGTTTGTGCAAGCCGTAATTCTTAAGAACTTTATCAGTGGGTGTTTCATCAATAAACGCCTTCACCCGCATCCCATTTAAATCCGATACCAGACTGTCTAACTTCGTTTCTTGCACAGGAAACGTGTTATTCAATAGCCATGTAAGGTTCTTAACCAAAGATTGTGGTTCAGAGGAGACGTTTCGTGTGATGATCTGTTTTTTGGATTGTTTCTGAGACTGAAATTGAAGCTCTGTAAGTTGTCGTCCGTCAATATCAAAGATGACTTTAGACCTAAAGTCTGTAGCCGGTTTATTAAGGTGATTTTTGGTAATCTTCTTGAGCAAATAAAGATTCGGAGGATTTTTTTCGTAAGCAGCATCAGGCTGGGTATCAAAAGAGGTATGAGTCACAACAGCATAAAACTCTTGTCCCACAGGTGCGTCGTCTCCAAGAACTAAGGTGATCACTTTCTTCTGAGTGCCTTCTTTATAGTGAAATTCAATGTACTTTTTATGGGGCGCATCTTTCGTGAGGCCAAAGTGTTTGAATCTTTTAAATGGGATGTCAGGTACCGTTTTTTGAAATGCCAACACGAAAATATTATTCAACACATTCGTGATTTGTGATTGATCCGCCTCTGTAGCGATGGGTTCGACGAAGACCCATTTCCCATCTTCGTATTTCCAAACTTGTTTGCCGTGGTCATTATGCAACACGACTCGGGTCACATTATCTTGGATTGATGCTAAGAGTTTTTGTGATTCAACATTTTTCTTTTTTTGGTTATTTTTGTAAACAACCTCATAAAAATAGACGTAAGCCCCTAGACATAATGCGGCCCCCGTAACCCACACCAACAAACGATTGCGCTTTTTTATCATGGTGTCCTCCTTAAGAAGCGTATTCAAAAAAGGTCAAATTGTGCTATGGATGCTATTTTAAGTTGTCGTGACCTCGAAAAGTCACATCGACTTTGCCTGCAGCGATCTCTCTTAAGGCAATAACAGGGGGTTTATTGTCTTCTTCGACAAGACTCTGAGCGCCACTAATGATCTGCCTGGCCCGCTTCGCAGAGGCATGAATAAGGACAAATCGGTTGCTGACTTTATCTAAACAATCTTCAACTGTGATTCTTGCCATGGGTTACACCACTCCTGTTTGGTTTTTGACAAGTCACCAATCTACCACACTGTGCTTGAGAGTGCCAGCTGCAAGGCTAGGGCGTGTCCTAGTGAGCTAATTTATCTCTAAAATTTTGATTTAGTCCTGAATTGTTCTTCATAGACACGCTTTTTTACTTGATTTAAGTAAGCCCTATACCCTTGAGATTGTTTGTAATTTTCTGTATTTTCTCGGAATTCTTTTAGGATTTTCTGCTTAACCAGCTGACTCTGATGTGCAAGCTGCTTAATGATGGTTTTTCCGTTACGTTTGAACCACTTAAGCAACAACGGGTCATGAATATGCGTAGACCTCAGTTTTCGCTTATTCAGAAAATGACAGAGCTGGTTTCTGAGAATAATTTCCATGGGCGGATTTTCAAGGGTACCGAATGAATTAAGCATGACATCTTGAAAAGCCCCCCAGTAGTACACTTGATCTCTCAGTGCATTGCCAAGGTGCTTAACTTTGAGCCAACTTAGTTTTTTAAAAAAGTTTGTATAAGCCATATCCAAAAAGACTGAACTGGCACAATCGGGCGTGAATTCCTGAATCGTTACGATCTTAGGCGGAGCGTGAACAACCGACTCCGGTTGATGTTGACTGCCGAAAACAGGCTGCCAACCTATGATACACAAACTGCCTACAACGCATAGTGTCGTTAAATTTCTCATAAAACTTCCCACCTTTATCCCTATTTTCGATAAAATAATGTAAGAATACAACTAAGAGCATACATAATATGTCAAATTGGTTAGTTCGCCGTCCAGACGATAAAGAAGTATATGGTCCATTCACCACCCCAGAGTTGGCTGAAGAGATCAAAAAGGGGATGTTCACCCTTGATAATTACGTATGTGAGCGAGGGCACGCAACTTGGACTGCCATCTCCCAACGTAAAGAAATTACAACTTACCTCAGTACAGACCAAAAAAAACGACACAAGCAAACACGTGATCGAATTGATGCGTCTTCTCGTGCTGAAGACATCATCTTAGCAGAGCCCGAAAGTCTCGAAACCCAAGTCAGAGTTGAACCTGAAACTTCCTATACTGAGATTGCACCCGCTCAAACGGGCCCCAGATGGGGATTACTGCTGATCGTTTTACTCCTCTGTGCTGGACTTGGATTTGCACTTGTATATGTTGAGCGGTCTATGAGAGCCCCTCAGCCACAAAAAAACATCAACTTGGATGCTAATGATACGATCCGTTCGCGGTCTAAAGGACCTGTACAACGCGAAGCTGTCGAGAAAAAGAGCGGCGTCTCACGGTTTAGCAGTTTCGATCCTTCAAAAGCCTACGAGCAATCTGAGGGAACACTTATTAATGAAGAACAAGAAGTTCGTAGACGATTCCAGCCACAACAGCGTAGAGCACCTGTAAAACGGCCAAAACGTCGACCGCCGCCATCCAAGAGGCCCATTCGTCGTGATGAAGGACCCGCCCAAGATAATGCGGATTTCGATGAAGAAGAGGAACCCCTTGATGAGGATCTAGACGACCTTGCAGATGAGGAAGAAGATCTGTCAGATGATGAGGATCTAGACGACGAAGATGATAGTCGTGTCCGAAAGCGAGGCGCTGTCCGTCGTTCAGGCAGTCAGGCTCAACAACAACGAAACCGACAACGTAGACAATCTCGCAACCCAGATGACGAAGAGCTGCTGGACGAGGATTTACCTGAGGATGAGCTCCAAGATGACGAAAACCAAGATTCGCAAGAACTTGAAGAAGAGAATTAAGACTTGACAATAGACTGAATTATACACCATTCTGAGTCGTTATGAATTACTCTAACCCTTTGCCAAAGCAGGTTTACCAGGCTGTAAAACTAATTGAGCCTCATTTGCCTGACCCAGAAAGACCTTGGTTGCTATCTATTAGTGGTGGATTAGACAGCATGGTTCTGTGGTATCTCTGTGAGGCATGGATCCAACTCAAGCGTCGTCCCGTGACCCTTGTACTCCTACACATTTCATATCCATTCCGAAAAGCGGCCCAGAAAGAAAAAGAATATCTCGAGACACAAGCAAATCAGTTTGGCAGACCCTTTTATTGCTTTGACGCCCGTGCTGACACGTATTTACCCGGTGAAAGTGTAGAAGCCCAAAGCCGACAGATTCGTCTCGAATTTTACAAAGAGATGCTTAAACCGTTTCCTGATGGCGTGATCCTGACCGGGCAACACAATCAAGACACCCTAGAAAATATGTTTCTGCGCGTATGGCGCCAGGCCTCTTGGTGGACCTGGTTTCAAAAATCTAAATTACCCATGCCCACTGTCGCCCCTCTAACTTCCTTGACACGGGCTCATTTTGAAAACGTACAACCGTTTATTCCTTTTGCTTCTTTTCAGGACCACACCAATACAGACTTGAATTATCGACGAAACTCAGTTCGTCACCATCTATTGCCAGAGCTTGAAACGCTTCTGGGTGAATGTACAAAAGGGTTTAGTGAAGTGTGTGATTTACAAAAGGATTTAGATCACTCGCTTCTTGAATTAGCTAACCAGACATTGGCTCAACATATAGGCCCCCAATGGCAATCTCAGCCTGAGCTGTCTTTTAAGCTTTTGCAACACTTGAGGCCTGGGGTATTTGAGCTATGTATTTGGGTTTGGCTTTCGAATTGGGCAGGCCGAGAAGGGGTTAATATGAGACAATTAACTCAGGTCATACAGAGTTTGCGTCAACCTGATAAAGGTCACAAACTCTTCGAGATGCCTAGCATGGGTACATTAATCGTTAAATCTGATCGGATTCTCTTGTCTCAACACATGCAACAGTTTAAGGTAGGTAACTTATGAAACAATCAACTAAAACGCTTCTACTTTGGGTTTTGTCCATATTGATCATGATCACGGCTTTTAACTTTTTGGTTAATCGAAATGTTGAATCACAAGTGTTGCCATTCTCAGAATTTATTGAACTGGTGAAAAAAAGCAAAGTAGCTGAGGTTACATTCCGAGGGCCCACCAAAATTTACGGTCGCTTTGTGCCTGAATTTCGAGAAGGGGGCATGTTCAACACCATTGGGGATACAAAAAGTGAACATTATCTCAAGATCTTAGCCAATTCAGGTATCTCACCCAACTATGAATCCAATGAGTCCGAAGGTTTCTGGAGAGCTTTTTTCATAAATTATCTGCCCATTTTACTTATATTTTTCTTTTTGTTCTTCCTCTACCGTCAAATGCAGGCTGGTGGGGGCCGTGCGATGAGCTTTGCCAAAAGTCGTGCACGCCAAATGAAAGAAAGTGCTCCTAAGGTGACCTTCAAAGATGTAGCGGGTATTGATGAAGCAAAAGAAGAGTGCGAGGAAATTGTTGAATTCCTCAAGGACTCAAAACGATTTTCAAAACTAGGGGGCAGAATTCCCAAAGGTGTACTTCTCATGGGTGCGCCAGGAACGGGAAAAACATTATTGGCAAGGGCCATAGCAGGCGAAGCTGGCGTGCCGTTTTTCACCATTAGTGGGAGTGATTTTGTCGAATTGTTCGTTGGCGTAGGTGCCAGTCGTGTACGTGACTTGTTTGAGCAAGGACAAAAAAACTCACCTTGTATTATTTTTATCGACGAAATTGACGCTGTGGGTCGCCATCGAGGAGCTGGGCTGGGTGGTGGACACGATGAACGTGAACAGACTTTGAACCAACTGCTTGTAGAGATGGATGGATTCGAAGCTAATTCTGGCGTTATACTCCTTGCAGCCACAAACCGACCTGATGTGTTGGATCCTGCTTTATTGCGTCCGGGTCGATTTGATCGTCGAATTATTGTTCCCGTGCCAGATGCGAAGGGCCGAATGGGCATTCTCAAAGTCCATACCCAAAAGACACCCCTTCATGAAGATGTTCATCTTGAAAATATCGCCAAAGGAACACCCGGATTTACGGGGGCGGATTTAGCAAACTTGGTGAATGAAGCCGCACTTGTTGCAGCGCGTCGAAACAAAGAATCGATCACAAAGTCTGACATCGAATTTGCAAAAGACAAAGTCCTTATGGGTGCTGAACGTCGAAGCTTAATGTTGACTGAAGAAGAGAAAGAAACCACCGCCTACCACGAAATTGGTCACACACTGGTCGGAAAGTTGCTGCCCGGGTTAGACCCAATCCATAAAGTCAGTATTATTCCAAGAGGAAGAGCCCTCGGCGTGACACAAACATTGCCTGAGAAAGAGAAATTTAATATCAGCAAAGAGTACGCTGAAAATATGATTGCCTTTTTGTTGGGTGGCCGTGTTGCAGAAGAGTTGGTCTTTAATCAGAAAACGACAGGTGCAGGGGATGATATCGATAAGGCTACAGACTTGGCTCGCAAGATGGTCTGCGAGTGGGGCATGAATGATCGTATGGGCCCTGTCTCGTTTGGTAAAAAAGATGAACATGTGTTTTTGGGCAAAGAGGTGGATCACGGTGAACATATCAGCCCCCACATGTTACAACTCATTGATGAAGAAATTCAGAGCATTGTCACTATTCAACATAAGCGAACTAAAGAATTACTCGAAAAACATGTAGAGACTTTACATCGTCTCGCCAAAGTTTTGCTCGAGCGTGAAGTCATGGATGGTAAAGAGGTGGATTTGGTCATGAACAATCAAACTTTGCCGGCTCCTACGTTGGAAGGGTCTAATAATACTAAAGAAGAACCCAATACAAAACGTGAAGAAACGGAGAGTGAGGATGTCGCTTCGACTACCCCACCGAAGGTTTCTGAAGGATCTGCCACATAAGGGTTTTAAATTGATTATTTAGAGAAGGATAAGCTGTAACATCATGAGGGAATACAATGGGACTGCTAGATAATATATTTGGAACCGATGGGATTCGTGGTCAGGTAGGACAAGATCCTATTACAGTCGAATCAGTATTGGCTCTTGGAAAAGCAATCGGCAGCTATTTTTTATCATGTACACAGGTCAAACGCGCACGCCCTAAGATTGTAATTGGCAAAGATACCCGAAAGTCGAACTACATGCTAGAGCAAGCTGTCTCAGCTGGAATTTGTTCGATAGGTATGGATTCGATGCTTCTAGGGCCCATCCCCACACCCGGGATTTCTTTTTTGACACACAGTATGCGAGCTGATGCAGGCATCGTAATTTCGGCTTCACATAATCCACACTATTATAATGGTCTCAAAGTATTCGACCGCCATGGCGAAAAGATTACCATTGAACAAGAAAAGAAAATCACGGCGTTGTATGAACGCTTTCGAAGTTGTGTAGCCGTTGATACGGAAGTTCAGGTGGGTAAATGTAAACGATTAGATGATGTGCTGGGCCGGTACATTGTGCATTTAAAATCTTTTTTTCCGGATTATCTTTCATTAGATGGCACGCCAATCGTACTTGATTGTGCTCACGGTGCCACGTACAAAGTTGCACCCATCATTTTTCGTGAATTGGATTGTGACATTACGTGCTTTGGTACAGAGCCTGATGGCGCAAACATAAATCGTGAAGTGGGAAGTACGTATATCGAACATCTTCAAAAAAAAATGCAAGAACATCCAGAAGCTGAAGTTGGCTTTGCGTTTGATGGTGATGGTGACCGATGTATCCCCGTCTCTAAAAATGGACTATTGTTTGATGGTGATCGAATTGTCGCCATGATGGTGAAATATTACATTGAGTATTTGAAACACCCCCCCAAAGCTGTTGTGCTCACTGAAATGAGTAATTCAGGATTGATGTCTTATCTAAAAGCGTTAAATGTTGAAGTCTATTTGGTTCCAGTCGGGGATCGAAATGTACGCCAAGAAATGATTCGTACACAAGCGTTTATGGGTGCAGAGCCCAGTGGGCATGTGATCTTTGGTGATCAATTTAATACAGGTGACGGTATTCTACTTGCGGTGAATGTACTTAGAGTGATGGCCGACTCCGGACGCCCGTTGAGTGACTTTTATGATCTTTACCAACACTATCCGTCCGTGATGGTCAATGTAGATGTTTCTCAAAAGCCACCGCTCGAATCATTGCAAACAACACAAAGGCTTATTGCACAAACCCGATCTGCCATAGGAACTGATGGTAAGGTGTTGGTCCGATATTCAGGAACTGAACCCCTTGCACGTATTATGGTAGAAGGTGCAAATGAATCTGAAATTAATCGATTTGCACAAGATATCGCAGCGTCGATTAAAGAAGAGATTAGTTTGCAAAAAAGTGGTTAATGTTGTCATCCCTGCGAAGGCAGGGATCCATACAAACGGAGTAACATTCGTTGAACTATTATCTCCCAGAACAGTGTCTGACGTTTGATACAACCCTAGAGCACACACACGGAGTCGATGGCAAAGTTTTAATGGAGACGGCAGGCAGATCCTGCGCTCGAGTGATCCAGTCTGTCGTTACAGATAAAAGCAAGCCGTTCCTAATCCTATGCGGTCCTGGACATAATGGTGGAGATGGATGTGTGATTGCACGGGTCTTGGTGGATGCTGGGTACCGTAACATTTCTGTTATTCATTTTTTAAATGGCAAAAAAAACCCGAAATCCTCTTCAGTAACCTATCATGCAGCGTTGCTGCAGAAATTGAATATCGAATATACCGTCAGCCAAATAGGTGATTTTGATCAGTTTGAATCTAAAGCCATTCCTGGTTGTATTTGCATAGACGCCATTTTTGGCGTCGGTGTTCGACCCGATTTTGATCCATTTTGGCTTTCTCTATTTGACTGGGTAAACCAACATGCAACATACACCCTTTCGATCGATCATCCATCAGGGTTTAGTGCGCGTGATGGTGCTCCCGTTACCCATCCGCATGTGCAACCAAACGTAACGTGTTCGATTGGGTTTCCAAAATTTGCGCATAGTACCCATTATGGAAAAACAGCTTGTGGTGTTGTACATCAATGTGATGCAGGATTTCCGAAATCATGGGTGGATCAGGTGCGGCCTTACGCGAAAGGGCTGAATGCCTCAACGGTTCGTCCGCTCTTGAAGGCACCCCATCCTCATGATCATAAAAATAAGTTAGGGCATGTGGCGATTTTAGCAGGATCAGAGAATATGCCAGGCGCGCTTAAAATGGTTGTGAAGGCTGCGCTGAGTATGGGGGTAGGGAAGGTATCTGTCGTAGGAGAACCCGAAACATTGGCTCATTTCCAAAAAGTGCTTGAGCCTGAAGCCATGTATATTCCGTTGAATTCAAAGATTATTGAGACACTCAAAGACCATAAAGTCTCCTCTTGTGTCGTAGGACCGGGGTTGAAGGTGAGTCATCTTGATCAGATTGTACTTAACTTGCTGGGTCAATCGGATTTGCCGATCATATTAGATGCAGAAGTTTTTTATTCATTATACGCAGAGCAAGTTATAGAAAAAGCTGATAAAGCATCGCATGTGGCATGGATTGGTCATTTGGGTGAGCAGAGTGCTTTTTTTGAAGCAGAATCGCCAGAACTTTTCTTTAGCGAATCGATGACTATTTTTGATGAGTGGATACAGAAATTACCAAACCATGTGTGGCTTCGCAAAGGAACAGGTTCAGTGGTTGTCAGCCGAAGCGGCCGATTCCTAAATGAATCAGGAAATGTAGGGTTGGCAACAGGGGGAAGCGGTGATGTGCTTGCGGGTATGATCGGAGCTCTAGCTGCTCGATTGCCCTTGTTGGACGCCGTGTGTGCCTCAGTTTTTATACATGGGCATGTTGCTGACGACCTTCAAGAATCGGGTGCGCCGGTCACACCTTCGGCTTGTTTGGCAAAGCTACCAAGCACATTGAAAAAACTTCAAAAAGAATAACTGGTTCTGCCTCTGATGTTAGTGGATTCCCTGTGCATGCAATCGCATGCACAGGGAATGACAAGGGTTAGATTGGTTCGTCAACTTAGACTCGTTAAAGATTCTTATTTCTTCCAATATAATTTGGTCTATCATAGGGGATACATAAAAGTAATCTACGGGGGGAACTATGAGATTACTGAATGCACTATTCTCGGTCTGTGTTTTGGTTGTCGCAATTATCTATTTAGGTTGTTCAGCTGGCGGCAACAATCCCAACATACCAGGTGTTGGGACGATTGACGATATTCTCCATGCCTTTCCTGGCGGTGTCGTTTTATTAGGCTCTGAAAGTGGCGAATCTTGTACACTTTGTGCAGAAGTAGGTTTTTCTGCTAAGCTCCGTGCACTGGGTACAGGCGAGACTGTACCTACGGTTTCTGGTACAACGGACGCATTCGTCTTACCTGCTGAGATTACCCAATCAACGGACGGTGTGCCCTGGTTCAATGTGTACGATGTTAACGGAAATAAAGCGCCTGACCCAGATGATGCTGTAGGCATGACCTTAACTTGGCAATTAGCAGGATCCACTACGGCAACTTCGGATAATACGTCATTGGATCTCCAATTTCTCGGTGTTCAAGACAAAGTAGGCGTTGTTCGGGGTTTTAATAGGTCTTCACCAGAGACACTGGATATTGGGTTTGGTATTTCAAGTAATGGATTCGTTGGCGCAAGCTTAAACGTAACTACTGGTGTTTTGTCTACTTATCCATTGAACAGTACGGGTGCTCCATTCACGTCTACGCCTGTCAACACGACCGGTACAGTTCATGATCTTGCTTGGACGGGTGTTGCTACGGGCACGAACTATCTTTATTTTGTATGGACAAAAGATCCATCCGGAACACCTGCTGAGGCCACACCCAACGCGTATCGAATGCCTTTCACAGGTGCCACACCAGGTACTATAGAAACCATTACCACTGAAACATCTGGTGGGTTTGGCCAATGTGATTGGACGCTTGATGGCGAGTTTGGTATTTGTTTAGGGTTTAGCAATCTCAATCCCTTTCGCGTCATTCGGTCGACCGGGGTCGCAACCAATTTAAGCCCAACCCATAAATGTACCCGGGTGGCATTCACTGATGATTTAGAGACTCCCTCTACTGGTGTGATGGCATTAGGCGCCTGTGGTACGAGCTCTCCAGGTGGCGATCTCTTTTTCAGTGATGGATTTGAGTCTGGTTCGACGCATGCCTGGTCCTTAGGTTATGATTCACCTGGCGATAAAATCATTACGGTATCTGGCGTTGGGCGACCATCTAGTCCCACCGGCTTTGCTCGGAGTCCTATCACAGGCGGTATTGCAGGGACCCCTACAGAACTATCTACAATCCGAGATAGGCAACCCTACGTTGCCTATAATGAGCAAGGGACCTTGAATGGGAGTTCGTCAGGTCCAGATGTGGCGCATAATTTAATACTTTGGGACGCCAGTGGAGGGAGTGACCCTGTCACGGATGCCTCTGATGAGGCATTCCAATTATTCACTTACAATCTAGGAAATCAGACTGCTGGAGCAGGTGCATTTGATTCAGTTGGAAATATGGCGACATGCGGATTATATGGAGATGATCTCTTTAACATACACTGTATATTCCAATCTTCGAACCTTCAGTTTGGGTTTGTTTGGGGAAAATCCAGTACGGCAGATACAGTGACAGGGTTGGATTTTTATACACCACATTGGGGTGCAACAAGTTTATCTAACGGTGATGTTTTTGAATGCGATGGCAGCAAAAAAGTTGGACGAACGGGCTCAGCATTAGGGTTTCAAAGTGAATGCGCGAAGATGATTACATTAGGCACAGCATTTAAGGGGAATGGGTTTGCTGTCACTGCAAGTGGCACCAGTCGCAAGATTTTCTTTGCAGGTTCATCATCCGGCACAACGAGATTGTTCAGACGTGATTTAACGTGTCCTGCAGACGGCTCTACGTGTACGGAAGGTGCACTAAAAGAATTATACGACTCAGGCTCTTCGACTGCGACAATTCGTGTACATGATGCAGCACGTAATACTGTAGACGGGGTGACTGCCACTACTGTGGCGTTTAGCCAAGAGGATTCAGGTGTCGTAAAAGCAGGTATGGCCACAGAAGAAAAAGCAACAGGTAATGGTTTTTTTACTGGGCTAGTCACTGCTGGTCTACCGACATTTACTGAGATTAGAACGATGGACGTTAGCATCAGAAATACAAACTGGGGCCCTGCACCCACGAGCCCTGGAACCAAGACTACAGCCGTCGTCTTATTTTCAGCGAGTGTTGGTTCTGGTGATCGTGAATGGTATTCGTTTTCGCATTTTACGGGCTCAAGTAGTACAGATTTTAGCTCGCCTTCAGCGGGCCTTTCGCTTGGCGAGCCCTTCGATGCTGCCAGTGCGCGGGGAGCTTACTCATTTAACGTATGGGACATTCCTTTTAGGGGGGATTGTCCAGACGCCAGCGAAATTCCACCTCCTTGATATCGGAGGTGTGACACAGGGTAGATGGGTTGGCTCTAAACCTATAATATGTTATACAACCCGAGTATGTCCGAATATCTTGTTAATGGATCTGTTTCGTTAAACGAATTGCCAACTGTGGCCGGAAGTATTTCGACGTATATCCAGCGGCATTCAGACAAAAAAAATTGGATCATCGGCGTTGAAGGGGATTTGGGTACAGGAAAAACGACTTTGTTTCAATCGCTTTATACAACGTTAAGTGGTCAATGGGATGACACACTTCCTCAGATCCCTATCCAAAGCCCAACTTTTACATATTTAAAAACGTACGAAGGAAACAATCTCTCGGTTTGGCATGTCGATGCCTATCGATTAAAAACAGGCTTGTGTGCAGAGGTGTTATCAGTTTGGGACGAAGTACTTGACGATCGAGTGCACATTCTTTGGATTGAGTGGTTTACCTTAGTCCAAATGATTGAAAAGCCCGATTTAATTATCAATCTAGCCCATCCTGTGAATCAAGGTGCTGATGCTAAAATTCGGACCATTCAAATCCGTTCAAATATGACTTAACCCTGTACAGAGACTTGATAAAAGTCTTGAAATTGACTGTGCAAAGCATCCCAAGTGAGTTCAATGTGGGATATCGATGGGATTGCAGCTGGATTATCGAGTACTTTTTTTTCCATGTACAGAATGCCCACAATCGCATCCTGAATGAGGATAGGTAGTAAGGTGACATGCTCGGGTTGAGTCGTGTCCAAGGCCTTATAGAGGGCATCATGAGTGGCTGATGGCACTACATAGCCGTGATACGGCATGCAGGATTGAAAGCAGACACGAAAAAAAGTGGGTTCGCTTAAATGGGTACTAAAAAGATTGGGCGTATTGGCATGCTCACGTGCGTCTGGGTAAGTTGTTAGGGAAGGGGGCCACACATGGATATCGCCCTCATGAATTGAACATAGAAAAAAACTATCAAAAAAAGAATACTGTTTTGAAACTTCTGTAAGCCATTGATGAACCGTTTGAGATTTCGTTAGGGTGATCGTTGTATGCTGAGTACTCATCTTTTATGCAAACCAATTATTCTATTATACATAATTTTATAAAAAAGTACTTTGTTGAATTATTTTCATAATGCGCGACAATAGTAGGTAGACACGGATTGTCTTCGTGCACAAGGAAGTGTACTATGATTTTTTTAACACCATCTCAGCTGCGTGAGGTGGAGTATCTCGTCAGTCAGTCTAAGAGCGGTATTCATCATTTATTTACACCGATGGATATCAAGATTGCCTATTCGTCGAACTGTGAAATCGATACTGAGGAAGTTGATCAGGTCAAAGATCTGTTTTTTGAGTTTATCTCCCAAGAAACTATAGAGTCCAAAAGGTCCTACTATGATTTGCTAGATGTCCGCCAAAAGACTCTGGTGATACGGACGTATTTTAATGTGGTCGAGAATGATCTCGTTGAAACCCAATCCTACCTTATGTGAGATGTCCCTTAGGGACGACGTTCAAGCCTTTTTAGCCGCTCTTCAATAGTACTTAGTCTGGTTTCTGTTTTGTAAATCCACTCAGTCATTTGTTTCATAAACAGAGCCAATCCTGCAACTGCTGAACCCGCATGTCCGGATTGCTGCACGCCAAAAAAAATACAAACTGAAAGTAAACCTACTGATAGGATTTTATGGTTTTTAATGGTCTGCTTCAAATGATTCATACCTAATATCCTCTTACTGGTAATCGGCCGTTCTCATCAAAATGTTAGATGGTAATTTTTGACTATTTATAAAAAGATGAGTGCGTGGTAAATCACAATGGGTAAGCCTATATAGATCACAGATCGAAAAGCTACCTTAATGCCATAGGCTAATGGCATGATATCTTGAGAAGATTCTCTATTATAAGTATATTGCCCAATAAAATCAGAATGATGAATTGACTTAGCCACGATATATAAAGGCTCGGAACGTAAAAAGGGCATTAAACTGAGTTTTTGTCCATGCATGAGACATCCGTGGACATACTTGGCGCAATTATTTAAAGCGCTTTGAAACGTTTTATTTAAGAAGGCAGTATTTTTCAACCGTGCCTCAGCATGCATTTTAGCTTTTTGAATTTCTTCCAAACTGGCTTGGATTAGATAACCCCGAATTTCATGAGACTCTGCGGTAACGGATTTGAAGTAATCTATAAACGGTATTTTCTTGAACCCCAAGGGCGAAAAATCGTAGACATGGGACTGTATTCGTATGGCTATGTGACCGATGCCAAATACGGATCCTGGGATGTGTAAAACTTCAATACTCTGATCTAGCACAATGGATAAATACTGTTCGAGATGTTCTTTGGGTATGCTATGCCGTACATTTTGAAAAAAAGACCGATGAGTCGTGATTGTTTTTTTCTTCAGAACAAAGGTATCAAGCTTTTCTTGAAGGCTGCACCCAAAAGCAATGGTTGGGATATAGATATATGCAATTGCTATTATTCGAAGGACCCGCATAGTTATTTCTCTGGTCATCATAATTGGAATCTGGAGAGAATAAGTAAAAAACAATCAATAATGTAACATAATATATATTATGCGACATTTTTACTCAACTCAGGTCAAATCCCCTTTCTAATAGAAATGAGACTTAATAAAGAACTCTTATCTGATTTCCGATGCAGTAAGTAGATATGGTTCAAAAGAAGAAAAAATGGCAAAAGCGGATCAAACGATCCGCTGGTATTAAGGAAGCTTTAAACACCCAAAGAGAGCTTCATAACATCAAACATGTAACATCACCTCAACAGGACGGTTCCTCTCAAAGTGTGACAGAAGTGTATCATGACATTTATAAGGGACTGAACAGACTAAATCATCTTGCTGATGATATGACCTTTTACATCCAACACATGAAATAAAACAACCTACCCTAACGCTCTGTTTCAAACCCTGATCAGTTCGCAACCTTGAATTAAAAAAAGTGGTTTGAATCATGATTTTTTTTTACTAAAGAGGAAAAAAGACAGTACTATAAGAACTATATTTTCAAACCTGGTTAATTAAGGAGGAATGGACCATGAACAAACAACAGCTCGTCGAGAAGATTTCAAATAATACGAAGCTCACAAAAGCTGATGTGGGACGGGTTATCGATGCTCTCGTATTTAATGTCAAAAAATCCGTAAAAAAGAGTGAAGATGTAAAATTGGTGGGGTTTGGAACATTCACCAAAATTAAAAGAAAAGCACGTACTGGGGTCAATCCTCAAACGGGCAAAACGATGAAAATCCCAGCTTCTTGGGTACCTAAATTTAGACCTGGCGTAGAGTTCAAAAACGCACTGTAGTGTAGTTTTTCAACGACTGGTTTCAATTAAAAAAACCTCCAGGGTAACACTTCCCTGGAGGTTTTTTTAACGTTTGGTAATAGATTCCCACGGGCGTGCCCGGGGATCCCTCCCTGACGGACGCTAATGGAATTATTGAAATAATTCGTTGTTCCATAATTTTGATAAAAATGTTTTCCAGTGAAGATAAGAGATATTATTTTTTTTCATTTCGGTGCGGTCCTGACTGACCAAGTAGAACTGTTTAAATACTTTTTCCTCTTGTAATGCTATCAACCCTTTAGAGTCCCGTGATGAGACTCTTTTGGATGATTTGACCTCAATTGCTGTGTGCTCTCCAATCAAGTAATCTACTTCACTGCCATGTTTTGAGCGCCAAAAAGTCAATAAATCTTTGGTGCGATTGTAACTCAAATAAGATTTCAGCTCTAATCCTATGAAATGCTCAAAGCTGATACCATATAGATTCGAGTTCCGATCCAGCTCTTTCGTGCCGCAAATGGTGTGTGTAACACCTAAGTCGAAAAAATAAAACTTAGCTGTTTGAGTTGCCTTACGTTTCTTTGAGTATGTCCACGGTTCCAGTAAAAAACCCACTAACGTATCTTCAAGAATAGCGTAATATTCGCGAACCGTAGACGGTGCAACTTGGCAGTCACTGCCAAGTTGAGTAAAATTTAGTTGGGTACCATTAGAAAGTGCAGCACCCCTCAAAAATCTTGAGAAAGGTGGCATTTTTCGAATTAAGCCTTCCGCCAAAATTTCTTCTTTCAGGTATGTTTGGACATAGGCATCGAGTTCCTCCTCTGGGTGCTCACTAGGGTACACATGTGGCAATCCGCCAAATCGAAGATATCGATCTAAGTTAAAATTAGATATTTCCGCGAAACAAAGGGGAAATAGTTCAGCGGTCCATGCGCGGCCAGCAAGCAAATTGGCATGTCCTCGCTTCAATTTTCGGGCACTACTCCCCGTCAGTAAAAAGCAAAAATTTTCCTGTTCAATTAATCGATGCACTTCATTAAGAAGTTCAGGTATCTTTTGAATCTCATCTATTATTACTACCTTATCTTTTAAATTATTATTCGCAGCTATTATGGATTCAATTTCAGTAGGGTTTTCAGACAGTCGCAAATAGAGCTCAGTTTTGAGAAGATCGATTAGGATTCCTTTTTCATTTAACTGCTTTCTGATCAGGTACGTTTTTCCTGTAGAGCGAGGACCAAACAGGAAAAAAGATTTATTTTTTAATAATTTCGGTAAATTAAGAATTCTTTGATATTCCATATTTACAATGGTATCGCTATTAATCCGGAATAACAACAAGATAGTTGATGAGATTCTCTTGTGTTATTACTGTTTTAACGTTTGGATAGTGCTTCTAAAGTGGTGTCTATAAATGAATCTCGAAAAGGTTTTTGAATAATATTAGGAATGCCGGCATGCTGTGCCGCTGTTGCTCCGACTACTGAATCCTCAATCACCAGCACCTGATCAATTTGAATATCTAAGCAGCGTTCTTGTGTCAAAACAAGGCCCTTAGCATACGGATCAGGTTGAGGCTTAGGGTGATCAACATCACTGCTCGTAACAAGGAAATCGATATAAGGTAATAACCCGATAGTTGCTAACAAGTGCTCCCCTTCCCTGCGAGAGCAATTCGTAACGACACCAATAGACTCAATCGATTTTGGTCTTTGGGTGATAAAGGTATGAATTGCTTTTGAGATGGGTAAATTCGGAAGGTTTTCTAGATAGTATGAAATCTTTTCTGTGACACGTTCAGGCACTTCTGCTTGCGCAAAGAAGAGTGCAGCTATGTCGTAATCAGATGCCCCAAAATGAGCATCTGCATAGTTGTCATGCGTCAATTCAGGAATTTTGTGTTTTTGCGCAACAGCTTCCCAAGCTTGACCATGTAATTGTTCTGAGTCGATGATGACCCCGTCTAGATCGAATAACACACCGCGAATTGGTTTTAAGTTCATGAGTTTCCTATTTTTTTTTGCTATCTACTTATAGCTTTACATCGGATTATTTTAAATAAATCCAAGCGCAACCTGAAAAATACTTTATCAACCAGGTTTTTTCAAGTGTTTTGCACATTAGTCTTCACACATCAATGACCTCTCAATCTGCTTAAATGATGGACTGAGGTAAGCGTACGTTGGAATTATCATTTCATCCCAAGTCTTAGATCTTGGATTTTTGGTCAATTTTTGAATGAGTTGTGCATGTTTCACTAGTCGTTGAAATAAGGCGTTTACCTTACTATCTCCTTTTTCACCGTGACTCATTTGAAAAACAAGCTCCAACTTTGTGAGTAAATCAGGATATTTCTGAGATAGCTGAGTGCACCGCCAAATAAGCTCACCGAGTAACTTATGAGTATCCACTGTACGTAAAATTTCATTGAGGATTTTTCTAACTTGCTTCTTATCACTTCCAGCAACCATTGAGTCGAGAATCGTCTCGATCCAGAATTGCTCTATAATGGGCGAATTAAACTTTCCGGTTTCATTCTTGAGCTGATGAACCAATGCAAGAACTTGACTACGGATTTCCAATGATTGAGAAGTGGTAAAAGGAATTAATTCAGAAATCATTAATTGAGCCAGTGACCGAGCCTCAGGGTCTTCGCTGTCCAGTCCTCTTTGAAGAACTGTAGAAACAAACTCAAACCTGTCGGGTTGTGTTGTTATATTATTTTTAAAGTGGGTTATCGGGATGGCTTGAGTTTGTTTTCGATAGTCAGAATAGAGCAACTCATTATCTGTGTTCCACGCAGAATATAACCAGAGGAGTGCTAACCCTAACTTGGCACTTAGTTCAGAAGAAGCTCGAATAGTTTCAAGTGAATTCGGCAGGCCGTACGTCTTCATGACTTGCTCTAGACTGTGATTTGAAAGCGTTAGTGTGTAATGAGTACCAATGAATTTGGAATTTCGTGTGAATTGGTTACGTGATTGAAATTATCGGGCAACAACTCTTCTAAATAAGGTAGAACGTTTGATTTTTCAACTGGCTTATTTGGTTTAGTGGCTATCACACTAGATTCATGATGATCTCGAGCATATAAACCAAAAAATCGATTCTTGGGTTCAGCTCGTTGCTCAATGCTAAAATCTACCCCCTTATTCTTTTTTGCGGGCAAAAATGCCCCAACTGGACCAAGAATTTGACGGTAGTGAAAAGGATTATCGACACGATCAGTCACTAAGGCCATGGATATTGATTCCATAAGCCCTCTTCCATGGAATTCATTAAACTCAACCCCTTGTGGCTTCATGCTGGTAAATTCTGTTGTAAGCCAGAGGAGGCCCTCTTCTTTCAAATTATCAAGAATGAGTGATTCATATTTCCTCGGGCTGATTGCTAATATGACGTCGGATAATCCGACTTGGGCTGATTGGATATTCAAGCTGTGGGTGACTGTTTGAGTTTTCATTGCTTCGATGAGTTTGTCTGATGTCTTGTATGGCGAGAGTTCAAATAAACGTGGGGTTCTTGTTTGAAGTGTCGGCCAATAAAGATGTCTAATGATGTTTACATCAATTTGATTAATTTGAGCGTAAGGGTCCCGAATGGCAAATAACTTATGATCAATAGGTGCCGTGAGTCTGTAAAGGTCTAGATCGTCCATTGTGCCACTGATATGAACGTGCATATCGGACCTGAACAATACGAAAATCATCCACTCATAGAAATTTTCAGCAGACCCCATAATATGAACCAGCCCTTTTTCGGGAAAGAAATCCCGGTCTTGAACCAGCTCAACGATCGCGTCTATTTCGTTAAACCCATGTTTGGCAATGATCGCTTCATATTTGTGTAGTAGGTAATCAAGGTTGGGTTTTTGAGCAAAACCAGGAACGGGGAAAAACAACAGGAGGCTGAGCATGGCATTCTTATGATTCATGGTGCCTTTTTACCATAAATTAATATTGTTTTAAAGCCACAATAGTAAATAAACTTAGATAATATATGCGATGATTGCTCTAAGCAGAATAAATTGATTCCTCCGTGTAAGCCCGGGGTACTCTGCCTCCGCTGGGATGACAAAAGAATAGAAGAAGGTTCACAAACTTGGTATAGTGCGAAGCGTAACCTAGGGGGCGTTATGACTGCACATCATGTACCCGGAATTCAGGTAGGTACGCTGACTGCTTTGGGATTGTCTAAAAAAGGGGCCGAGCTGCTTGCCAGCGAAATCACCTACCTCCAGAAACATCACACCCCGCACGAAGTTTGGCAATTGTGTATTCAAGAGATTTTAACCAAGAGCCAATCCTTTGACCTTCACCGTTATGTCTATCAATGTGTTTATCAAAGTTGGCAGGAGGCAGACAAAGGGCCACCCCCGATGTGGATTCCGCAACATATTCATCGTACACAAATCTATGAACTTATGAATGAATTGGGGCTCGAGGACTACCCTGCCCTCTATCGTTTTTCTATTAATGAAAAAGAACGGTTTTGGGCATTGATGCTTAAGAAACTCCAAATTCAATTCAAACAACCCTACGATCGTATAGCTGGGGATATCCGAAATGTGCAACATCCCAATTGGTTGAAAGATAGCAAACTCAATATTGTTGATAGCTGTTTTTTGGCACCCAAAGAAGCTGTTGCCATCCGATATCAAAATGAAACCGGTGAAATCGAAGCGATGAGCTATCAGATGCTTGAATATCTGACGAATCGTGTTGCTAATGGTCTCACTGCATTGGACCTAGGTCCAGGAGATGCAATAGCCATCGATATGCCACTCACCCCTGAGTGTGTTGCAGCCTACTTAGGTATTATCAAAATGGGCGGACATGTGATCTCAATAGCGGACAGTTTTGCGTCCAATGAAATTGGAACGCGATTGCGCATAGGCAATGCAAAAGCTATTTTTACCCAAGATGCGATTTTACGGGGCGGTAAACCACTCCCTTTGTACACAAAAGTGAAGGAAGCCAAAAGTCCGCTAGCAATTGTGTGTAGTGAGTCAATGTCTGGACTTTGTGAACCTTTAAGAGAAGGAGATCTGGCATGGCAGGATTTTTTAAGTGATCGGACATCATTTGAATCCCACAGCTGTGATCCGTATGACGCAACTAATATATTGTTTTCATCTGGGACAACCGGAAATCCTAAAGCCATCCCGTGGACACATCTGACGCCCATTAAATGTGCATCGGATGCATACCTGCACCACAATATTCACGATTGTGATGTGTTGGCTTGGCCTACAAACATTGGCTGGATGATGGGCCCCTGGCTTATATATGCAGGGCTGATCAATAGAGGGACTTTGGCTTTATACGATGGACTGCCCACGACCAAAACCTTCGGAGAATTTGTTCAAAACACGGGCGTGACAATGCTAGGCGTTGTTCCAAGTCTTGTCAAAGCATGGCGAGAGTCTGACTGTATGGAAGGGTTGAATTGGTCTCAGCTCGATGTATTTAGCTCAACGGGTGAATGCTCAAATGCTGAAGACTATCATTATTTGATGTATCTGGGCGGGTACAAACCTATTATTGAGTATTGCGGTGGAACTGAAATTGGTGGTGGGTACATTACGGGAACTTGTGTCCAACCCGCCTCACCTGCAGTTTTTACCACACCTGCACTTGGACTGGCATTCAAGGTGTTGGATGAATCAGGAAAACCATCACCAAATGGTGAAGTATTTATCGAGGGGCCATCTTTGGGACTTTCTGAGTCCTTGCTAAATCAAGATCATGATGATGTTTATTATAAAGATACACCCATGCCCACCCTTCGTCGTCATGGGGATCAAATTCAATGTTTATCAGGCGGAATGTACCGAGCGCAAGGTCGAGCCGACGACACTATGAACTTAGGTGGTATCAAAGTCAGCTCAGCAGAGATTGAACGTGTCTTGAATACAGTTGAGCATGTTCATGAAACTGCAGCCATCTCTGTGTCTCCAGAAGCAGGAGGCCCAAGTGAATTAGTGGTTTATGTGGTTGCGGATGCAGCAATTGATTCCTCTGATCTGATGAGTCAATTACAGAGAGCTTTAAAAACTAAGCTAAACCCTTTGTTTAAAATCAAATCTTTTAAGTTTGTGCAAAACTTACCAAGAACGGCATCTAACAAAGTTATGCGACGTGTATTGCGTGCTGACTACCAAAAAAACAATTCATGAAGGGGCTGATCCTGTTCGATGGTGAATGTCGACTATGCCAAGGGATAATCGAGTTTGTTATCGATCAAGATTCTGAAAAAAACTTTTTAATCCTCCCACTACAAGATAAATTAGCTGAACCCTATTTAACCTGGACGCACCTTCCTCCTGACTTTCGAGATGCTTTAGTTTTGATCCAACAGGGAAATTGTTATACAGGTGCAACTGCTGTGACTCAAATTGCAAAAATATTATCAAATCGATTCTATAAGTACAAAATATTTCTGTGGGTACCCAAGTTCTTAGGCACGTTTATTTATATGTTAATTGCTCGAATACGTTACAAAGTGTTCGGAAAACGTCGATGTAAGTCTTGGCAAGATTCTCAATTATCCTTTACTATACTGACTGTTGAACAAAGGGATAAAATGTTACAAAAAACAACATTAGCCGCTGGCTGTTTTTGGGGCGTAGAGGAAAAGTTTCAAAGCATTCCTGGAGTCATTAAGACACGTGTCGGTTATATTGGGGGGCAAAGCAAAAATCCGACTTATGAAGAAGTTTGTTCCGGGACAACTGGTCACGCAGAAGCTGTTGAAATCACCTATGACCCCATTCTTATTTCATATGCTCAATTACTTGAAATATTTTGGAATACCCATGATCCTACAACCCTCAATCAACAAGGACCTGATCATGGCTCACAATATAGATCTGCTATTTTTACACATAACGTGGAACAACATTCCGAAGCAATAAGATCAAAAGAAAATATTGAACATTCCGGTCGATTTTCAAATTCAATTGTGACAGAAATTGTTCAGGTTGGCCCATTTACTGAAGCGGAATCGTATCATCAGTGCTATATCAAAAAACAAAAAATATTGACTTAGGCAACATTCGATTGCTTGAGTAGCTTTTCTAAAGCTTCGCATAGAAGGTTAGTTTCTGTGACAAGTTGATTAAATACAGGGTTGGCTTCTTCAAGTGAATTATTTTGTCCCATTTTTTCTAATGTCATACACAATTGTGCGCAGTTACGTCCATAAAGCTGGCTGGCGGTACCCCTAAAGGAGTGAGCTGCTTGCTCTAGTTTATTGGCATCATTTTGTTGAATGGCTTCATTGATTGTGTCAAGCATCGTTTGGTACGTATTTTTAAAAAGAACAATAATTTCATCCAGAATATCTTCAGCCCCTTTAAACTGAGTCAGTATTTGCTCAGTGTCAATAACTACGAGTGATGATGGACTATTTTCTTTTTCAACGGTACTGACGGCATTTATGTACGTGTGCTTTCTAGTGGCATGTTTTTTCAGAGCTTCAACCAGCTCTTGTAGAAGAATGGGTTTACCTACAAAGTCATCCATCCCTGCTGCCAAACACATTTTTTTATCTTCCGTAAATACGTTAGCAGTAAGAGCGATAATTACGGGTTGAGGTAACCGCTTGTTAGATCGAATTCTCTTTGACGCTTCATGTCCGTCCATTTCGGGCATTTGAACATCCATAAGAATAAGATCGTACGCCTGACGTTTTAAGGATTCAATAACTTCAATCCCATTTCCAGCAACATCAGCTCGATACCCCAACTTTTCAAGTAGCCTGATTCCAAGCTGCTGATTTACAGGGTTATCCTCTGCAAGCAAAATTTTCATAGGATACAGTTTTTGAAAAGTAGTATCCCATTGTGTTGAGTTAAATTCTGCTCGGGATTCCAGTTCTATCGGTTTTGCTAAAATAGAAAATTGGAAAGTAGATCCCACTCCTACTTTGCTTTTAGCCGATATTTTACCTTTCATCAATTCTACTAAATTCTTACATATCGACAACCCAAGTCCAGTACCACCATATTTACGAGTTGTAGAACTGTCAGCTTGCGTGAAAGACTCAAACAAGTAATTAATTTTGGCTTTTGGAATACCTATACCAGTATCTTGAACCATTACTTGAATTTCAAATTGGTCATCTTTTGTTTTAGTTGCGTTGACTATGATATCGATGGTTCCTTTTTCCGTATATTTCACAGCGTTACTAAGTAGATTAACAAGTACTTGCCTAAATCGTGTGGCGTCTCCAACGATACCGCGTGGTACTTTGGTATCAATTTTATAAGACAAGTTAATATTTTGATTAGTTTGGATTTTGTATCTAACAACCTCAATAGAGTTTTTTATGATGTGTTCAACATTAAATGGTATAGATTCGAGTTCAAGCTTCCCCGCTTCGATTTTAGAGAAATCTAAGATATCATTAATAACCGCTAACAGTCCTTCACTGCATTCACGAGCATTTTGAGCTAAATACCTTGTATCTTTATCTAATGGTTTATCGAGAAGCAATCCGGTCATACCAATGACACCGTTGAGTGGAGTCCGAATCTCATGTGACATGGTTGCTAAAAATTGTGATTTTGCACGTGCTGCCTCTAACGCTTTTTCTTTGGCTTTGAGAATTTCGGCTTCATATTGTTTTCGCTCAACAATACGTCCTAACTGAAATCCAACCGTATTGAGTACTTCAAGAAGCGCCTTATTTTCACTTTTTTCCTCTAGAGAGAAAAATTCAAGCACATAGACAGTTTTACTGCCAGTAATAACGGGTATACCCAATGCGCTTTTGACCCCTAGGCTTTTAGAAAGTTTATTTCGAGGAAAGTTTTGATCTTTTACGATATCTTCAATCCAGGCAGGTTTTCTTGAGACAAACACTCGTCCTGGCAGTCCCTTCCCTTTAGAAAAATTTGTTTTTTGAGTTACATTGACGAAAGTTGTAAATAGATTTTTGTCTTTTTTAAAATGCCAAATGGGTGTAGGCTCTAGTTGATTTTCAACACATGTTGAGCTTTTGTACACATGGCCAATGTCCCAAGATAATTTCGAGCACGTTTCACGAAGAATAAGCTTTAGTGCGTGATCAATATTATTACTATAATTGGCCAAATCGTTCACTTTCTGAAGAATGCCCGAGACAATATTTTCGATTTTTAGGCGTTCCTCGTAGTTCCGTTCCTCTGTAATATCTTGAAAAACGACGATTCCCCCTTTTAATTCGCCAGACGGTGTTTTAAGGGGTGATCCATTCACATTCACAAATCGACCTTTAGGTATTTCAGAATTCCGGATAAACATTTGAACATTCTGAGAAGGCTGCCCATGAATGGCTCTATAAAGGGGTAGATCTTGTATTTTAATCTGAGTTTTCTGATCCATTTGAAATGTGCCATAACGTGTTGCCCAATCTTTTGGGCTACTGTTTTCATCAAACCCGATGCCAATAATCTTATCTGCCATTGGATTATGATAAACAAACTCGCCTTTTAAGTTCGCAACTAAAACGCCTTCACTCATATTGTTCAAAATACTTTCTAAAACTGATGATTTGTCTTCCAACATTGAACGAGATTTTTCAAGAGACGTTTTTGCCTTTGATAAATACCGTTCATTACGTGAACTAACTAAATACGCTTGAACATAGCTGTAACACAGTCCAATAAACGGTACTAAATAAGCCAAACCTTTCAAATAATGGGCAATATTGAAATGGCCGTCATAAATATGTGTAGATCCCAGTGCCATATGAAGTTGAGTCACTACATGAGGAATGGTACTTAAAATCAAAGCATGTGCAAAAGAGCTGGGAGATTTTTTATAAAATTTATAAAAAATGATCGCATTGATTAGGTATATGAATAAGGGTAAGACATCCCAAGGCCTTGACACGAGTAGGTGAGGAAATTGCGTTCGTGGCAACGAGGTGCTAACAGCGCATAGGTGCATAATAAAATAAGACAATAAAATCATGACACACGAGATGATAAGAACAAGCGTTAAACTATTTTTCTTTTGTAAATTGGGGCGGATCAGAAAGACACTTACACCAGCTAAACAAATCAAGGCATTGAATGCTCGTGAAATTACCCAAGTAAATGAGATAAAATGAGTTTCTGAGGATACGTGTGCTATTAAGTGCGAAGAGGCAAGCGTATGAAAAATGTCCATTGCGCCAGAGCAAAGCAGAGCAATACCAATAATGGGTGTTGCAAGATCTTTTTTGATCGAGAAATGGGTAAAAGCCAATATACAAGTCAAAATAGCAATGATGCCCGTTGCTGACTCTAGGAAGATATGCCAAAAAACACCCGTATTTCCTGAATGTGGGCTATCAAATGAGAAGCCTAGAACCTGTAACATGATTGGCAGTAGTGAGCCTAAAACAATACCAATACTGACCCAATGAGGCAGTCGAAGAGCAGATCTATTTTTAGAGTTCACCCGAGGCGGTGATAGAACGTCCATATATAAACCATTTCGGCATCTTAAGGGCTTTTCTGTATTACTTTTGCTATAGAATATTTGTTTTATATTTTATCATTCGATAGCACCATCCTGTATAAACATAAATTGATTTAATGCCTAGTATTTAACTATTTATTTCGAGTAAGATGATGAAAATGAGATGTTTATTCTTTGTAACCTATTTTGTATGCCTTCTTTTTAGCTCATTAGTGATTCAAGCCACTCCGATGGAGTTCGCGAAAGTAAAAAAACTTTTGGATGCAGCAGATTCCAGGACGAAGGTATCGGTCACTTATGATGGCAGGTATCATAAATTGGACTATCCGGGAGGCGATGTCCCTAAATCAATTGGTGTTTGTACAGATTTAATCATTCGAAGCTATCGATCAGCATTTAAGTATGATTTTCAAAAGACCTTACATGAAGACATGAAACAGCGGTTTTCGAGCTACCCTCCCCTTTGGGGGCTTAAAAAACCGGATACAAATATTGATCACAGGCGAGTGCCTAATTTAGAATTTTTTTTGAAAAAATATGGAACCACGCTATCAGGAACTCGAAACTCAGCTAATTATAAGCCAGGTGATTTGGTAACCTGGAATATTGGCGGGACCAAACGGTTTATTCCGCACATTGGAATTGTCTCAAACAAACGTACACCTAAAGGCATCCCACTGATCTATCACAATATTGGTGAAGGGCCTAAGCTTGAAGACACTCTATTTGCGTTTCCAATCCGGTATCATTTTCGTTTTTTTCCAAAATAAGCTCGTATCAGCGATTTCTACGGGCTCAAAAGGTGCTTTTGTTCCTCTAGAGGCTCGAGCACAGTTGGTAGGTATTTGAAATCATTTAAGAACAAAGTTATATAATAACAAGTGACTTGCAAATAGTGTTGCTATATACTTTCCCACGCTCATGTATAGAAAATTGACATTAATCTTATTTCTTTCAACTATCTCACTAAATACCTTTTCGTGTGAAGACAAAGAGAAAGAGGTCAAGGCTTTGTTTGAGGCCCAATATAAAGAGGGTATTTTTAATAAGACAGTCCCTTGCTGTATTCCTGATAAACAGTACACAATGTTTCTCGAGTCATATATGGGTTTAATCAACCAATACTACAGCAAAAACCAAAGCGATATTTTGAAAGTAATAGACAGTGAGTCTTTGCCATATCTCTTACTCGCACAACATATACCAAAACCGACAGAGCTAACATTAAAAAAACATATTCCAAAGAACATGCCAGAATTTTTAAATGAAATAAAAGCATATTATGATTCTTTGAGAGAATCCCAACTTAGAGATGAACTTTTTCATTTGTATAGTCAATTTGGTGGAAATGACCGATTTATCGACCTCAAGTCTTCTGAAGATGTGCAAACGTTTACTCACAGCGATCCAAAAATATACATTATTTACCACGACAGAACTACCAATCAATATATTCTTAGAATATCACCTGATGAGCACGATTCAGGACACGTTGAACTTGGGATTGGGCTTTCTGTTTTGTATGCGGGTAATATTCTATTCCAAGATGGATCAAATACTATTCGATACATTTCAACTCAAAGTGGTACGTATATGGATACCCGTAGCAATGATACAAAAAACATCGTGAAAAATTTTACATTTGATGAATCTTCAGATCGATACAAAAATCTAATGGATATAACATTCACAATGGATAAAAAATGGCTTTTTGAATATTTGGTTAAAAATCTTAAATTCAAATTCGAAAGACCTGAAGACAAGTGGATGAGTAGAAGAATCCTTGTAGAGGAAGATGATTTTTATACGATTACGATGGAACGAGAAGAATTTTAGTTTTCTTGCCTCAATTAATATGAAATGGAAAGGTTATGTTGTACAAAGCCTTATAGTTGGAATTGCTTTAAGCACTTCGCTTACAGCATACACATGTACTTTAGACACTATTAAAAGAAAAATTACTGAAATCTTTTACCCTGAAATCCATCAAGCTCAAAAAGAAGCTACTGTAGTTTTTGAAAAAGCATTTTCCGATTTTCAGTTATCTTTAGAACTGTATGAAAGTAATAAAATAAATACAGAGATTGAGATTCTATCTGCTGTCCGAAACTACATGAACATAAAGCAATACAATCAGGCCATATGGAAAATTCAAAGTAATGCAATTTCCATTGAAACAGATAAACTCGAATCCGCTTTAGCTCTGTATTTATCTCAGGGTAGAATTTTAAAAACTGAACGACTCGGGACACGCGGTCGCAGGCGTATTTACCTTGCCTACTTTGAAAATGGAATGAAAGGCATTCTAAAATCACCTTCAAATGCGAGTGTTGCTAATTCGGAAATTTCTCACTATGGTGTCAGCCAGTTTTTCAGCACATTTTATGTGCCAATTTCGGCCACCCGTCTACATGGTAAATGGAAAAATTACACCAGCCAGTTATACCTTGAGGGGGATACTTTACATAAATTGCGCAAATTATATTTGGAAAAAGATGGTTTAATATTTAATTACCAAAAAATATATGATCAGCCCTTAAATCTAGTCATGATTTACAACTACTTTACAGCAGACTCAGATGGAGACATGTCTAATTATTTCGCTTGGGAAAAAGGCCGAATCTCTGTAATTGATGGTGATTTAACATTTAACAGATACCATGGTAGCTTCTCAAAGCATAAAGAATATTTTGTTGAGTTACCAGAAAAGTTAAAAGAAAAGCTCATAGAAGAAGTTCGGCTGATTACGTACTCAACACTAGAAAGAAAAATGCAAGGAACCCCAAAATTATACATTGATAATACCTGGGAACGAATTCAAAATTTTTTAAATGCAACAGAATAGATCTAAGTTCACTTCTGAGTGTGCTGTATAACTCATATTTCTATTTAGAACAGTGAATATTTTGCAAGTAATTTGATAAATTGGGAAGTTGATCGGGCGCTTGAATAGCCAAAACTTCAAGTGCATATAAAAGTATCTCAGCTCTAAATCGGTTCACTAGACTTCCGTTTAAATCGAGCTCACTATACAGGCTTGTATCCTCTTTGGACGATTGAAAACCCAAGGTTTTTCTTTTTTTTGACTGATACTCTTTATTGATTCTTGATCCAATAACCGCTTTCATGTCCTGACGATCAGAATTTTCTAAAGCGTAATCTACTAACACATCTAGGATCCCTTTTGTAGGCACTTGCAATGATTTTGATACATAAGCTAGAGCATTCGCGATAGAGAGTGGGACCTTAAATGTCTTTTGTCTCGGATAAATTGGGTTGCCAATCCTATGCAAAAGAAATAGTTGAACAAGTTTAGGCA
This sequence comes from Deltaproteobacteria bacterium, assembly GCA_029262815.1. GTDB lineage: Bacteria > Bdellovibrionota > JAJCYS01 > JAJCYS01 > JAJCYS01 > JAJCYS01. The sequence continues at coordinate 1,132 of JAJCYS010000006.1, read as the reverse complement.
TCCCATAAATGGGGTCAATTTTTGTCAGCTGTTTAAACGTATACCTCTCACCTAATTCATGTATGGATACGCCAAAAGACACAAGTGCCGTAATAGCTTTAAAGAAAATCACTTCTGATTGAAAGTTGTATTCCATGAGTTCAGTCAATTTGTTGAAGCTCGGTGTTTCAATGAAATCTACTCTTCTCTTTTTACCTCCTGACGGGGCAGCAAGCATTCGATTGATGAGGATACGGGCCATTGTATAATCCGAATTTGTGTACCAAACATTCAGGTAGTTTTTACTTTTATCCAATTTTTCAGCCCAACGTTTTTTCTCAGTTACCAACCGATTCCGATTCAAAAGCCGATAGGCATACGTAATTAATCCATCTACAACTTCCTGTTCAGTTAAGTGATAGGTAACCATGAGCGTCTTAATTTGCCCGAGGGTTTCTGGGTTAACATAAAGGTGAGAGTTATGACCAGATGGAATTGCACCCCTATTAAAAAGCTGCTCAATCTTACGTCGATGCATGTTAGGAGTTGATAACCCAAGCTCAATATGTCCTTCAGAGAGCCTTAGCATCACATTTGCAATATACGGTAGAGTCAAATGTTTGTTATCTAAGGTGTGGGCAAATCTCTGTAATCGTTTGTAGACAGTTTCAAAAATGGGCAATGCATAAGTATCAGTTTCGAAATATTGACTATTTGTTAAGAGGTGAATGATGAAGTTATCCCCGTACATATGCTTTTTGGAAAAAGATTGATTCAGCAACCTATTCTGTTGCACGTCGAGGTAGGATCTATCACGAAGCTCTTGGATAGCATCAAGTGTCATGTCAATGATGGCACTGGCAAGTATAGTTGGATCAATATTATTTTCGATTAATACATTATCAAGAAATGTGTTTGTTGCTGAAGATAATGGAATCGCGCTCTGCTTTTCTTCAGGATTGAGTTGAAAGTACTCGATTTTTGATTTTATGGGGAGCTCATCAGCATCCGATTGTGATGGACAACCAACAAAATTCAAAATCACTAGAGTACTGACCCAAATAAAATTCAGCTTAATCTGCCTCATAAAAATTAGATCTATCAAACTCGAAACACTGACTCAATCAGTATTTCATGGTAATATCCTAATAAT
>JAJCYS010000005.1 GCA_029262815.1 Deltaproteobacteria bacterium | reverse complement strand
GACCGATGTGAGGCTTGTCTTTGCGTTTACGTTTGATGCTTTGCAGTGAATGAACGTTCACACCATTGGGAATGACTTTTATTTTTTTAGGATCAGCACCAAAGGCGATTTCTTTAACTCGATTTCCCTCGTATATGGTGCATATTTGATCAGAGAAATGGTATGCAATTCTACCTAGTAATTGAAAATATTCGTTCCACCAGGTTTTAAGGAAGGATAAATGTCCTTGAACAATAAAACGTGGAGAATCCGGTTCGTAGATCCAGTCAGCTTGAGAGATTTCAAGAATCCTTTCTTGGCTATATAGCCCATGTTCTGTAACAAGTAGCTTTCCTTCGTTTTGGAATTTACCGATTGCACCTAAGATGCCAGCGTAACCTGTCGAAACAGGATGATAAATTTTTGCTTCTGGCATTTTTGTTTGAATAAGCTTCAAAATAGGAAGATGCATTCCTCGCCAGGTCCAAAAGTAATCAAGATATGAAGTATTCCAGGCATGTTTTTCGTAAAATTCATTCAGTTTTTCAAAGACATATTTTGAATAGACTATCTCAACTGTAGAAAAACATTTATTATCTCCATAAAACATACTCAAGAAGTCTTTGAGTCGATCATAATTATGATTCATTAAGTCTTCGTAGGCTTTCATCAAATTATCGTAATTTTCTTTTGTGGGTTTAAACAGTGTATGACTTTCAGTTTCAAAATCATGTAGATAGATGTCATTTAAAAATACAACATTACTAGATAGTTTATACTTTAATGAACGCGTTGGATCTGAGTGAGCCGATATGTGAACAATTCCAAATTTGACATCTCTCATGTTGTTGATAACTTGGTGTACCCAGGTAGATACACCTCCCTGAATATAAGGATAAGCTCCTTCAACAATTAAACATACATCAATCATAAGTACGCCCTAAAATAGCTCCAAGCGATTTTGCGATAGGAGTTTTATGAGATTCTAATTGACACAACTTTCGAGATAAAAGTTGAACAACTTCTTTCTGTTTGGATAAACTCAGCATGTAGATTAACGATTCAATAAAATTTTTATTTTCACTTTCAAACCATTGCTCAATCGTTTTAATAGGGAAGTGTATTTCTGTATCTGGTTGTTGTTTCAATTTTTCAGAAAGGGAAATGATTAATGATTCAATCGAGGGTTGATCAGAAATATTTTGAAAGAGATCGGAAAAAGTAAGCCTGTATTTGCTGATTAAAGAAAAAACAAGATTCACAGCATTCTCTTTGTAAGGTGTTTCAAGAAGGTTATTAGGTTGAGATAAAAGTTGAAATAACTCTACTGATCTTGACTCTTGGTCTAAAATATCTTTCTTAAGAATATAGAGTAAATTATGGATTGATTCTTTGTTTGATGTATTGTCTTGAAAATACTGACCGTAACTTCCCGGATGATTTCTTAAAATTGAAATTATGACATCTTCTAAGATTTCCTTATTACTGTGGTGGTTTTCAGCTATCAAGGCTTTAAATAGTTGTGGGATGATTTCTTCGTTTGAAACATTAAAAAAACATTCAGCAGATATATAACGGATTATTTGATTCTCATGATGTAAATATGGCAATATTGTGGCAATTAAACCTTCGCTATAATAATCTGGATTTGATTTTCTTTTTAGAAAAATAAAAATAGCTTGTTTGATTTGATTATTGATTTTGTCGTTTTTTAAAATATTTATAACATTCGGCACATTGTCTATATCATATATTTTTGTTAGTGCTGTAGCAGCTGTATATGAAAGTAGTGGTGAATTGTCATATAAATATTTTTCTAAAATTGGAATTCCATTTATATGTCCGATAATGCCGAGTGCCTCAATAAAAATAACACTGTCTTTGATATCCAAATTTTTGGGAATGTTAGACAGCATGTAATTGAAATGTTCTAAATCTCTTTTTCGTTGAGCTGCTAACAAAAGAATAGCTTTGTGTCGGATCTTTTCATCTTTATGATTTAAATATTTTGAGAAACTTTTTCTTAGGAGGCTGTAAGGCATGCTGGATAATGTGGATTCAGCTTTCAGGCGAACGATAATTGTTTTCTCATTCACAGCTACTTTAAATAAATGGTCAACCGTTTTTACAGTTTTATAATGTGATAGTAAACGAACGCACAATTTCCGAATGATAGGATCAGAATCTTTATGAAGCAAGTCATAGATAAATTTCAAATAGCTTTTTGGAGGGTTATTGCGAATGGACCAGAGTGCTGTTTGTCTAACACGTGGTGACAAATCATTGAGCATATCGAGGAATATTTTTTGAGTTGGCAGGGCATTGATTTCGCTTAAAGCATAAAAGACAAGCAGTGCCCTAAAACGTATTTCCTCATTAGATGAATTTAAGAGTCGCCATGTGTATTGTATGACTGTAGGAGATGGCATTTTCTCGAATGCCCTCAAAATAACAACTTTGAGTTCATCGTCAGCTTCTCTCAAAAGTGGAATAAGTCGATCGAGGATGTTGTATTTATGATGTGTTGAAAGAGATTCAATAGCAAAAAATTGAACATGCCGCTTAGGATGTTCGATAAGAGGGTAAAGCAAATCTAGTTTGTTAGGGTTAGGATTTTTATCAAATGCTTTTCGAGCTTCTTTGAATACATCAATATTGTCGTCACAGAGCAAGAGCGATAAATAGTAATCAGCTTTTTCTTCGTGTATATTTCCCAAAAAACGAGAAAAAAGAATTTTTTTGATCGGATCATTTCCAGTAATTATTTCTTCAACTTCTGCGATTGCCTCTGGTTCACTAGCGGAATATAAAGTTAGCCATGCAGAGAAGCGATGTTCCTCATTTGTCCCGTCAATATCTTTTCTGACTTCTTCGATAGAAAAAGTACTCATTTAAAAAACCCCCACCAGTTCAAGGACGCCTGCCATGTATGCTCCTTATCTGATTGGGAAGATACAAATTTAAGTGACTCGTTTAAGTTTTGATATTTTCTTTGATTAAAGAAAATAATCGCTTTAAGTTTTTCTAGCCTATTCTTCTCGTCGATAGTAGATGTGCTTTTGAAATTCTGAACTGCCTTTTCAGCTTTTTTCCAAGAATTCAGTTCTATCAATAATTCAATCAACATGAAATGTGCAATATTGGACGACTCTTGTGATTCACAGACGATTTGCAGGTACTCAACAGCTTCTTTGTTGTAGTAATTAGATGTATCGCAATCGAGAAGTCCGGAACTTGCATACCGGTGGTATTCTCGTGCTAAATGAAATCTAGAATTTAAATCATTGTGTTTTTCTTTCATTTGCTGCTGTGCTGCGTTAATTTCAGAGTCATAAGATTTTTTTATTCTTGTTAATGCGGCATTTACAAAAAAACGAACTTCTGGTGAAGCATCTTTCTTATGTTCATGTAAAATCCGAATGGATTCAGGCGTTTTTAATTGAATCAGTAAATCAATTGCACCTCTTTTATGATCCAAATCACCGTCGCGGAAAATGTCTACAATCGGAATTACATCCGCCTCTTCGTAGATCTGTCTAATCCTTTCTCCATGAGAACTAAAAAGGGTTAAATTGGGGTGAAGATCAGTGTCATCAGACTTGGAGACATCAAAGTTTTCAGCAAAGTCATAAGGTTTATGGTAGACAGATTGCCCCAAAAATGATGTTCCAGTTATAATCCAACCAAAAAATGGAAAAAACACATACCAAACCATAAATGTACGAGCCCAGAGTCGTTCACCTTTAAATCGCCTAAATCCACGAGCCAAAGAAAAGTAAATTAGAATAACAGATAAAAAATAAAATCCTATGCTAATGAAAGGATGTTGTGAAAGCATTCGTGCATCGTTAAAAAGAATACACTCAATAAACGGAAATTGACAAAATCCAGATAAAATCCAGAATATTAGAAATCGTTTAGGATCAGGTTTTATTAAAATATTTTTCACAGCTCAAATAATTTCTTTTCTTCAGTGATTAATTGCGAAATGCTATCGTATTTTTCATTTAATTTTGATACATGAACGAGGATAGAGCATCCTTCTTCGTTAAGGCTACTACATCCTGTTTTGAATTGTTCTTTGATTTTATTTTTAATATTGGAAGCTGCCTCGTCGGTTGAAGAGATAAGCATGAAACAGAAGTTAACGCCCTCTTCATCACAGGTTGAAACCAAATCGCTTTCTCGACATGATTCTTTGATTATTTCAGATCCCATGGCTTTGATTAAATCGAGTTGATGTGCTGATGTGTTTTTGTGTGTATTTATTTTTACAATGCCAATATATGTCGGGACTCCGTATTTTTTGGAAATTACCATTTCACGATCACCAATTTTTTTGAAATATCGGTAGGTGAAGGCATTATAATTAACATCGCGAATTGCCTCAGATTTTAGAGATTTGACATAGTTCATTTTTTCGATTGCTCTTGAAGCCCAATTCAATAAGAATGAAAAAATAATCATTGTTGAACTATTAAGCTTCAAAAATGGAATTTTCTGTATTGAAAATACAGCTATTACAGGACCATTCTCACCTTTTCTGATGGGTCCAGCCACAATTGCATCACCTAATGTATTTGGCATTTCGCTGTCTTTATTGCTAACAAAGTCTCTAATGCTTACGACTTTATTTTTACTTCCTGAGAGCCCTATCACACCTTCTGTTGGACCTAGTGACTCAGGCCTGTCTTTGTGGTAGTCTTTCCAGCCGAAAGATTCCGTGAGTTCCCAGCCATGTTCTTTTCTTTCATATATGGATGCTTCTTCAACTTCCAAAACTTTGCTGAAGAAATATATAATTGATTTGTAAGCTCTATTCAAGTTAGCAGAATCAAGCTGCCTTGCGCCTTCATAGAGTGTTGTAAGAGTAGAAACTTGAGTAACGACCTTTTGCTCAAGCTCGTATTTGATTTTCCATAGGGTTTTAATTTCTTCTTCTAATTTCTCAACATTATACGACAGCTGTTTCTTTTCAGTATTCACTGTTCTTATTGATCTTCTGAATCGTCTTGAAATTTCACCCAGAATAAGGCCAAGAAGCATAAATAAGATTGGCAAAACATAATATGATGGATCTTCAAGAAGATATTTTTCTAGATAGACTATTGTATTAAATATATAAAGTGAAGCAGCTACTAATCCTGTAAGAAAACCAACATATGTACCATAACTAATTGAGAATATGAGAATGCCAAGCCAATAGGGGTGGGGATTAATGCCGAGGAACCCAGCGAATTGAGGTAGGATTACTCGATTGAATCCTTGCATCAAAGCATAAAATACAACGACTTCAAGAAATACAACGACTATACGTTTATTCATTTTTTTTCTTCTTCTAAGTTTTTAGTAACAAACTCAAGTAAGTTTTGTGGTTCGTAGGGTTTCATTAACAGATGTGCATTGTGTTTCAATAAAAACATACGTTCATCGTCTGTTAGGGTTTTTGCAGTAATGACAATGATTGGAATATCTTTTGAAACAGAATTTTCTTTAAGCTTTGAAATTAAGGTAAATCCGTCAATCTTAGGCATCATTAAATCGAGAATAAGCAGATTATAGGAATTCTGCTGAACAGCATTTTCAACTTCTGTTGGATCGTTAATCGTATCCACCTCTAAGTTATAAAAACTCAAAAAAGTACTAATTAATTCAGTAACATCTTGCTCGTCGTCCACAACTAAAATTCGTCTCTCCATGCTTCCTCCTTTTCATCCCCAATGAAACGAAATGCCTCCATTGATATTGTGAGTTCCTTCATCTCCTGCAACTGCTGAGGAGGCCTTTGAATATTCTGCTCTTAAAAAAATCTCTAGCCAAATGAATGGGCGCCAGCGTACTAGACCAGAGATGTTAAAATTTTCAACAAACGAGAGGCCTCGCCTATTATCATGTGATGTTCTGGCACTAAATTCTACATATAAGCAATCGAGTATCCAGTCAGAGAGCGTTAGAATGAAAGAAAGTTCATTAACACTTGCAAGAAGTGGCACAATTGCTAAAAATCCACCATTCTCATTGAGTCTTAAATACTGGTAGTGGATGCTAAAAGCTAAGTAAGGACGTTCTCTTGATAGCATGTATATAAATTCTGGTTCAAATTTATGGGTATCAGCGCTGGCTGAAGAAGTGCTGATATTATCATGCGTGTATTCATATCTTCCTATCGCAACGAAACGCTCCAAAATCTCAAGTTGTATAGCATGCGCTAATATATTTTGGTAACTACCATTTGCAACTTGCGTAGGTAATGACATTTCTAAGTGGCTGTGCTTATAGCTCCAGTAGACAGAGAACCATTCAGGAATGACGCCCCGAACTTGGGCTACGGGACCCCAAACTATATCCTTTGTGTCACTGCTGCCTATCGTTAGCCCACCACTGAACGACCAATTTGGAAATAGGTGATACGTAAAAACCATTTCTTCACGCGTGGCATTGACAGTTTTAAACCCTAAGCTTTGGGCGATAAATTCTCCATGTTTGGAGTAACTTTGAAACTGGAGATTATCAGTAAGGTAGCCGTTAAAGTCCAACCCGAAAATATTCTTTGGATCACCGGATTCACGTCCTGTTGTGAAATGGGGTGTAATCCGAAAATCGTAACGATCATGAACTGATTGAAGTGTTGATACGATATCCCATTCCAAATCTTCTGACCGATAACAACAGACATTTTTTTTTCTTAAATCTTCTCGGACAAATAAGTAATCCTTTCGAGATCTACGAAAATTGCCTTGGTTCCAATAGGCCCAAGCCCGATCTTGACGCCATCCTCGATTATTTGGTTCTTTTTTTAGAAGTTTCTCTACATAAAAAACAGCGTCATTCCACCGCTCTTCTTTCAAAGCGAGTTCAGACTCTAAAGCAGACAGTTTTTGGGTATCTTGCGGGAAATTCTTTTTTGTGTCAGCAAGTATCTCATCGGCCAACTCAAGTTGGTCATATCGAATTAGAAAGTCAAGAAAATCTTGCCTTAGTAAAAAATTTCTAGGGAACTTTTGAAGCGCAATCTTGTAATTGTCTTTAATTAGTTCAGAATATTCTAACCGGCCTTGAGACTTTAAAATGATACGTGTTTCTTCAGCTATGTCTTTTACTTCTGACTGAAGAGATCGAGGTTTTTCTTGCCAAAGCGTGACGACCTGGCTAGAAGCAATGAGCGGAATTTCTTTATCTCCATCGGACGCTGCTGACTCTGCGATCCAAAACCATATTTCAGGGTCACTTTCTTTTATGTTTTTTGACTGGTAAAAATATTTGAGCGCTTGTTTGTAGTCCCCTATGCTATGGGCTTCTTTTCCGGCCCATTTCAATATGGTGTAATCGTTTTTGTTTGATGCGACAAGCTTTTTGATATAAAAATCAGCTTTATCTCTATTTCTGAGGGTGATATGTATCTCTGCTATTCTTTTTAAAATCGCTGTGTTTTGACCCGTTGCTGCATAATATTTTTCATACCAGTTCACAGCTTCTTTATAAGCCTTCAGTTGATCATAACTTTCAGCTAAAAGGAGCATGTCTTTGG
>JAJCYS010000004.1 GCA_029262815.1 Deltaproteobacteria bacterium | reverse complement strand
ACGGTTATAAGTTCGAAGCTCATCAAAAAGGGATGGCATTTTTAGAGGATTTCAAACCTGATATTTATGTACTTGAACTTGAAGCTGATATTGAAATGTTGATGCAACTGCTGAACAATCTTCTGAGTAATGCAGTTCGATTTGGCAAGGAAAAGGTTCAATTCAAGATTCGGTCTGATCGATATTGGTTATACCTGACTGTAACGGATGATGGTGTTGGTATTGAAGCTTCTAAAGTCGATCAAATATTTAACAAATTTGTTCAAATTGATCGCCCTGAGGGTGGAAGTGGATATTTTGGAACGGGTATGGGTCTCTCCATTGTTAAGCGACTTGTTCAGCTTCATCATGGCCATATATGGATCGAAAGCCAGCCCAATCATGGTACTGCCGTGCACGTTAAAATCCCTCTAGCTCAACTTTAAACCTGAGGATTCAAATCACAATAATATTATTTATGAGTCACCCCCATTCACCGATACTATATGTGAAGTGAAGGCGAGCAAGCAGAAAAAGAAGCTAAAAGCCCAATTATCTGATTTGAGGACTTTTATTCAAGATGATATCTGGGATGCAAAATATAATACGCTTAGTTTTGTACCCTCTCTTGTTGTGTATTTCATTCGTATTGCGAGTTTGTTTGTCAATAATTTAGCCAAAAAGAAAATTGTGCTTCGTGCTTCTGCACTGGCTTATACGACCTTAATCTCGATTGTCCCATTGTTGGCGGTGATGTTTTTTCTCTTCAAGGTTTTTGGCGGACTTGAATCAACTGAATCCAAAATCAAAGCCTTTATTTTCAGTAACCTTGTTGCTGGGATGGGCGATAAAATCGTGAACTACATCGAACAATTTATGGCAAACGTTCATGCGGGTGCCATAGGTACGGTGGGATTTGTGTTTCTCATTTTAGTGGCTATTGGATTGATTTCAAACGTTGAGAAGGCTTTTAATGAAACATGGGGCGTCAAAGAATCACGTAGTATGTTGACTCGTTTTAATTACTATTGGGCAGCATTAACGATTGGTCCCGTGATTGTGGCTTTGTCATTGGGATTGACTGCTTCAATCCAAACAAACGTAGGATTTATTCAAACCCTTTCTGCATCGAGTACCGGCAAAACCTTTCTCTCGTTAGTTCCTTTTTTACTTACATGTTCTTTGTTTGTGGGTGCATATAAATTAATTCCCAATACGAATGTTCGACTTTCTTCGGCATTGATTGGTGGGATTTTTGGAGCTAGTTTTTGGGAATTGGCCAAGTATGGGTACGCTTGGTATACGGTTCATTCACTAGCTTATAGTAAGATATACGGCTCATTAAGCACAATTCCAGTTTTTTTGGTCTGGTTATTTTTAACTTGGGTTGTCGTGTTATTGGGTGCTGAAGTTTGTTTTGCTCATCAGAATATTCAAACGTATAAACTTGAGAAACAAATTGGTGATATTTCGTACCGTGTACGCAAAATATTGTCTTTGATTTTTTTAACTGAAGTGTGTCGAGCATTTGAAGAGGACAGAAAAGCGCCTGTGGTTTCAGAATTGAGTCAATCCTTAAACGTTCCTATGCGTGTGAGCAATCACATTTTAAGTGATTTGGTTTCGGGATCTTTTATTCAAAAGGAAAAAGAGCGTGATGGATATATCCCCAAAGGTCCTGCTTCGCATGTATCCGTGTTGTCCGTCATTAACTACCTACAGAACAAAGGGAACAAAGTTGTAGATTTAGAAGAGGTTAAAGCAGAGGTAGGGATTCAAGCCATTTTCAAAAAATGGGATGACGTATTGGATCAAAGTTATGGAGACTACACCATACACGATTTGATCAAAAAGCTTGAAATTAAAAGAATTTCAAAACGGATCTAGGACACGCCCTAATTTATTTTTTTAATTTATCTGGCTTTAAAATGAGATTTTCCAACCTCTATTTCAGACATGACGCCAAAATGATCGGAGAAAAATACGGGAGATTGGCTTGAAGTCTGAATTGGCGTGTTAAATATGAGTTTGGATTGTTTGATGTAGAACCAGTTTGATGCATTATACGTATTTCCAAAGAAAATAAAGTCTAACCTTTGTTTGGGTTCATATCTTGACGATTCTGTAATGGCTGTTAATGTGTTGCTCTCTTGGTTAATGGTAAACCCAAATGCATGAGGATTAGATACTTTAAACGTATCCAATAAATTAGTGTGCTCCAATACAAGGCGAAGAAAATATTTATATCCTTCTGTATTCTCATCTTTCCATAAGGCCAATTCACCTTTGGGTATATTTTTTATTTCAGGAGATGAGTTAAAATCTCCCATGACCAAGACATAGTCAGCAGCTTTCGATTCTTGTTTGATCGCATCAGAAAGTACTTCAACCTGCTTCAGCCGAATATCGCTATATCCTTCTAAAAAGGTTGAACAACAGGTGAGATGCGTATTAAAAATTAATAAATTTTTGTTTACGCCCCTAAGCTTTAGCGTCGATACGCTATACCCTCTGATTGTGGCTCCCGCTTGTTCCGTTATGGACAGTACAGGTTCGTGGATCTCTTTTTTCTTACTTCCTGTTAGGTTAATCCAGCGGCGATAGGTGAAGGGCGTAATGCGAGATTGGATAGCACTCTTGGGGTCATATAATGAATTTTTAACGATTACTTGCAATCCATATGGCGCAACTTTGTGGTAATTAGTAAACAAAGGGGTATAGCCTAATTTTCGTGCTACTCGAGAAAGCGTAAAAAAATCGGGTTTATGCCAAATTTCTTGAAAACTCATAATGTCAGGTTTGTTTCGGCTGATAAACCGAGTCATGACTGTTTTTAGCAATTTAGATCTCAGGCTGTACGCTGGCACACCTGCGATTACGATACCCAAAAGCTTCATTTCCAAAAGTCCAAGGTTATAGGTGGCTACTTTTAGCTTTTGGGTTTTGTTGGGTCTATTTAGTGCATTGAGGTGGTTAAGGTATGTCATGTGCTTGTATGAGGCCTTGACGGGATAGTATTTGATTGCTTGAGACCGATCGTATGAGATGCACGAAGGTAAGAAAATGAGACAAAGTATAATGTGAGTGGATAGCTGTTTCATATTTCTTTACTATAAATCGGTTATTATAGTATTCATCTTGATAGAAAGCTAGGAAACGGGTTTTGGGGGATTTAGTATGTTGTTTGATACATCTGGTCAGCGATGAATGTTTTCATATCTTTTGGTTCTGGGTGTTGGGCTAGTCCCTGTTCATAAGCCTTTTGTGCAATTCTAGTAGCGATTTCGAGGGAAACAGTTCGAATTTTTGATAGTGGAGGATAAAGTGTTCCATATTTTAGATCATCATTCGTTACCTGATCTGAGAGAGCCTTTGCTGCTTCAAGAAACATCTCGTCAGTCATTCGGCTGGCTTCACAAGAGGTTGCGCCTAACCCCATACCTGGAAAAATATAAGCATTATTGCCCTGGCCGGGCTTAAAGTCTTGACCTTGGTAGGTCACCTTCGCAAACGGGCTACCACTTGCAAACAACGCTTTACCATGACTCCACGCGTACGCTTCTTCAGGTGTGCACTCTGCTCGTTCTGTTGGATTAGAAAGCGCAAAAATTACAGGCCGTTCTTGGAAGGAGGACATCAACTCGATCACTTCTTGCGTAAATGTATTAGGAGATCCGGTAGCACCAATTAAAATGTGAGGCTTAATATCCTTAATTGCATCGATGAAGCTTAAAGGCGGATGGTCGTGGGCATATGGGATGTTGTGCATCATTAGATCCTTGCGTCCTGATGTAATCAGGCCCTTTTTGTCTACGAACCAAAGCCGGTTGGCGGCTTCATCATGCGAAAGCCCTTGGTCCATAAATGCGCTACACATGAGATCGCCAACTCCTGTTGCAGCTGATCCAGCGCCTAAAAACATAATGCGCAAGTCTGTAAAGCGTAGGTTGGTGATCCGGGTTGAAGCATAAACACCGGCCAAAGAGACTGCAGCGGTGCCTTGGATGTCATCATTAAAACATAGGGTACGATCCCGATACGTTTCTAACAGCTTAAAGGCATTGGGTGTTAAAAAATCTTCAAATTGAATCAGCGCTTTTGGAAATTTATCATTCACGGCCAAAACAAACTCTTCTACCAAATCCAGATAAGGTTGCCCTTGAATACGATGATTGGGGTATCCGAGATAAAAAGGGTCTTTCAAAAAATCCTCATTATTCGTACCAACGTCAAGCATGACGGGTAAGCAATGTCGGGGATGTATTCCCGCACACGCTGTGTATAGAGAGAGTTTACCTATTGGAATACCCATGCCGTTAGCCCCCAAGTCCCCCAGCCCTAAAATACGTTCACCATCTGTGACTACGATGACCCGGATATCATCAACAGGCCAGTTGTCCAGGATATTTCGAATCTCTCCTTTGTCGTCGGGTGTGATATAAAATCCTCTGGCTTTTCGAAAGATATGTGCAAATTCTTTGCATGCTTGGCCGACCGTTGGGGTATAAATCAGGGGCATCAATTCATCAATGTTTTGGATGACCGTGTGATAAAACAATTTTTCATTACGCTCAAGAAGTGCCATCAAGAAAATATATTTTTCGATGTCATATGCCTTTCGTCTCAGGTTCTCAAGAATACGTTGTTCTTGCAATGCTTGGCTACAGACAGCATGGGGTAAAAGCCCACGCAACCCTAATTCTTCACGCTCCTTTCGGCTGAATGCTGTAGATTTGCTGAGCGCACTCGTGTTGATGATATCGTATCCACGAAGTTTTTGAGTCGTCATAGTTGTCAGTGTAGCACTCTTAACGTGTTGTAATACTTAAATTAGTTTAATAGATTATTAGCTATAAATTTCTGCATTCACAATTCCGACAATAGAGGTATGGTTTTGAGTCAGTTCAGGGTTTGTTTTGTCAGCTTGGGTTTGATTGTTCTTTCGGGCTGTGAGCTTGTGGGTTCGAAGCAACAAAAGGCGGATTTGCAAGTAGATTCGAAAGTGTTTTTGGACAAAGAGTTGTGGTACAGACCCGTAAAGTTTGATGCGGGTGTATTTGGATTTCCAAAAAAAGATCAGGAAGAGACCGTCGGGAAAAAATCAAGCACAGGAATTGATTATCGGATTGTTTATACATTTGTGAGTTCAAAAGAGGAATCAAAAAGTATTTCGAGTCATAAAGTAGCGCTCGATACCTTAAAAGCTCGAACTTATTATGTGAAAAATGCTGAAAGCCAATATTGTGAATATAAGTATGTCCATCCGTCACCGCTGATGAAGTGGGACACGTCATTTCATGGGTTTGCTTACGTTGGTCCTGCTGCTCATTTAAAAGCCTTACCTAATAAATCGTGCGATGACTTAAAATTATCTCATATTTCATTCGAATTTGATCGCCTGTTACGAATAAAACTCATACCCATTTCAAAAATCAATACGATCCAGTTGCAGGCTACGTCAAAAGGTGTGCCTGTCACGATCACCTACCAAAAATTAACAGATGACATTGAACAGGTAGAGTTTACCCAAAACCTTACTTTTAAATTTCCAGAAGGTGATGCTGTGACTAGTTTAACTGCTGAAAATTCAACAATAGATGAGATTTCAGAATTTGTGACAACTACAGTGGATAAGGCTAAACGGTTATATGGCGGTTCTAGTATTGACCATACTGACGATGGTCTGCCTACAGGGTGGTTGGTTGTAAAAGATGTTAAGTTTCAAGGGTTGCCTAAAGAACATCATGAAAATGTCAATAAGATGTTAATAGGGAATGAAGAGGATGGGATTCGTTGGCTTTATAAAATTAAAAAATTGAATAATACGTACATGAAAATCAGTGTAGTTGCTTCAAACAGTTCATTGAGTGACGAATCTAAAATCAAAAATCTCTCGCACGGTTGTACATTTAATTCGCCGAAATTTAATTATGAGATTGCTTCGTCGAACTGACAATTTTCACTTCTACTCTAATTTCTTATCACTGAGTCTTAAGGTTCCCAGTTCGATAGGAATAGCCACACGAATCAACGCCGTCATGATAAACAACCCAAGTGCCCAAATGCCGACGGTTACCCCGATCTCAACCCATGTCGGAAAATATTCAACGATTTCGCCAAGCGGCGATGGAATAAACCCAGGCACAATCAACCCCATCCCTTTTTCGATCCAAACGGCTACAAACAAAACAACACAGGTACTCACAAGCACTTTGAAATTTCGACGGAAGGGATGAAGTGTCAATACAGCGGTTGCGATCACATTTAATATAACAGCTGTCCAAATCCATGGGACGAGTGAGTTATGTCCGTGCAGTCCAAAAAAGAGGTAGATCGCACTTTGGCTATGTTCTGTTGGGAAATAAAACTCTTTAAACAGCTCGGATCCAAGCATAATTAAATTGATTTGAGCCGCTATCGTTGTAATCAAAGCTAGCTTATGAAGTATCGCATCACGTATTTGATAACGCGTTTGAGAACGAATGACGCTCAGGATCACAATAATTAGGGCAGGTCCCGCTGCAAAGGCCGAAGCCAAAAATCGAGGTCCTAATAGTGCGGAATTCCAAAAAGGCCTCGCTGATAACCCAGCATATAAAAAAGCAGTTACCAGGTGAATGCTCACAGCCCAAAATACCGAAATAAAAATAAAAGGTTGATATAGTTTTTTCTGAGGCTCGACGCCTTTGTACCGTGAAAATAAAATATAAAAAGGGATACATAAATTTAACAGCAGGTAACCATTTAGGACAATCACATCCCACGCAAGCATCGAGTCAGGCCAATTAAAATATCCCAACCCCGGAATTAAATGCCAGAGCCTGTGAGGCCCCCCTACATCTACGGTGACAAATGCCAAACACATGACCAATGCTGCAACAGCAACACCCTCACCAATCAACACCGCTTTTGGAAAATCAACATCACTTAAAATATAAGCAGGCATAACGAGCAAGACTGCAGCAGCAGCAATCCCAACCAAAAATGTAAAATTTGAAATATAGAGTCCCCAGCTGATGTAATCATTCATGCCCGTGACCACAAGTCCTTCTTTGAGTTGAATCCAGTACGCAAAGGCACCGAAAATCATCAAAAAAGTCAACACGCCCATCCATAGATGGTACTTAGCACTACCTTTGGTGAGACATGCCAAAGCATCGCCAAAAAAATGTCGTAATGCAACAATGTTATTTTGTTTCTTCATCTGTCAATCCATGAAATACCAAAATTTTGGTTCTGTTCCAAGTTCTTCTTTCAACCGAAAAACTTTTTTATTGGCAAGCACCCAGCGAATTTCGCTTTTAGGATCCAGCAAGTTGCCAAAAATACGAGCACCAGTTGGACACGCCTCAACACAAGCAGGATTCTTGCCTTCTCGCGTACGTTGAATACAAAATGTGCACTTTTCAACCACCCCTTTATCCCGAACTCGATTGCCTAGGTAATGTTGTTGCTTATTGACTTTTTCTTTATTTACCTTAGGTGCTTTCCAATTAAATCGCCGAGCCCAATAAGGACATGCCGCTTCACAATACCGGCATCCGATACACCAATCATAATCAACCACTACGATGCCATCAGGTTCTTTCCAAGTTGCACTGACAGGGCAAACCGGAACGCATGGCGGATTTTCACATTGAAAACACTGGGTGCCCATATAGAAGTTCCCCTCTACGGGTACTTCGTGATGATAGTTGCCATCCGCACCTTCGAGACTCATTTTTCCTTTTTTCATTTCAAATATTCGGATGTACTGCATCCCTGTCTCAGGATCCAAGTTGTTTTCTTTGACACATCCTTTGACGCAATCCATGTATCCCCGGCATTTTGAGATATTAAATGCATACCCGTACAGCACGTTTTTTCTGGCTTGTGTTGATTTGATTTCGGGGTGAAACCTATGATTCAGTTGGGTCAATCGTTCAAGGCGTTTTACGGTGTTGTTCTTTTCGGTGTCAGTCATCAAGCGAAAATTGCCTTTGAAGTATTCCTCCCAGGTGAGTTTGGCTTTTTCTTTGATTTTAGGATCTACAATACTGCTGCACCCAGTAGTCATGACGGCCGCACCTACGGTGCCGGCTAACATACCTAGGGCTTGTCTTCGATCCACTTTCTTGTCAAACAGCTGATGAACCCCAGTCTTTTGATTATTCTGTGTCTGGTGTGATCCGTTATTACATCCACAACCAGATCCACAAGAAGTCGTCAGGTCTTCGGGCAGTTCAGCTTTGTCTGGTTCATAAGAGTCAATAATGGAATCAATGCCTGTTGAAACGTCGTCAGCTGTGTTTTTCATGCCTTGGGAGCCAATCATTGATTTTAAATCTAGATTTATAAATGCACTGCTTGGCTGTGAACAAGTACAGTTAGGTGAGGTGCAGCTCTTTTTTTTGGGAGGTGTAGGGGTTTTTTTTTCTTCTTTGTCTGAAAACATGTTACGAACGTGGTTGAATACTATTTTGACACTCATAATTATTTAATTTCCCCGGGCACTTTTGAAATAATAGATGGCCATCTCTTATGAAAACCTGGCTCATGAGGGTTGTGACATGCTGTGCAACTCATAACAACACGAGGTTTCGCCCATCCGCCCAATCGTTTGCCATGAGCGCCGCCTCCCCAGTCCTTGGCTTGCTGAAAGTGACACTGCGCACATTGCTGATAACTATGGTTGAAAGATACTTGTTTGCCAGTCAACAGAGTGAGTTTATCCAACTGTTTTTGATCATGACAGGTCGTACAGGACATAACTGAAGAATCGGCGTGTTTAAGTTTCATATTCCAATGAGCCCGTTGAGAATTTTTATTTTTCATTTTCTTTAGCGGTTGGTTGTGGCAGCGCATGCAGGGGAATTGTGTGATTTTTTGAGTTCTTTCTTCAACAAAAAAGGTCGATTGATTTTCATATCCTTCAACCTGGATTTTTTTTACTCCGTGTAAATAGTGTTCAGACGTCAAAGAAGGATCAACGTATGATTTTGTAGCATGCGATACTTTGTTGAGTAAGGTCTCAGAGTGAGAATTTTGTTGATTGTCATGACAACCAGAACAAAGCACCATGATCATGCTCATGCAAAGTATGAGTTTCCGATTCATTACGGGCGCTCCCATTGTTCAGTCGTTTGTAAAACCATATGACATTGTCGGCAATTAACTCGTTCAGGATGCGTCGTTTTGATTGATTGAATAGCTGAAGGTCCACTGTGACAAGACAAACATTTTTCTCTCATGTGAAGTGAATGTGGAATATAGGGTGGGCTTCCGGGAAGCGCAGATTGATGAATCGAGGGTGGTTTTGGTTTTTGCCACATAGAAATTTTAAATAACTCATCTTGGACTTGAGGAACATGACATTGTCGACAGTTAACGAGCTGAGGGTGAGGGGTTACAGGTGCATAAGCATTAAATTTTGGAACGTATCCACCATGTTGGTGGCACGTTAAACATTTGGATGCGAATGGATTCATATCAGAATCCACAGGATGAGGGACGATAGGGGGTGCACCTGGGTACGCTCGGCGATGATAAAACTGATCCAGATGTCGAGAGTTGGGTTGTGAGTTTTTAGACGGTGCATTTGTCTGGCTTAAGAATGAACCGCCTTCAGCTAATATAATGGATTCTGATTTTTTAAAGGTGTGCTCGACGGAGTCGCTTGTTTGATTTTTGAGCCCATAGCGTAACGCCTCTCCTAATATGAAGGCGACAGCCACAAATAGAATCACGCAAATAATAATAAAGGGTAATCCAGTACGAAATTGGGACTTGTCACTATTCATATTTTTTCAACACGCACAGCGCATTTTTTATAATCGGGCTGTTTAGAGATAGGACAATATGCATCAAGCGTAAGTTCATTGATCAGCTTACCCTCATCAAAGAAGGGTACGAACACTTGACCTGGTGCGGGTCGGGCTCTTTGATTTATGGATGCAGACAGCTCTAAGGACCCACGTCGTGAGACCAGCCGTACTTGTTCGCCATGTTGGATACCCAGTTTTTTGGCATCTTGAGGATGAAGCTCGACATATGAGTGAGGTACTGCTTTATGAAGTACAGGAATACGTCGTGTCATAGAGCCTGAGTGCCAATGTTCAATAACTCGTCCTGTGTTGAGCCAAAAAGGATATTTTTGGTCGGGCATTTCGGGTGGGGGTTCATAAGGTCGTTGCCAAATCCAAGCCCGGTGGTCAGGTTTTCCATAAAAATCAAAAGTGTCCCCTTGAGCGGCAGGGTCAGTTTTGCCATGATAGCGCCACTTGGTTTCTTTCCCTTTCACAAAAGGCCACATCACACCGGGTTTTTTCTTCAGCTCTTCATAAGGTGCCATGGCATGTTTAGGACTGTCATGAAATTTTCGATACTCATTCCAAATATCTTGAATGTAAGTTTCTTTTCCCCAAGGGAAAAGTTTTTTAAACCCCATTTTACGGGCAACTTCGATGAGTTGCCACGTGTCGCTCATAGCGTCTTCTGGTGGCTCGAGTAGTCGTTCAAAATGCTGTGTACGACGCTCAGAGTTTCCAAACATCCCTTCCTGCTCAAACCACATTGCAGAAGGTAATACAACGTCTGCTATGTCGGTTGTTGGGGTAGGGTAGACGTCAGAAACGACTACGAATCGGTCTTTTTTTAGCGCGCCATCACGATATCGACTCAACTTTGGCATGGTGACCATAGGGTTTGTGACTTGAATCCACATGAAGCGAATATCACCACGGTCCAAAGCGCGGAACATAGAAACCGTATGATGGGTGGGTTTAGGCGGGATACGTTTGAGAGGGACATTCCAGATTTTAGCAGCGAGTTTCCGTGCTTTTTTACTCATTACCACCCCGTGTGGTAATTTGTGGGTCAACGTTCCGACTTCTCTGACGGTTCCGCAGGCACTGGGCTGACCAGTCAGAGAAAAAGGGCTGTTACCCGGTGTAGAAATCTTACCCGCTAGAAGGTGAATGTTATAAATCAGATTGTTGATCCAGGTCCCTCGTGTATGTTGATTAAACCCCATACACCAAAAAGACATGACTTTACGGTTTGCATCACCATAAAGTGAGGCTAAAAATCGAAGATCTTTAGCAGAAACACCTGTAAGTGCTTCAACTTTTTCAGGTGCGTAGTCTTTCAGAAAATGTTTGTACTCTTTAAGACTATTGTCTTGTGCCTTATCTTTAAATTTAAAGTGTTCCTCTAATCCATAGCCGATATTTGTTTTGCCTTTTTTAAAGGAGCAGTGCTTGTTTACAAAATCCCAATTCACGCGTTCTGTTCGAATGAGTTCATAACAAATGGCATTTGCTATAGCTAAGTCAGTTTGGGGATTAAACAAAATGGATCGATCAGAGGCAAAGCTGGTTCGGGTTGTGCGTGTGGCAAGGTCAACGATGACGATATCTTTTTGCTTTTGCTTTCGTTCCAAGAGTCTTGAAAACAGGACAGGATGGTTTTCGGCCATATTATTGCCCCAAAGGACAAATGTGTTGGCGTGATCGATGTCCTCGTAACAGCCCATGGGTTCATCTAGCCCAAATGTAGTGATAAATCCTGTTACGGCACTGGCCATACATAAACGGGCATTGGCCTCTAGGTTGTTGCTTCCAATAGCACCTTTCATTAATTTGGATGCGACATATCCATCGGGGATAGTCCATTGTCCAGACCCATAAATAGATACAGAGTCCTTGCCGTGTGATTCAATCGTACTTTTCATTTTTTGAGCCACGATATCTAATGCTTTTTGGATGGGAACTTCAACGAGTTTTCCATTTTTTCTGATCAGTGCTTTCTTCAGGCGGTCTTTGCCATATAGCGCTTGGATTGAGTGGTATCCCTTGACACAACAGAGTCCACGATTCACGGGAGAACTGGGATCCCCCTTAACCGCAATTGCTTTGCCTTTCTGAATTCCGACCAAAAGCCCACAACCCACACCGCAAAATCGGCAGGGCGTTTTTTTCCAGGCTAGCTTCGAGGTGCCAGAGTTGAATGCATCGAGTCCCGAAAATGCAATTCCCGGAAAGAGGGAGTAGGCAGTGGCGGCGGCTGAAGTTGTAGCCATTTTTTTTAAAAAATCACGACGCGTAATAGTAATGTTCGAATCAGACATGTTTTTTCCCTCTTGCAATCGCCCTTCGGTTACTCATTCGTGTCCAAAGGTCATGGCAAGCCAATCAAGTGACTCAACTGTTTTGAGTTTCTCTTGGAGACACTGTTCTTCAGTATCATTCTGTGTATCTGTAACTAGGATTAATACGTTTTTGTTCTCAGAATGTGTAACTTCACATCCGGGAATGGCACGTAGGTGATCAGCCAATTCTTTTGATTTGCCGTGTGAGGCGTAGGCTAAGTAACTCATTATAGGCATAATTTTGTTCTTCTCTATATCTATGTCAATAAACATGACCGGTCAGCCAATTCTTAAAGCCTAAGAATTATACTAGCAAAGGTTGAGAACAAAGTATGATCTAGATCATGTGATTAACAAAAAAATAATGGTATAGAATTTAATTAGTAAAGAAATAAAATTACTCCGAAGTTTGGAGCTCTACGTTTTTCTAAGAAAAAGAACAATACGAGCTCTAATCCGTGGATTTGAGAAGTTCTCAAAGAACTATTTTGGATTCACCAGGGCTATGTTAGCGGAAACGGCATAACCTCCCGGAATTAGGAAAGGAGTTACTTTGAAGCCACTTGTAGATCCATTTGGTAGAACATTCTGCTACCTTCGACTCTCGATTACAGATGTGTGCAACTTTAGGTGTCAATACTGCCTGCCGAATGGCTATAAACGTCAGACTGAAGAGCCCGAATTAAGTCAAAGTGAGATAAGACGTATTATTCATGCCTTTTCTGAAGTGGGTGTCTGGAAAATTCGAATCACAGGTGGAGAGCCGACGGTCAGATCTGATTTTTTGGATATTGCAAATACGATTTCATCAATTCCTAACATTCGCAAGGTCGCGTTAACCACAAATGCATTTCGACTCGCTCAGCTCGCCAAAGATATTAAACGTGCTGGCATTTCAGCTGTAAATATCAGTATAGATAGTTTAAATCCTGAACAATTTCATCAAGTTACAGGAAAGAAAATGCTTGATAAGGTTTTGGCAGGTGTGGATGAAGCCCTCAACGTTGGGTTAAGTCCCATCAAGGTAAACGTCGTTTTACTGAAACATATCAATGATCACGAATTAGACTTGTTTTTAGATTGGGTGCGTTATAAGCCAGTAAGCGTTCGATTCATCGAATTAATGCAAACAAGCGATAACAAGGATTACTTTAACCATCACCATTTGAGTGCTTCGGTCATTAGAGACAGGCTTGTTGGTGCGGGTTGGGTTCGCGCACAGAGAGAATCAGGGGGCGGACCAGCAGTTGAATTCAAACACCCAGAATATTCCGGTAGTATTGGACTTATTGCCCCATATTCAAAGGACTTTTGTGCATCATGCAACCGTCTCAGGATTACAAGTCGCGGTGCCCTTAGGCTTTGTTTGTTTGGCACTGCAAATCATCCTCTTCGGCACTTATTAAAATCTGACTCTCAAAAAGAAGAGCTTAAAGAAGAAATTATTAATTTACTTTACCGAAAAAAAGCGTCTCACTTTTTGCATGATGGTCAAGTAGGGAATATGGCAAATCTTTCAACCGTAGGTGGATAATGAGTCAAGAAACCAATTCACGTTTTCAAATGATTGATGTTGGGCAGAAGAAAATTACACATCGAATTGCCTCCGCAAAAGGGTGTATCCAGGTTGGGGATGAAGTCTTCTCTTTGATCCAAAAAAAGGCACTGCCAAAAGGTGATGTACTAGCAATGGCTGAATGTGCAGGCATAGTTGCAGCCAAAAAAACACCTGATATGCTGCCACTTTGCCATCCGCTACCTCTAGATCAGGTGCAAATTAAATTCGAGCCCAACCCAGCAACACATTCCATTACTGCCATGTGTACCGTATCGGCAATGGCTAAAACCGGAGTTGAAATGGAGGCTTTGGCTGGGGTTCAGGTGGCGCTTCTAACGATCTATGACCTTGTAAAAGGCGTGAACCCCGAGCTTGTGATATCGGATATTCATCTTATGAAAAAAGAAGGTGGTAAAAAGGGAGTTTGGATTCATCCCCGACACCGCGATTCAGATATCTCGGACGCAATTGAACAGAAAAAAAGCTTACTAGGTGTGAATGCCGCCGTTGTCACAATCAGTGACCGTGCCTCAACGGGTCAGCGTGAGGATATATCCGGTCCATTGGTTGGTTCGCAATTAGAACAGTCGGGCGCAACCGTACTTGAGAAACGATGTATTTCTGATGATTTGCCCCGAATAATAGAAACCTTGCTGGATATTTCGAATAATGATTCTGTGAGCCTTATTTTAACTACAGGTGGTACTGGTATCGGACCCAGGGATTGTACACCAGAAGCCATAGAAAAGGTATGCGACATCATAATCCCTGGTATTGGAGAAACCCTAAGACAACAGGGTGCTCTGTTTACAAATATGTCTTGGCTCAGCAGATCAGTGGCTGGCATATGTCAAAAGACCCTTATTGTTACGCTGCCTGGCAATCCTAAAGCTGTGATCGAGGGGTTAACGGTTCTTGAGATGATCTTGCCTCATGCGCTCAGTATTATTGAGGGGGCAGACCATGGCTAAGGGTCTTGGGAATTTTACAGGTGCTTTTGCGGATTGTGCCATCTTGTTTCCTTTTATTGGTTTGCTTTCGATTCAAACTGGTTTCTCGTTAACTTTGCTTTTAGGTTCAGTTGGTGCTGTTTATATTATATCTGGATTGTATTTTGGTATTCCGATGCCCGTCCAGCCGCTTAAATCTTTGGCCGCCACAGCTATTGCAATAGGTGCCTCTATGGCTGAAGTTCGTCTGGGAGGCGCATGTGTAGGCCTTATCTTTTTAGTTTTGGTGGGGTTCAATATTGAACGGTATTTTTTGAAAATCCCAACTGAAGTCATTCATGGTCTTCAGCTGGGGTTGGGTATTATTTTGATGATGAAGGCATTGTCACTTTTATGGGGACAGGCATTGTTTTCAACATCAAATGCATTGATGTTTTTTGTACTTGTGTTTGTGATTGTTGCTGTGACTGAAAAAAAGCTATTTCCAATTTTAGGGCTATTGGCGTTTGCATGTTTTATGTGGGCTATTTTTTATCCCGCGCAGAACACAATTATTTTCGAAAGCATCGAAGCCACCAGTGCTAGTTTGATAAGAGTAGAGGTGCTACTTGCTCTTGTGGTGCCGCAACTTATCCTTACATCTGCTAACTCGATCATCGCAACACGTAATACAGCTTTAAGATATTTTGGACCTCAAAAAGCAAATAAAACAACCATCCACGCGCTAGCAACATCCATAGGGTTAGGAAATGTAGGGATGGGTTTGATGGGAGGATTGCCATTTTGTCATGGATCGGGTGGATTGACAGCGCATGTAAAAGGTGGAAGCACCCATTTCAGCTCCAACTTAATTATTGGATTTACACTGGTTGTACTCTCAATGTTTTCTTTTGTGGGACAATTGGGTGAAATACATATGTCGCCTTTTTTCTTATCTGTCCTCCTTTTTTCTGTTGGTTTTTTTCATTGTCTATTGGCAAAACCAAGTTTTCAAAAAAATACATCTGTAAAAATAAGACTTGTCAGCATGGGTTGTGCTGCATTAATCACACAGAATATGCTGTGGATTTTAGGGATTGGACTTATTTCTGATCTGGTTCAGTTGTTTAAAAGTAGAATTCTGGTACGTCAAAATATTCAGAGGTTGTGATGATTTCATATGATGAAGCGATAAAAATTATCTTCGAACAACGCGCCTCTTTTCCTGTCGTCGAACGTTCTTTGTGTGATTCAATGGGCCATGTTTGCGCTGAATCTATTCAAGCACTAGAGACAATACCCCAATTTAATAACTCTGCGATGGATGGTTATGTACTCAAATCTTCAGAAACGACCTCTGCTTCAGTTCAATCACCAAAGTCATTTCAAGTGGTGGGCACAATCGCGGCTGGATCAGAAATAAATCTAGAAGATAAGGTTCGAGAAACTTTCGTATCGTGGAGAATTATGACGGGCGCTCCAGTGCCCGATGCGTTTGATGCTGTCCTTCGAATTGAAGATGCAATGCCACCTCAACATTCGTCTGACGGTGAACTTCGAATTGATCGCCCTCTTAGTGTTGGAGAACATGTTCGAAAATCGGGTGAAGATTTTAACAAAGGGGACACTATCCTTTCCTATGGAGACCCAGTTGAACCAAAACATATTATGGCTTTGGCAACACAAGGGATATCAAAACTCAAAGTGTTTGACAAACCTAAAGTTGTGGTTATTTCTACGGGTGAGGAGTTAGTCACCTACACTCAGAAGGAACTGAATCCAGGTCAAATTCGAAATTCAACACAACCGTTTCTTGTTGCCGCATTATCCCAAATGGGTGCACACGTAAAAAGTGTTCATTTGCTTCGCGATGATGCGAAGAAATTTATTGAGAAAGTATCAAATGTACTTATGTCAGATAGTCCCGATATTGTCATTACAACTGGAGCGATATCAATGGGGCAATTTGATTTCATTCCTCAAGCTATTCGAGAAATGGGTGGGAATATTCTGTTTCACAAAGCTGAGATTCGACCTGGAAAACCCATTTTATTTTCAAGACTTAATAAGCGGACCGTTTTGTTCGGTCTTCCTGGGAATCCCATCTCTTCTGCAGTGGGACTTCGGTTTTTTGTTGAACCATACTTGAGAAGACAGCTCAATCAATCATCCGAGATTCCTGTTTCAGCAATTCTTGAAAATACGACACAAAAAAAATTAGAACTACGTTGTTTTTATAAGGCAAAAGTATACTCAACACGGCAAGGACACCTAAAAGTTTTAATACTAGATGGACAGCCTTCATTTATGGTTCATTCATTGCTTCAGGCAAATGCATGGGCTGTTTTGCCAGAAGGAAAAAATGAGTATCATGAGGGAGAGGTTGTCGACGTAATACCTCTTCATGCGAGTAGGGGCGGGTTTGAAGTGAGAGGTGAATCGTGAAAAAAGAAATATCGATTAAATTATTTGGTGCGTTTCGAAAATATGATTCTGGAAGCGGTGAGCTAAGATTCAGTGTTCCAAGTGATGCTAACGTTTTATGTATCAAACAAAGGATTGTGGCTGAAATTGAAAAGATTGAACAAAACCCACAAATAAAAACGCTTGTTTCTGATTCAGTGCTTGCAAATAACGGACGCATACTCCAAGAGTCCGATGGGCTTACCGAAGATACACAGTTTTCGATACTGCCACCCGTATGTGGTGGGTGATTCATGTGCAGTAATATGTTTGTACAGGTTATAGATGGTCCAGTACAGACCCATGAATTTTGTAAAAACTTGGACCATCCGACGCATGGGGCTCAAACACTGTTTTTTGGTGTGGTGCGAAATCATAATGAAGGGAAAAAAGTAGCATACATTCATTATGATCTTTTTCAATCAATCGTTGAAAAAACCCTGCAAGAAATCGGGTCCGAAGCACGTCAAAAATGGGGTGAAGCTTTAAAAATTACTATTTTTGTAGCGCGGGGGAATTTAAAGGTAGGGGATGCCAGTGTCGGCATTTGTGTATCGTCACCTCATCGTGCCGAAGCTTTTGAAGCATGTCGGTTTGTGATCGAGTCCATAAAGAAAAGAGTACCCATTTGGAAAAAGGAATATTATGAAGACGGAAAAAGTGAATGGCTCAAAGGCTGCTCACTTTAAAACAGCCAATTGTTATGGTGTCGTCCTTGCGGGTGGCCGTTCAATGCGAATGGGTACGGATAAAACTATGCTCTTGTTTAAAGGACGCACTCTGCTTGATCGTGCGACCAGCCTTCTTTCGATGACATCCTTACCATTAAAACAAATTTATATCAGTGGTGGAGAAGGGCCTAACCGAAGAGTGCCGGATCCTATTTTGTATCAAGGGCCTCTGTGTGGTGTTGTTGCAACGATAGATGCAATAGAGCAACAAGATCATTTGCCAGTCTTCTTACTTGCTATTCCTGTTGATATGCCGTGTCTTCACCCGTCACTTTTCGATAGATTGCTCCAAAATGCAATGAAATCAGAAGTAGCCGATGTCGTGTTATTCGAGCAGCACTTTTTACCTCTTGTAATTCGTGTAACGGAGCAAGTCAAAGCGAGTTTCATGTCTGCATTGAATGCTAAGGAACAAGCGGACCGGTCCTTTAGAAATGTTACACGCCACCTTCATGTGCAGTCGCTGACTTTATCTCAAGAGGAGCAAGTGTTATTTTCAAATGTGAATACGCCTGAGCAATGGGAAAAATATATTCAGGAGAGAGGGTAATATGAATATTCGACTGTCAGACAACAAGGTTAGATTTCGAATTACAGAAGATGAACTTCATGTCTTAATGTCAAATAATATTTTGATGGGCAAAACAAATTTCCCAAATGGGAATAAGATTATCTATCGAGTTTCACTATCTAATGATGAGACCCATTTGTCATTGGTCAATGGGGAACAAGGTTCGGCGATCTGTGTCGCATTTCCAAAAAATGCCGTGGCTGAATTAGAATCTGAGACGTCAACAGAAAAAAATGTATCTGAAGTGGTTACACTTGAAGATGGTTTAAAATGTTGTTTTTCATTGGAAGTTGATATTTTTGATGAGAGGAAACGTGGACTTAAAGAAAGTCGAATCAAAATTGAAAATAATGTTGGAGGTGTAGTATGAAGGAACCCTTAGTTGAAGACTTGATGACTTCAGATGTTTTTACTTTGTTGGTAGATCATAATATGAGGGCTTTTGAGGAGCTGATGACTTGGCGAGCTGTCAGGCATGTGCCAGTTGTTGATGACGACAACAAATTAGTTGGACTGGTGACGCATCGAGATTTTCTTAAGTTGGCTGTTTCAAAATTAGCGGAACTGGATAAACACAAAGAGAACAGGATGTATGAACACATAAATATAGAAGAGATTATGGAGCGAGAAGTTGAGACTGTTTCGCCAGATACCTCTTTAAAGGTGGCAGCACAAAAGCTAACCGACCATAAGTACGGATGTTTGCCTGTCGTTCACGAAGATAAATTAGTGGGTATAATTACGGAGTCGGATTTTGCTCGAGCATTTCATGAATGGAATATTCAGATTTTGAATTGAATATTTTCCATTGAATCATGCCGCCAGAAATGTGTTGAAGATGATTGAACCCCTTTTGAATCATAATTTTGGCGGCTTGTTGACTTCTTTTGCCGCTCTGGCAATAAAGGACGTATTTTTTTTCGGGATCCAATGTGAGCTCTGACTGCGAGGTGAGGGATGATAAAGGAATATTTTGAGCACCTGGGATGTGTTCAAGTTTCCATTCGTTTGATTCTCTGACGTCAATTAACTCTACATGACCTCTGTTAGAAATTTCATGAACATTGAGTTCAAAATCTATTGGCAAGGGTATATCTAGAGCGCAACAGTCAGGATAGTTCGCTTCATCGAGTGAGGTGATTGTGGGGTGTTGGGAGCAGACTGCGCAGGATGGTTGTTTGGATATTTTGAAATTTTCTATGTGCATCGTCTTGGCATCAAGTATTAATAAATTACCAATAAGAGGTTTGAGAGATGCCACCTGTTGAAAACTCTCCGTGCGTGGCTGAAGGTGTAATGCAAGCTTGATGGCCTCAGTGGCTTGGATGCAACCGATGATACCAGCTACAGCTCCCAATACGCCAGCTTCAGCACAATTTTGAATAGCGGTCTTAGGGAGAGTGGCATACAAACATCTGTAGCACGGTCCTTTCTTGGCCCAAAAAACAGATGCACGACCTTCAAATTGAGAAATAGATCCATAAACAACAGGTAAATCGAGTTGGACAGCAGCGTCGTTGATTAAAAATTTCGAGGCAAAGTTATCTGTACCATCGAGAATGATGTCGTAATTTTCCATGACTTGGATCGCATTTTTTGGGGAGAGCCTTTCAGGGTAACATTGAATAGTAACGTCCGAGTTGAGGGCCTGTAATCTATCTTTGGCCACATGTGATTTGTGTTTTCCATTATCACGGGTATTGAATAGGACTTGGCGTTGTAAGTTGGAAAGCTCTACCGTATCGCCGTCAATAATGCCCAATTCTCCAATGCCAGCAGCTGCTAAGTATAGTAAGGCTGGTGATCCGAGTCCTCCGGCGCCTACGCACAAAATGCGTGTTTGCTTAAGCTGCGTTTGGCCTTGAGCACCTATTTCTGGCAATGAAATTTGTCGCTGATATCTATCCATCGTGAATACAACTCGTTTATAAACCATACGTAGCAATATGAACAGCAAATTTACATGATTTTGTTCACAATTTCTAATTTTGCGCCTTGAATCACTTTATGTTAGGTTGATGGTCTATGGGTAGGGGCAAATGCGATATTCCTCATTGTACGAATTGTACGAGTTTTAAAAAAAGTTTGTTTTCGTGTTTGAGCGACAAAAATATTTCTTTTTTGGAATCATCCCTTATTCACCGAAGTTATAAAAAAGGTCAAACGATTTTTTATAAAGGAGATCAACCTAAAGGTCTTTACTGTGTTCATTCGGGACGAATCAAACTCATTCGCTTTGGGCTCAATGATCACAGTGTCATCGTTCGTTTTGTGGTTTCGGGGGATTTGCTTGGGTATCGATCATTGTTTTCAAAAGAGCCATATTCGGCTTCTGCCAAGGTTGTAGAAGATGCAGCCGTTTGCTTTATTCCCAAAACTTACATTGATATGTTGATCAATCGCGATGAGAATTTGCCCCAAGCTTTGCTAAGCAAAATGTCTCGAGATTTAAGGGATTCCGAGGACCGACTTCTTAGTTTTGTTGATGCGTCGCTTAGGGAACGTCTTGCAGAATTTTTGATTGCGCTGAAAGAGCAGTACGGCGTGATTATTCGTGATGGAAAAGAATTCATTAATTTTAAACTTTCTCGTCGTGAGATGGCTTGTTTCTTAGGCACTACAACAGAATCAGTCATTCGACAAATATCTCAATTCAAAAAAGAAGATTTAATTAAAGAAGAGCTTGAAGGTATTTCGATCAATGAAGATCAGCTCCACTCAATTGCCTATCTGAATTAAATATTGATGAGATCTAAATTGGGCGTTTAAACCACTTGATTATATCCTTAAATAATGCACTTTTGGTATCCACCGTATAGACCCATTTCTAAAAAATCTTGTTAAGGGGTTGTTTACTTTCATCGATTGGACAGCCACAGTTAATTATACAGAGTCATGGATCCCCGCTCACGCTGCGCATGTCGAGTGAGATTGCTTCGTCGGCGTAGAGCCTCCTCCGCAATGACGATTTTTAGTGACTGGCGAAGCCAGCCCGTCCTACGCTAAAGCTACCGGAGGGCAGGACGAAGCTTTTTGCGCTAGCAAACAACGAAGGCTGGTGGAGCTGAACGGAATCGAACCGATGGCCTCTTCAATGCCATTGAAGCGCTCTACCAACTGAGCTACAGCCCCAACCCTTTGACCGTTCTCATTTCGCCACAAAATTCCTCTTTTTTCAAGGGAACTCTTGGATCTTTCTTTGAGACGTTCTCTGGATTCGAATAATAGTATCTATTTCTTTATGGCGAATCATTCAGTATACTGGGGAACCAAATAGAGCCGGAGTGGTGAAATTGGTAGACACGCAGGATTCAAAATCCTGTAGGGGCGACTCTGTGTCGGTTCGAGTCCGACCTCCGGTACCATCCTCAAAAAATAATTAACTCCCTACAGGGGAAAAACTAGGGGCATCAGTGTTATGTCAACGATGAGCTTGAGAAAACGGCTATCTAGAAATGGTCATGAACAGCTGGTTGTATGCAACGATGAAAGTACAGGATTATTTTCGATTATTGCCATCCACGATACGACGCTAGGTCCAGCCTTAGGCGGCTGTCGTATGAGGCCTTACGATACTATGGAAGAGGCTTTGGAGGATGTTTTACGTCTTTCTCGGGGGATGACTTACAAGGCTTCATTGGCTGGTATCAATTTAGGCGGGGGTAAAGCCGTTATCATCGGAGACTCCAAAACTGACAAACATGAAGGGTTGTTTCGAATGTTTGGCCAATATGTCGACTCCTTGGGTGGACGGTATATTACTGCTGAAGATTTGGGCACTGGTGTGCAAGATATGTCCTGGGTGATGAAAGAAACCGAGCACGTTGTGGGTGGCCCTGCTCAAAAAGGCGGTAGCGGTGATCCTAGCCCCTATACTGCTCTGGGTGTTTACGAAGGTATTTTGGCTACGCTTCAGGTGATCAATGGTACTGACAGCTTGAAAGGTATTTCTGTGGCTGTCCAAGGAGTTGGCCATGTGGGCAAGGTGCTCGTTAAGCATTTAGTCGAAAACGGCGCCAAAGTTTTTATCGCCGATATTGAACCTTCACGTATTGAAGCATTGTGCGAGACTTTCCCATCGATTGAGGTGGTTTCCAATGAGGAAATTTTGGGGCTTGATGTAGATATTTATTCGCCTTGTGCATTAGGTGCAGTCATTGATGACACGACGATAGACGATCTTAAAGTGAAGGCCATTGTCGGTTCAGCCAATAATCAGCTCAAAGAAGACCGGCATGGTGAGGCACTATATAAACGTGAAATATTGTATGCCCCAGATTACTGTGTTAATGCTGGGGGACTGATTAGTGTTTACTACGAAGTGCTTGGAAAACATGAGCCACGCGTCGTAGAGTCTGCTGTTTACAAAATTCGAGACTCTTTGAAATCAATTTACGATATGGCAATGAAAGAAAATATGTCTACCTCTCAAGCGGCTGATTGCCTTGCGATTAAGCGCATCCAGAACGCACGAGAGAAGATGCCGTATAAGCAACTTTATAGATCAGGCCGAGACCTTTAATCTCATCAAGATTGAGGATCTTTGTAAATTGGTAAATGATTCGGAATGTCACGAGCACGTTTTCGCATTTGAAGTTGCATCTGAGTGATGCGATTTCGCAACAATTCGTGTTTCGGTCCCATCGCAAAATACTCAGCAAGTATAGGATGAAAAGATTCAGGATTTTCGTTGCCTGTTTTTAAAAATCCCATTTTGACTGCCCATCGAGCAACAGGCTGTCTATCGATAAAGGGACCCGAAACAATCGGGCACCCCCAAGAGAGAGGCTCAATTACATTGTGTATCCCTTTGCGATTATATCCGCCCCCTACATACGCTAAATGTGCAAATTTGTAGAGTTCTTGTAAAAAACCAAAACCCGTGATGAGCACAACACCTGGATGATGATCTGATGTTACAGTTGAAGCTTTGTCAGCTGTTCTATAAGGAATCGAATATCGTAGACACAGTTTTTGAAGTTGTTTTTCTATCGCTTTAATATTTTTACTGTGTGTTTCATGTGGTGTCCAAACCAGCTGATAATGAAGAGGCGCAATATAATTAAACAAAGCAGATAAAAAGTGACTATCACTCAGGTAAACATTGCCGCCAATAAGCCTTAAAAAGGGATCTGTTGAAGAGGGTAGCGTATCTGTGCTACTTGCAGAGTTGACGGTTACCCATCGTGTGTGAGGTGAAAAATGAGTCAAGCTAAGCTCAGGTGAAAGAAGAGGGCGTTCTGGTGCTTCTTCGCATTGGTGGATATAGGTGAACTTGTTTAACACTTTATGAAGATACGAAAGTTTGAGATGATTGATGATTCCTTTTTCAGGTGGAGGCGCAAAATTTAGCATAATACGTGCTGGGATGCTCTCAGTCACGCAGGTCATTAAATTTGGCCAGGTATCGTATTGCAAGAGAATGAAGTGAGTGGGTGTGTAGGTTCTTCGAATTTGACGAAGGCGTTTGTAGTTATCTAAAGGGAAAAACACCTTTGCAAATCGCGGATGATTGACCAAATGTTTTTTATGGTCGAGATGGTTCCCAAGGGAGGGTGATGAGTAAGTGACAAGCACACTCTTTTGGGCGTGTTTGAGAATATCTTCAACGATCCAACACACACTTTCAAACTCACCAATGCTTGCTGCATGAATCCAAATACGCATGTTGCAATGAATGAGTTCATGTTTCGTAGAAGCGGCTCTAAGTTCGGCTGGGAAGGTTTTCCATTTTTTGTATAACTGCCATAGTTTTTCAGAGAATGGCATAAGGATCAGACCAAGAATCCAAGCAATAGGTCTAAACAAAATACGATACAACAGTTGAATAATGTCTAGCATAACCACTTCCAGGACTTTTTGCATTGTTCGAACACGAATTCAGGTGACAAATCATTCAAGCACGGTCGTTTTCCAAAGCGAATACACGCAGCGTAACCCGTGTGTGAACAGGGTCTGCACCACAAGGGGAGTCCAATAGTGATGCTTCGTTGGTCAATGGGTTCATAGCCCATTTCAGTAGATGTAGGGCCGTAAATAACACATGTCGGTGTATCAGAAGCGTTGGCTAAATGGATTAATCCTGTATCATTTCCAATAACCGCTCGGCACATACTTTTCATTGTAGTTGCCACTTCTGGAATACTCAATTTGCCAGTGAGATCAATGGCATGAGATCGTTTAGCGATGTCTGTGCAAAATTGGTCATCTGGTCCGCCAAATACAAGACATTGAAATTTAGAACGCTTATGGATCTGCTTAATGAGTTCGATATAATTTGCACTAGGCCAACGTTTTCCTAACCAGGCTGCACTGGGGATGATCCCGATATGTTGTTTAGAGTCTGTCAACTTGAGTTTAAGGAAATCAGGCATAGCCTGAGCGCTATGGATGATGGGTTTAACTATTCCTGAGGTGAAAGCTGTTGAATGTCCTAATTTGTTTTTAAGGCCATGGACCGCTTCTTGGCAGAGTGGCATTCGACTCTTAAGAAGATTTAATTTTAATTTTGATAATAAGAGACGTTTTAATCTGTGTTTGTTTACTGCGTAAAGTGTAGGCAGTGGTAATAATAATCTGAGGCCTTTGCTTCGTCTTGAATTATGCAAATCAACGAAGACCCCTTTATGTTTTTGTATGTGTGGTTTGAGTTCGTTTTTTATAAACTTCAAAAAGGAAGTGTTCGATCGGTTTCTCCAGGCAAATACTTGTTTTATACGCTTGTCTTCTTCATAAATGTTTGCATACATTTTTCGAGTAATAAAAAATATCGGAGTTTTGGGGTATGTTTTATGTAGCCACTCCACAACAGTGCTCATGACAATAACATCCCCTAGGCTACTGAACCGAATAAGCCAAAAGGCCTCAGGTGGGTCAGCGAGAATGTGTGGACTGATGGTTGAATCGATGATGCTCAAATGCAGCCTTCCTTGCTGATGTTTTTCGTGCGAACTGTCGTTTTGCCCAATTTGTAACACTAAGGCCTTGCAATAAAGCACTATCGATCCCATTTTCGCAAGACCCTAGAGTCATAGAATATCTAATATTTTTAAATTCTGTAATGCCATGATTGTGAAATGATAGACGTTGTGTGAGATCTTTTGTGATTTTATTAATGCCCACGGATTGAAGGAGTGGTTGAAGTTCTTGGGGGGGCGGCTTGTTTGATAATAAGTAGGTTCGTCCCGATAGATTGATGACAGATCCGTTATATTTATAACGATCCGATGCGATTAGCACCGGGAAATGGATTTGTTTTTTAATGAGGTTGTCTATGTCGACTTCAGAAAAATAGGTCGTATGCGCAACCCAGTCAGGCACACTGAAACTTCTAGAATGAGCATTTAATCCGGTGCAAAAAGGCGGAGGTATGATAGGTCTTAAATTTTCGTGGCTTGTGTTTATCAAAAGAGTACCTCCAGATAACGCCCCATGAGGGAAATCACAAACTACCCCTTTTGCCTCAGAGTGATCAAATAAAAGTTCTGTCACATGAGTGTTATTTAAGATTGTGCCATTAAACTTTTTGATGATATTAAACAGCCAATTTACCAAAGAGAGAGAGCCTCCTTGAGCAACAAGAGACTTCGGATGACACAGGGTGTAAAACAAAGGCGCTGATAAGGGCGTATCTTTTTGTAACCCCAGTAAGTTAGAAACAGCTTTTAGCAATGGCGTATTCGGTGGTTTGTTTTTTTCTGTATAAAGGTTTTCGTGTCGCATCTGATTGAGAATTGAAGGTGCTAATTCAAGAGAGCCCCTATTGAATTGTTGCCAGAGTGTATGAATTAAAAACGATTGATCTTCACGGTATAAGTGTTTGAGGGTGTTGAGTGTTTGTTCAAATTTATCCGGCAGAAAGCTATTATGTGCCAGAAGAACATCTTGTGTTTCAAATGTGTGTTGAAAGGTTAGAGTGTGTTCGGTTGAAACCCATGTAAAAGCAGGATCCAATGCTTTTTTTCGGATGACCTGACTTGAGTTTGGAATGTGTCCTAAGCGCTTCCAAACATAGCTCCATAAATCATCAGAAGCCCACCCAACAAATGGAAAAATGGGTGAACAGGGATAAGGTCCTGGGTCCGAAACGACGAGGACTTTGTAACCACATTGACTTAAGAATGCAGCACTTAGTAATCCTGGAAGCGCTTTTCCGACCACAATGAGGTCAAACATGAGATGGACCCTTGTGTGACAAAAGCGAAATTATAGTATGGAACAATTGTGCTTTTTCAATCAACTTAATGCGAGCGTGCAGGTTTTCTTCAGGCTCATTTGAAAAACATATGCAGGGGCTTTGTGTGAGCAATGACCCTTGGTCTACTTCCTCAGCCATCCTATGAACTGAAGTTCCTGTTACAAAGCTGTTGTAATTCATTGAATCTCGAACAGCATGTGCGCCTTTAAAAGCAGGTAGTAATGAAGGATGTGTATTTATGGGATGCCAGCGATGGATGAACGTTTTAGTGAGTATTTTCATAAATCCCACACCAATGACGAGATCAGGTTGTAGGTTTTCAAGTGTCACTGACATTGCCAAACATGTTTCCTCTGGATTTTGCCATGATTCAAATGTGTGCACAGAAATATTGTGACGATCAGCTTTTTGAACTGCACCACAGTCAGCAACATCAGTTAGGAGTGCAACCACTTCTATGGGAACTTCACACAAGCCGAATTGAGTTGCTAAAAATTCAAATAATGAGCCTGATCCGGATGCTAAACATACTATTTTTTTCTGTCTTGTCATGTGAGGTCAACCGCATGATGTGTGCGTTTGTGTACTTCACCAATAATGGTAGATTTAGGCCATGCTTTTTTGCATAAGGCCAGAATGGTATCAGCAGCCTTTGGTTTGACAAAAAGTGTGAATCCCATCCCCATGTTAAATGTTTCATAGAGTGATCGGTGTGATAGATGTGTAGCTTGCTCAATATGCTTAAAAGCGGGTTCTTTTCGCCAGGTATTTGTCTGGATATGAACGCTCAGAGTCTCAGGTATAATTCGTGCTAGATTTTCATAGAATCCACCCCCTGTAATGTGTGCAGCACCAGAGATGGTTTTTGGATACTTCTGAATCAGCTCTGGGACAAACGGGGTGTAAAGTCTTGTAGGTTTGAATAGATGAGACTCTAGTTCTTTTAACTTTTGCTTACTAAATACTTTATGAATCAAGCTATAGCCGTTGCTGTGTATCCCATTGCTCGGCAAACCGATGATGACATGACCTTTTTTGATATTTTGTTTGGGGTTGAGTAGTTGTTTGGGTTGGGCAAGGCCAACCATAAATCCCGCAAGATCATAATCTGCTGTGTTGTAACAAAGTGGCATTTCTGCAGTTTCACCACCGGCTAACATACACCTGCAATGCGTGAGTGCTTTTTGTATGCCTTTGAGTACCCAGCGGTATTTTGAAACGTCAATTTTGCCACAGGCTAAATAGTCCAAAAATAGGAATGGTGCGCCACCGCAGGCGGCAATATCATTTGCACTCATAGCAACGAGATCTTCACCCAGTGTTGCAAGCTTACGTGGTGACGAAACTGGATATTTAAGTTTTGTGCCTACGCCATCACACGCAGTTAGCAAAATAGGTCGGGAACCAAATGTTTTAGGAATTGTATGCATCGCCGCAAAACTACCAATTCCCGAGACTTCAACATTGGGATAGGGAATGGGTGGTAGACACTTTTTGAGTGTAGCATTCCAAGTTTCAGCTCGTTTGAGGCTGACACCGGCTTGGTCATACGTAATAGGTTTTTTTGATTTTGGGGGACTCATACTCTGCCTAGTTTATCCTGTTTAGAAGTTTAATTGCTAGAACCGGTTCTAAAACAAATGAGCCATCACATAGATACCAATGGTGGCCCAGTCGCCATCTCTGTCTTCGCCAGCCTTACCCTTTTCTCCTTCTCCTGACAAAAAAGCAAGTGTATATCCAAATTGTCCCCCCAAATAGACTCTCTGGTCTACAAGGGGTATCTCAAATCCAAGGTTAATGTAAATGGCAGGGTTAATATCACTTACATTGTCGAGTTTAAATATAATTCCAGTTAGACCACCACTAAGGACACCGTTTTTGAATTTTTCACGTCGCAGAATAGCGCCACCACCTAATTCAGCATGTAAACCCACAGCATATAGAAAAGAGGGGAATGCAGGGTGACCCAGGTAGAAGCGAAATCCGAGGGTGCCACGCATTAAGTCGACCTCAGAGTCAAATGAGAGATCTCGTACTTCGTTGGCCCCATTAAATACAACAGTGGTTTGCCCAGCTACCTTTGTCGTCGTTCTAGAAAATCCAATTTGGACAATCGCAGCCGTTTGTGTCGTCATGAAATACTCTAAGGAAAAAGTTCCACGCGCGCTATTTTCCATGATTTTTGATATCCCGCCTACCACAAAGTCAAAGTTCCCATGAAAAGCGATGCCGACAAGTCTCGAGAATTCGAAGTCAATAATGTCTTCTTGTTCTCTGTCCGTTTCACTTGTGAACTCTGGGAATTCCTTTATGATGTCTTTAGTTCCCGGGATTTGACCGTGGGCAGGCAAGGCAAAGATAGCCATGAGAGTGAAACTGAAAACAAGCATGCGTATTTGAATAGTACATTTCATGTAACGGTATTATGGTACTATCAGAATAACCTGTGATACAGTGGCGTTTTAAGATTGTTGTAGT
This sequence comes from Deltaproteobacteria bacterium, assembly GCA_029262815.1. GTDB lineage: Bacteria > Bdellovibrionota > JAJCYS01 > JAJCYS01 > JAJCYS01 > JAJCYS01. The sequence goes on along the minus strand of JAJCYS010000004.1, from coordinate 159,925 downwards.
AACTTCTGTATTTTTAGTAAGTTAGGATGAGTTATGGGAAAAGATATCTCGAAACACGTCGAGTCCTTAGTGCGTTGGAGTCAGGGAAAGCTGGCTTACTTTGTGGGGTTAATAGTGCTCATTGGTCTACTGGTTGGGGCCGGATGGGCTTACCAGAAGCACTTAGAGGAATTTAGGCTCGAAGCAAGTAATGCGTTATACCAAGCTCAGACACTCTATGAAGAGGCATTCCCACAAATAAAAGCACATGCTGAGGATCCAAGTAAACCTTCAGAAAGACATCTTTCTGAAATTGAATCGCCCTACAAAAACATTATTGATAGCTATCCAGGTACACTTCAGGCGCAAGTTGCAACTTTAGATCTTAGCCGGATATATTTTGACCTCAAAAAGTATGACACATCGGTTGAGATTCTGAAGAAATCTGATTTTTCAAAAGCGACTCGGTTTTTGTATTATTTTCGTTTGGCTACAGCTCATGAGGGGTTGAAAAAATTTGATGAAGCTTCTAAGACATGGAAGGCACTAACGCTTGATAATCAAGTTGAATCATCTTTTCACGGTATTGCTAAACTACAGTTGGCGCGTCTTTCGTACATGGGAAACAGAAAAGAATCTGCGCAAAAGTTACTGGATGAAATTTCAAAAGAGTATCAGGGACAGTTTGAGGCGGAACAAGCTGATAAATTAAAATTGTTTTTTGAAAAGTAAGATTTGGAAGGGTTAGCTATGTATTTCAACCAGGGAAAAGTGGTTTGGGGCTTCCTGATTTTTGTCACCCTCTTTAGTTTTTTAGCACCCGCATATGGATCTGTATTCTATAAGCCGACCATAACTGAGTCTTGGTGGCATCCATTACGTTGGGATGACCGTAAGGGCTACCATCCTGGAGTTAAGGAATATTTTCAACCTCAAGTTAGTGGGGCCTGTGTCATCGTTGGGAGCCACTCGGGGGTCTTGACATGCCGAGATCGGGTACACGGTTTTTTAAGATGGGAAAAAAAGCTAGCACACCCGTTGCTGTCTGGTGTAGCCCTCAAAGAGGGTATGGGATATGCCGTTAGTCAGGATGGTTTTCTGTTTAAGTTTGGCGTTCACACGGGTACCGTTTTTTGGAAAGAAGACTTAGGAAAAGGGTTTGTAACGAAACCCGTTATTTATGGCAATTCACTATATCTGATTTCTGTCACCAGTGAACTGATCAAGTATGATTTGGAGTCTCGGGCTATCGCTTGGACCTATCGGAATACGTTAAGCCCAACGATTAGTCTCATGGGTGGGTCACCGGTGTTGATGCATCCGGAAGGGTTTTTAGTGTATGGTTTACCGGCAGGACGAACTGTTGCACTCAATGATAAAACAGGTGCTGTTAGATGGATTACAACACTTCCAGTGGGTCAAAAAGTTGAGGATGTCGATGCTCCTATTACCCTTTTGCCTAAAGGGTTAATGCTCATTTCATCTGCGTATAGTATGACTCATGTTGTAAATAAAAACGGTCAGTTATTTCAAAGCTGGTCCTTCGGATCCCCGAGAGGTGCCACATCATTTCAATATAATGGTAAGGTATATGTAATACAGGGGGATTTTGGACAGGTTAGATCCTTGGGGGCAATTTCGGGAAAGGTGATTACGATTCCTGTTGACCCATCGGAAGGGTATCCGATGTCTCCTCAGCTTATAAAAGCACCTTATGTAGCATTGGCTTTTAGCAAAGGTAGTGTGATGATACTTGATGGTTCAAAAATGACATATCGTTGGATTCGACGCTCACATGGTGGCCCAGGACTCTCTTCAGCTCCTACTGTGACGTCTGAAGGGGCACTTTTTTTATTTACAAACTACAGCAACTTGTTTCGCCTTGAACTTAACATGGCAAAACTTACGCTTCAGCTATAGGAATCTGACTTGAGCTTTCAGTCTATTCGAAAAGTTTATTTTTTAGGTATTGGTGGGATTGGCATGGGCGGTCTTGCTTTGGCCCTAAAAAAGCAAGGGTATGACGTAAGTGGCGCTGACCGGTCAATCATCTATGACCCTATGCGTCTTTTTTTAGAGCGTGAACAAATTTCGTATGTTTGTGAGTGGGATTTAGATCATATTCGAGCTTTTGAACCTGATTTTGTAGTCATTGGCAATGTGTGTTCTCAAGAAAACTCTATCGTCAAATGGGTTCTTAGCGAAAAAATCCCTTTTGAACATATGGCAGGCTTTGTCGGAAAGTGGGCGAGTTCTGTGGCGCCCGCTGATAGACAGGTCGTCATCACTGGCACACATGGCAAAACAACCACCTCAACGTTGATACGGGATATTTGCAATTTGAATGGGCTTGAAACGGGATCATTTATTGGTGGGTTCAACGGAGAACAGTCTTTAGGTGTACAGTTGCCCAAACGAGCCGACGTGTTTGTAATTGAAGGGGATGAATACGATTGTTCCTTTTATGATAAACAACCCAAATTCATGTATTACCGTGGGGCGCACGCCGTTTTGAATGCATGTGAGCATGACCATGTGGATATTTATCCAAGTGAAAAACATATGGCCCTTGCGTATCAAGCGTGGATTAAAATGTTGCCCCAGAATGGATGTCTTTGGGTGAGTGAATCGGTATTACAAGGGAATATCTGGCAACAGTATTTACAGGATTCTGTCCGAGAAGATGTCAACCTGAAAACGTATGGTGCGTCTGAGTCATGTGATTACAATTTCTATTCAGAAAGATCGGGTCACGTTCGCATTCAAGATGGTTCAGGGAAATTATTGGGTGAACACGAACGGTTGGTCATTCCTACCGAAGGTTTTTATCAGAGTGTGTGTCTTGCCTATGGGATTGGGCAAGCACTCGAGTTGGATTTAGCCCAAATTCATAAAGGGATTGAGGGGTTTACGGGCGTTTTGAGACGACACCGGATTCTTCGTGAGCAAGGGCTTGTTGTAATTGATGATTTTGCGCACCACCCTACTGCTGTGGGCATGAATTTGCGCGCTTTAAAAAGACGGTATCCAGATCGACGGGTATGCGCTATTTTTGAACCTCGAAGTGCGACAAGTCGAAGGAATGCATTTCATCAACAGTGGAGAAAGGCCTTATCTCAGGCCGACTTAGCTCTAATTGCCCCTGTTTTTCAGCCACAAGCTATCCAGGATCACGAGAGACTGGATGTTTTACAGCTTTCAGCCGATATAAGAGAAGAGGGGAAGTCGAGTTTTGGTGCTCGATCCCATGAGGAGCTGGTAACTTGTGTGGCTGAAGAAGCTAAAAAAGACGACGTTTGGGTTTTGTTCAGCAATGGACCTTTGCCTGAAATGGAAAACGTGCTTCTCAACCATCCTGCTTCCTAAATTTCGCGTACTCTTTAATTCATCACAGTACTGTTCAGGTCAGTCTGTGACCCAGTACATCATGATGGTGAGCATTTCTGTTGTGATTACGTTTGGTGTTCTGCAGAGTCGTATGGGTAGTTTTCAACGTGTGATGGAGTCAACCAAAGGCAAGCTTGCAAATGTTATTGGGGGTGGGAACCAGAAACGATTTCCTGCTGAGTGGTATGGCCAGGATACCAATCCATTTGCTGAGGGTGTTACCACGGGCTCAGGAACCGGTGGTCCGGGGGGGCCAGGGTCGACACCAGGTGAAACAGGCCCAGGCGACACGGGAGCACAACCGGGTGAAGAAGGAGGCCCCGATGCTACAGCAGGAGAGGGACAGACTTCAGGTTCGGGTGATGCAGCCTCTGGTGGCCCAAGAGCACAAGGAGGGCCTAATGCGGGTGCGTCAGGTGCTCAAGGTTCGGATGGCGGTTTTTTTGGTGGTGCAGGGGATAAAGGTTTTGGACAAGGGGCAGCTGCACGTCGTTCTAAAGGGTTACGTCGTGGATCAAGAGGCTCAAAAGGATTTTTGGGTCGATCTAAGCGACGAGGCAAAAGACGGGGCGGAGACTTATTCGATGACGATGAGGTGTTTGAAGACGATGGTGGGTTTAGTGAAGGGGGTGCAAGAAGAGGGCGGCGCGGAGATGATGAAGGATTTCTTGCTTTAAGAGAAGAGGGTGAAAAAAGAGCAGCTGCGGGTGGTGCAGCAAGTGAAGAAGGGGAGTCTTCAGGCGAAGAGGAAGAAGAAGGAGAGGAAGGAGGTCAATCCGCAAGTATTACTAGAGTCGATGGGGAATCAGAGGTCACTAAGCGTAAAGGGACTTTTAATTTTGACTGGGCAACGTTGATGAAATTGATCCTTATTGCCGCAATACTCTTTGTTCTCGTTGTCTTATTGCTCGGCAGTGTTAAAGGAAGAGGCCGAAATGATTAAGGAAATGAATCAGTTATTATAAATAAAATGAGTTGATATATTATAAACATTTGATATAATTAAAGAGATGAGGGGAATGGGGGGAAATTTCTTAATTGCTGCCGTGCTTTTGATGGGTAGCTTTGTATTTGTACGTACAGGTGTAGCCTATACAGGTGTTACAGCACAAGAAAAAGCCAAAGCTCAAAAGTTGATCCAACAAAAACAGTCAAAACAAGCCCAAGACCGTCAAGATCGATATGGTCGAGTTGAGTCCATGATCAAAAAACATGTAGACGACCAGCGAAGTTCAGAGGAGTTGCGAAATGCAAACGACGCTTCATTGTATGTCAATTTGGTTGAGTTTCACGATCATGATGGAGATGGGGTTGTTGATCACCCCACGGAAAATACGAAAGCTTCAAAATTAGAAAAATTATTTGATGCCAAGAAAGATCCTGATCTTCGAAAATTTTATGTTTTTGAAGAGTCTTACAAAGGGTTTAAAACGCCAGCCGGTAAAGAGAAAAAAGAAGTTGTCATGCGTCATTTAAGACGAAGGGTGCAAAAGAAAAAAGCAGGCCAAGCAAGAGCGGTGGGTGATGAATATGCGAAAGGTGTGCTTTCAAACATAACAACCGATCAAGGACATGTCACAGTGGATTTAGCTGAAGATGCATTACGTTTTATGCATAAGAAAGAACGGTCCATACAAGAAGCACAATTCCAACGCAAACGAATAGAGCGATTAGAAAAATTTAGAGCCTATAACCGATCGATTCAAGAGGCTCGTATCAAATCATCATTTAGAACAAAAGCGTTAAAAGGTTCTGAAAAATCAGCAACAGATATTTCTGATCAATTGGATATACGAAAAAAATCAAATTATAAATTTACGGCTGAGTTGATCGGAACTCAGAAAGAGCGTCACGAGCAGACTCATAAATTTTATAAAGTTTTAGAAGAATACAAAAAACGGCACCCTGATTGCTTAAAAACGGATTGGACTTGTTATGTGGATAAACGTGGCCGAATTATAAAACAAAAAATATCTGACACTTATCAAGCCGCAGAGCAAATTGGCGATGCTTCAGAATATTACCTACAGGCCAGTTTGGAAGCTAAGAAAAAAGGTAAAGCATTTTGGAAAAAACTACCCGGTGAAGTTGAGAATATGTCAAGACGGGAGCAACAAGCGATTAAGCAATATCGGACACGTGAGAAGAAACGTTGGGCAGTGATGAAGCGTCTAATCGAAAAGAAAAAACAATACCGCCTACAAAATGGAAAAGTAGTAGAGCGTGAAATAGCCACAGGAGAATTAAGTACTGAAGAACGAATACGAGCAATGTCTCGCTCTTCTGCGTTTGAAGATGCGCGTCAGGGGCGTATTGAGTTGCAAGAGCTTATCAAAAATCGTGGCAAAGGCGGCTTCAAAACGCTGGACTATTAACCCACTTACTTGTCATCCCTGCAATGACGGGTCAGGTCATTTACGCCAATTTAAGGTTTCAGTGAGCTTTTGAGCTACTTCGATAAAATTTGAATCGGTTACATAAATGGGCGAATGGATTCTGACCTTCATTTTTTGAAAAGGCAACAAAAACCATTTCTGGTCCCATCCCGATCCTTGGATGTAGTTCTGAGGATGAAAGGTGAGCGGTAGTATAGGTGCCTTCGTTTCCAGAGCCATGAATAACACTCCTTTCTTTAATATTTTTGAAGGCCCATAGGGGCCATCAGGTAAAACAACGGTCGAAGCGCCTTCAAGAACATGGCTAACCAATTGCTCAGCGGCTTCTCGTCCACCGTGATTTGTAGAGCCTAATACGATATTTTTGACCCCAACGAAGTTCATCACGACGTGAATAGGCTTCATATACCATGAAGGATGGTTCATCCAAGTATGGTTTTGATGATTGATGAATGTGCTGAAATATAAAGGAATGTACTGATGCCAGAAACAAAATATCTGGGGTTCTTTAGTCTGTTTAGCGTGGGTATCCCAAACAATATCGATTCGGCAAGTCCAATTCACAAGTTTAAAATATAAGTAAAACAGGGTGCCCAAGCCGTATCCGTACATGTAAAACAAAGGCTTCAACCACAAGGGTACTGTGTCTACTCGATATTTTGACCTAAACCCCACAACCGTATTATAGGCAGATAGGGTTAATGTTAAAATAGTGCCAGCTCCTAGTAATTTAAGGAAAGATACACTATAATCCTCGCGGAGATAACGGATGTTCGTTGGCGCAAAAGTAAGAAGGGTTGTTAGCTTGTTGTTGGCTTTCTCCTTATTTGGGTGCCAAGGCCAAACGATCGTCAATCCCAAAGAAGTTATTGCAACTACTGAAAGTACAGAGATTGATTTAAAGAAGAAGCCAATTATCGATTTGATGTTGCAGATGCTGTGCAAGCAAACTTCATCTCCTGAGCTTGCTTCCTTTTCTGAAAATTTAACAACTTTACGGGCTGAACTTGATTCTAAAGAGGCCGATGACTTACTTTTCCCGTTGACCATTCTGTTTGAAGACAGTCAGTTGTTTAAACAAGTTGTGACGTACTCTCAAAGTCATTGGGAGAAGTTAAGTTCTGGCACGCTTGGTGTCAGAAAAAATGTGACTCAAGCGCATCTGAAGTGGTTTATCACTTGGTTGCAAAATATATTCAATGAATTTGAAGGCGAAATCGATACGCTGATTGAAAGTTTTAAGAGCCCAGTCAAACGACGACTCATTTTGTCTCATATCAGAAATACCTTGGTTTTTATTCAAACGATTCAATCGAAAAAAAATGACACGTCTGATACATCCCAGACAAAAGAAATAAAAACTGAATGGCAAAAGAAAGTCTATCAATTGGGTGACTTTGCACTCACGAGTTTAAAAAAAACAAATGTTCGATCCTGGGTGGAGCAAAACGGCAAAACGGCTATCAAATTATTAAGAGATCAGAAGCAGGGCTATCCGGTACTTCAAGCATTGCTTTCTGGATATCCGAATGCCAAGGGTCCTTTAGTTTTAAAAGAAGCCAACCAGATTATCCAGGCAAACCATGGGAAAAAAGAGGGCCTTGACTTTGATAAGCTGGTGACCGTTGCGCAAGGTCTTTTATTTAATGAAAAGTGGACTCTACCTGAAGTTGAAGTTTTACTGCTCCGATTGATGCCACCAGCGTATGTCTTGGCTGAGCCGCTGCTACCTCAAACATTTTCACCTATGAGGTCCCTGCTACAAGAACTATTGAATTTAGAGGAGCAGAAGGTGGTAACACCTCTGTTAAGTGCAACCCGCATACTTATGAAGGATCATGCAAAGTACATACCACCATTGATCAAAGTAGCAAATGATCAAGATGTGCTTACAACACTGAGTTATGAATGGAAATACGGGAAATTAAAACATGTCATACAAAATTTAGGACTATGGTCATTAGTCAGTGACACTGTCTTAAGTTGGCTTGATCAAAAAAAGATTTTTGCTCGGTTGCTCAGCACTTTGTCTTCGATGCCTCCTGTATTGGCTCCGGAAATTCTAATGCCAGACAATTCTATAACAACAGGAATACCTTGGCCTCTTTTGGATAAGTATCTTGCTCGATTAGGTGCGGCAAAACAAGAGACCCTAGCCTTTTTGAAGGCTGTTCAAAAAGCCTCTGGGTACAAGAAGTTAGCTTGGCAGATTTTTGATAGCGCACTAGCAGCACTGGTGAAACCATCTTTTAAAGAACTTGAGCAGCCGCTTGAAATGATGGCACAGCTAATTGCCGAAGACAAAACCCAGGACCTGGCTATCACACACGACTTTAAGTTGACGCCCGTGCCAACAAAGCCTGTTGTATATCCTAGTATTTTGACGAATGTAGCTGGTGGGCACTTACTTGAAGCTGATCGAAAATCAATGCTAGCTCTATTGAAAATGGAGCCTCTTGGGCCTTATGTTAAAAACATCGAGTCATATGTCGATTATAAATTAACCATTCGAAAATTATTTAAGAAAAATAAGAAATGGGATGGGATTAAAAATAAAAAAAAGTTTCTATATGAAACGATAAAGGCGCAGCGTGAGACTTATCTAAAAACCATCCCATTGATTACAGAAGCATTCACTTATTTATTATTCATGAGTGAAGAACCAAACAAAAAATCATTTAAAAGTGATGAGGCATTATTCTATTTGGCTTCATTAGGCAGTCAGGTCATTGACTATGCGAACGAGGTAGGTGATCCAAAACATTCCATGGCAGAAGTCACGAGACCCAAGCTTGGATTAAAATTTCAGCAAGAATTGAATGACAATAAATTGATTAGTAGGCATAATTTCCCGGACTGGGGCGCTCCATTGGGTCGCGTGATGCAAAAGTTGGAGAGCAGTTCAAGGTACGACAGGCATCATTTGTTAGTCGATGACGTTATCTTAGGGCTGCGAAAATCTTTAAAGTTACTAGCAGGTGATAAAATAGAAAACAAAGAATGGGCTCAGAAATCGGCTGCGTATCTTGGAACATTTGTTAATAAACGTGCTGTGAAAAAAGTTGCGCATGACCATTTTTTAAGTAAATATCTAAAAAGCCTCGATGAGAACTATTATAATGAAAAAACATCCTTGTACACGCATTTAGACCGAAATAACGCAGTGCTGGTAGGTCAATCAGAGATGTCATCAATTGAGATGCTTGAGTCTATTGTCTTGTTAGGAAGTTATCCGTTTAATTATCAGGGTAAGGATATTAGTTTTAAGATCAATTTAGGGTTTGTCGAATATTCGAGTACCAAAGTGATGGATCATATTTGGCAAAACTATGCGTTGTGGTCTAAATCCTGGGTAAAATCATTACTATCTGACTTAGATACTGCTGGTTCTCTCATACTAAGCCCATTCAATGTGATTTCTGTAAAAGGCACTAAATTACTGATGGCACAACTTCTTGAAAATAGTGCATCAGTAGAATTATTAACCGTACCTGATTCGGATTTAAACGGGCACAGCGTGCTTGATTTAGCTAGGCCTGTGGTCGAAAAAATCAGTCTATTTGATACGAAAGAATATACTAAATTTAAACGCTTACGGTTGTTGACAGATTTTGTAGAGACTGGGTTCTTCCGTTGGATGCGGCCTAAGATTCATTACTTGAATGAAACGAACGGTCTTTCAGATGTGATTTACCATATGGGACAGTATCTTGAGACCTATAAAGATCAGAAAAATTTTGATGATTTGGATCGTTTAATAACGCATTTTCATTGGAACAGTTTTTTTGTACCTATGGTGCATGGACTCAACCGGCTCGATTTGTTAGACGAAAAACAATGGGCTTATGTGTTGGACGGAGCCGTTGTAGCTTCGGCCGTAGGTATAAATTATAATGACATTTATGGTTTACGGCCTGAGCGTATTCTTACAGCATTTTTGAATAAGTTGCAGCTCAAAGAGAATGGGACCTACGAGTTCATGGAAAATTTGAGAAAAGGTGTGTGGAAGCTCAGGTCCAAAAAGGGATATATGCGCGGTGAAGTATTCGACCTTGAAGGGTTAGGCATCCTTCGTCTGCTTCGCAAGATATGGGAATCTGATAAAGAATCTATGACGCCAACATTGAAGTGGGGACTTGCGCTACTACTGCAACCGCTACTGCATTCCGACACGACAAGTATGTCCGTTGAAAAACGAAGAGAGATCAAAGAGCAAAGCTACTTTGATGGGTATCTGACCCTCGGAAAGTTTCTTTCGACATTTGTTAAAAAAGTGATATCATCGGTCGACAGTATGGAACAGTTACCGAAGTGGTTCAAAAGTTGTGATCTTCAGCCTGTTGAATGTTTTTTAAATCAACGTATGGCAAAGTGGGTTGCTTTATCTAAGCAACTTGCAGCGACCCGTTAGTCTCTATGTGTTCTGAAACTTTCTCAGAGTTATATAAACTCCGACATTCAATGGCCCATGTCTTAGCTCAAGCCGTTAAACGATTGCATGGCGATACCGTTCAAGTGACGATTGGTCCTGTGACGAATGATGGGTTTTATTATGACTTTAAATTAGAAAAACCCTTCACCCCTGATGACTTGCCGCCCATCGAAAAAGAAATGAAAAGAATTGTCAAAGCCAATTATCCTATCGTACGCAAAGAAATAGGACGGCAAGAGGCTATTGATTTTTTTACACAGCTGGGTGAGGACTATAAGGTTCGCATTATCAATGATCTGCCCGAAGATGAACTGCTGACCCTCTATGAGCAAGAGGAATTTATTGACTTATGCCGCGGGCCCCATGCGCCATCGACTGGGCACAAGAAACCTGTTTTTAAATTGACTGATATTTCTGCTGCGTACTGGCGAGGGGATGCAAAGACTGGGGACAGCTTATGCCGTGTGTATGGGACTGCATTTTTTACAAAAGAAGAACTCCAGACACATCTCAACCAAAAAGAAGAAGCCAAAAAACGGGACCACCGTGTGTTGGGGCCTTCTTTAGATCTTTTTTCGATTCACTCTGAGAGTCCTGGACAGATCCTATGGCATCCAAAAGGCCTCATCCTTAGAAACTTACTCATTGATCTCTTGAGACATCAACTGACAGAAGGTGAGTATCAAGAGATTGAAACCCCGCAAATTTTGAGTGACGCGCTTTGGAAAAAAAGTGGTCACTATGAAAAATTTCGCGAAAATATGTTTTTCTGCGATTTGCCTGAGGAGTCACATGTTCAATACGGTTTAAAGCCGATGAACTGTCCTGGGGCAGCTATATTTTATAAAACCAAACGAAGAAGTTATCGAGAACTACCCTTAAGGGTGAGTGAGTTTGGTCGTGTATTTCGGTATGAGCCCAGCGGCGTGTTACACGGTCTGTTGAGAGTGCGTGGGTTTATGCAAGATGATGCCCATGTCTTTTGCCGGATGGGGCAAATTGAGCAAGAAGTAAAAGTGTTAATCGATTTTGTAAAACGCCTATACAAGGCCTTTGATTTTTCAGAGCCAGCATTTTCGCTTGGGACTTGTCCTGAAAAGCATATTGGTGAGCCTGCCAAATGGCGTGAGGCTGAGCAAGCGCTTCAAAAAGTGCTGGATGATGCTGGGGCAACGTATGAGGTTGGTGAAGGCGATGGTGCTTTTTATGGGCCTAAAATTGACTTTAATGTCAAAGATGCCATTGGGCGTACCTGGCAATGTGGTACTATTCAACTTGACTTTTTTCTGCCCGAGCGGTTTAACTGTACGGCAATCAATGAAGAAGGCCACGCTGAGCCTGTCATATTAATCCATAGGGCTATTATGGGCAGTCTGGAGCGTTTTATCGGTATTTGTATCGAGAACTACGCTGGCAAATTTCCAGCTTGGCTGGCGCCGACTCAAGTGAAAGTAGTCCCAATTACGGACGAATGTATTGAATATGCACAAGAAACCATCGTCCCCGCTTTGAAAGCCAAGGGTATACGGTTTGAGTGTGACTTTAGAAATGAGAAGATTGGCTATAAAATTCGTGAGAATCAGGTTCATAAAGTACCGTATTTGATTATCGTGGGCAAAAACGAGATTGCTTCAGATACAGTAAGTATACGGGATTACAATGGGAACCAGCAATCTGATGTACATTTAAGTGAATTTATTAAAATTAATCAATGGTCAGTAATAGATCATTTTTGTGGAGGGTGAGGCTATTCGAAGATTTTCTGCTAAAATGCCAAAACGTAAACACCGTATGAATGCTGAAATTCGTGTGGACAAAATTAGAGTCATTGATGATGAAGGTGAGCAATTGGGCTTAATGGCGCCAAGAGAGGCATTAGAGCTTGCTAGACAGAAAGGGCTCGACTTGATTGAGGTGGCCCCTAATGCAAAGCCGCCTGTCGCTAAGATTTTAGATTATGGGAAATTTAAGTACCAAGAGAAGAAAAAAGAGGCACTAGCTCGAAAAAAACAGACCCATATTGCCTTAAAAGAGATGAAATTTCGCCCAAAAACTGATATTCACGATATTACATTTAAGGTAAAACACGTTTTACGCTTTTTGGAAGAAGGGAACCGTGTGAAGCTCACGGTCTTTTTTAGAGGGCGAGAAATGGCTTTTACGAAAAAAGGGTTTGAATTATTGGACAAGGTTATGGGACTATTGGGGGAAGCTGCAAAAGTGGATACTTCTGCTAGGTTAGAGGGTAACCGCTTAATGATGACTGTTTCGCCTGTAGGCCTTGTTAATCCTAAGGAATCTACAGAGAATCAAGGAGCTAGGGATGCCAAAGCGAAAAACTAAAAGTGCGGTTAAGAAGCGTTTTAAATTAACCGGTTCAGGGAAAGTAAAATTTAAAAGAGCGTTTGGACGTCATATCTTGACCACCAAAAACTCTAAGCGAAAGCGTCGAATCAGTCAGCTTAAAGTAGCTGAAGGTGTTGATACAGGTTGTATCCGACGCATGTTAGGAATAGGGAAGTAGGTATGGCACGGTCAGTAAATAAAGTAGCGTCTCGAAATCGGCGCAAAAAAGTTATCAAGCAAGCAAAAGGGTATTACGGACGTCGAAAGTCTACTATTCGAGCTGCTCATGATGCTGTGATGCATGCTAAGCAAGATGCCTATATTGGCCGTAAGCTCAAGAAACGTGACTTCAGGCAATTGTGGATTATACGGATTTCTGCTGCTGTTCGCACATTCGGTGTATCTTATTCCAAGTTCATGAACGCTTTGAAAAAGGCTGGCGTTTTGTTGAATCGTAAGGCGCTTTCAGAAATGACCATCCATAATAAAGAAGCCTTTAAGGATCTAGTGACTCAAGTTACAAAATAAGGTTCAATAAATTTAAAAGAGTTAATCAAACGCTAGGGCAGTTTACAGTCCTAGCGTTTTTTTGTTTGTGAAAGCTCTGGACTAGCCCCTAGGTTTTTAAAATGTTAGGATTTTTTGTATGTTACAAGAGATAGGCACTATACAAACAAGTTTTGATACCGATCTTAAAAGTATTTCCTCTGTTCAGGATTTAGAGGGCATTAAATCTAAGTACTTAGGGAAGACCGGGTTGATTCCCCAACTGTATAAACAGTTGGGTCGGCTGAGCCCTGAAGAAAAAAAAGAAATCGGATCAAAACTAAATGACTTACGTCATAAAGCGCAAACCGGATTGAGCGAGGCGCTCATAGCATTCGAAGAAAAGATCTTTTTAGAAAAAAGCCGAAAGAATATGGTCGATATGACACTGCCTCTACCTAAGGCTGCGTATGGGGGACGTCATCCGATCACTCAAACGATGGAATATCTCATTGAGCTGTTGGCGCAAATGGGATTTGATGTGGGTGAAGGGCCTGAACTCGAGCACGAGGATTTCAATTTCACTTATCTGAATATTCCAGAGCATCATCCCGCACGTGATGATCACGATACCTTCTATATCCAAAAACCTTGGCTGCTACGTACCCATACGTCACCTGTTCAAATTCACTATATGAAAAAGTACACTGAGTTACCGATTCAGATGATTGCGCCAGGACGTGTGTATCGAGCGGATGATGATGCAACGCATAGCCCGATGTTTCATCAAATCGAAGGGCTTTGGGTTGATAAAGGGATTCATTTTGGTCACCTGAAGGCGATGATCAAAGCTTTTCTTCAAGAGATTTTTGAAATGGATCAAGTTCGATTTAGGCCGTCATTTTTCCCTTTTACAGAGCCGAGTGCTGAGGTTGATATCGGATGTGTGTTTTGCAACGGGCGTGGGTGCCGCGTGTGTAAGCAGACGGGTTGGCTTGAGGTGATGGGGTCGGGCCTGGTGCATCCAAAGGTGTTGCAGTATGGGGGTGTTGAAGACCCTGCGGTTTCTGGCTTAGCTTTTGGGCTCGGCGTGGAGCGACTGACGATGTTGCTATTCCGAATTCCTGATATGCGAATGCTTTTTGATAATGATCCGAGGGTGCTGACAAAAGCAGCACGGCATCGACATTTTCCTCATATTCGGGAGGATGCATGAAATTATCACGTAATATCTTAAACACCTATTTAGAAGAAAGTTTTTCGAAAATTCCTTCACAAGACTTGATTGAAATTTTAGATCAATTGGGATTGGCTGTTGCATCTGTGACACCGTTGTTCGACGGATTAGAACAGGTTGTGGTGGCTCAAGTCTCATCGATTGATCAGCATCCCAATGCTGATCGGTTGAGAGTGTGTCAGGTATCAACTGGAGATGCGACGCATCAAATCGTCTGTGGGGCTACTAATTTTGAATCCGGTGATTTTGTACCGCTTTCACTTGTTGGAGCATTATTACCCAATGGGTTGAAAATTGAAGCGTCAAAAATTAGAGGCGAGTCAAGTTCTGGTATGATTTGCAGCCAAACTGAGTTGGGTGTCGGTACGGATGCTAAAGGGATTTGGAATTTTTCAATAGATAATGTTCAAGGAGACTTACTTTCCGTTATAGGTCAACCCATTGGATCGGCTTTAGGATTGAAGGATGACATCATCGAAATTGAACTGACGCCTAACCGAGGAGATTGCCTGTCTTACTTGGGTGTGGCACGTGAACTCTCAGCCAAATTAGGACTTTCATTACATACACCCATTGAGTGTCAGGATAGTAAGTTCGAGAAACCACTCAAAAACATGGCTATTTCAATTTCTGAGGAATTGGTCCCAACGTTTTTGTTGCAGGTCCTCGAGACGCCTTGCTCACCCGACTGGCAGACACCTTTTTGGATGCGGTGGGCCCTGCAGTCTCATGGGATTTCCAGTATTCACCCGCTTGTCGATGTTGGCAACTGGGTTATGTTGGAATGTGGCCAACCCATTCATGTGTATGATGTTCAAAAAATAGCAGGCACGCTGACAGTCCGTGAAGGCAAAGCGGGTGAGACGGGACAAACTTTAATGGGTGAGCCTTTAGAACTAAAGGGTGGAGAAATTGTCATTGCCGACGATCAAAAATTACTGTGCGTAGGTGGTGTCATAGGCATGCAAGCTGCTGAAGTAGATGCTCAAACCCATCAGGTTTGGATTGAAGCAGCACATTTTGAGCCCGTTGCTATTCGTAAAGCATCAAAAGGTATTGTAACAGAATCTGCTTATAGATTTGCACGTGGGGTGGATCCGACGTCACCCGATCGGGCGTTGGCACGATATTTTTATTATTTGAAATCGCTCTTTGGTGTTGAAGAGACCGCCCATGTCACAGCTTTGCGCCATGCACACCCTGAACCAGCTGTTGTTGAAACGTCTTATGGGGCTATTGGTAATCTCGTGCGTGGGCCAGAGTCTTCTGAGATGCAAAAAATCTTAACTGACTTACAGTTTGGGCTTGAAGCAGGTGAAGGTGATGCTATCCGTGTTCAAGTGCCGCCTTATCGGTTTGATGTTGCATATTCTGCTGACTTGGCCGAAGAGGTCGCACGGAGTTATGGGTATGATCGGATTTTGGATGAGCAGACAGTTCAAAGTCGCATATTCCAACCAACCCACTGGCGAGGTGTTTCGACACACAAACGTAAATTTAGGTTAGCTGATCGATTGGTTTCTTTGGGCTATCAAGAGAATGTACATGTGGGGTTTTTAGACCAGTCTGAGTGGCGTGACGCGCTCGTGCCGTGGATATCCGAGAATATGTGGGCAGAACTTTCAAATCCGTTGAACAAAAAGCGTCGGTTTATGCCGCCGATGTTGTTTCCTCTCGTGTTTGAGCGATTTTGTTGGCTGAGGGATCGTCAGATGCCGGTTGTGAAGCTTTTTGAAACGGGCAAAGTATTCCGAAAAGATAACGATCAGTATCAAGAGGAAAGCCATCTCGCCATGCTCGTTAGTAAGTCCAACCATCGTACGGAGTCTCATTTTGAACATCCTGTATGGGAGGATTCAGGGGGTATCGAGAATAGTGATGCCTTGTGGATGGGGGCACATATTCAAGGCCTTGTTGAGGAGCTGGGATGGGTTCAATCACAGATTTCACTGAAGTTGATTGAACAAGGGTCTCCATTTTTTCATCCGTTACAGTCTTATGAGATTCTGCTCGAAGAGATGACGATTGGGTTTTTGGCTCAGGTGCATCCCAATCACGGGACGATGCGAAAAGCGAAGCGGTTATCGTGTTTTGTGGCTGAGCTTTTTTTAGATCCGTTGATGACCCCTAAGAGTGATTTGTCGGTCTTACAAGCGCCATCAACGTTTCCTTCTGTTACGAGGGATGTGAGTCTAGTTATCAATGAAGGGTCTTATGGAGCCTTAATGGCTGAGGTGGATCGCATTTTGCCTGAATCGTGTGTGAGCCATCAATTGGTGGATCGGTTTGTGGATGAGTCGGGGCAAGTGAGTGTGACGTTCCGAATGACATATGAGGATGGTGCTCGTTCTTTGTCCGATGAAGAAGTTAATCAATGGCAGGAGCATTTTAGGGTTTTATTAAAGGGTCAATATCCCTTAGAATATAAATAGGTTAGGATAAAAGTAGCATGTTGATTCGAAACACCCACCCTGAAACCACATCTAAGAGAAAGAGTCTCGACGAAGTGCGCTCTGACGCAGTGTTTCGTAATCTTGTCAGCATACTTGAGACGGATCCGGCATTCAAAGTTGGGTTGAATTTTCTGGATAGGAACCCCGAGCAGATGTTTTTTAAGATTGGCGATGCATCCAAAGCGGTGGGTGTGAAGACGTATATCTTGAGATATTGGGAAGGCGAGTTTAAGCGATACTTGAGACCTCTTAAAACTCGGAGCCAGCAACGGATTTATCGCAAAAAAGATGTACTGTACGCCTTACTGATCAAGAATCTCGTCTATGAACGTGGGTTTACGCTAGAAGGGGCTAAGAAAAAGCTATCTTCTCTGGTTTCCTGTGCTGAGGTAGAGTGGCAGCAGTCTATCGCACCAACGATCCTAGATGATGTGGTCATCCGACTGGATCAGCTTACTGTTTGGGTTGATGAGTATGAGTTTGATCCCGATACAAAACGCGACCCTGCCTTTTCTTAGAGCCTTTTTGAAATTGGCTGAGAAAGCCAATAACTGCGTTCTCAACTCAAAATGTTCTCGACGTACATAGGGTACGCCTCCGAACCTTTTAAGCCTGCGGCCTTGCTCTTGACTTTCTCAACTAATTTCATTTCGAAAAAACAGATGAAATAAACTCTAAGTTTCTGTTTTGTTTAGCCTATTCTAACAATCTAAAAGATCTCTAGCTATTGGTTAGAAACTCCGATAAATATAATTAGGTTAGTTTTACATTTATGTGGAGTTTTATATGATTCAAAGTCCTTATTATTTCAAATGCTTAAGTATTCTGTTGAGTTGTTTTGTGTTGAGCCTTGCTGGATGTGGTGGAGGTGATGGTGGTTCCAACAACCCACAAGGGCAACAAATTCTCAAAGAAAAATCCATGTCCTTTGTGCCAAATACGGGTGATATGGAGATTATGTATGATGGGAAAAGATTTCGATGTTCGAATGGTGCAATGCCAAGTGAGCGGGTATTTGTTGACTATCAAGGTCCATTAAAAAACAAAATAGAATTTAATTATACAAAAAAACTGGGACATGGTGCAAAGAAGGAAGAAATTATAGGGTACGCCATACGGCCAAAACTTGCCCCTGGGTTAGTATTTGATTATCAAAATGGAACCCTAAAAGGTTTGCCTAAAAATAAAATTAACGCGACTTATCAGGTCTACCAGTTTTTCAATAAAAAAGTTGGGGATAATGAGTACCTTTGTTTTGTAAACGAAGCCAGAGTTTCAGCTGAGTCCATACAGCAGAAGCCAATATATCAATATAGATCTGCTGATTTTCAAGAATTAACTTATGGGCCTGGAAAACCAATTCATTTAGATTTTTATGGCGATAAAAGGGTACCTGTAAATTCATTTGAAATTTTGGATGAGACGTCATTACCTACCGGGTTAAAGTTTGACAAACAAAAAGGTATTATCACTGGAATACCACTCATACCAGATGATCCAGAAGTGTTGGGTAAAGTAACTAGACAAGGTGGACTACGAGGATTCAATACCTACAATGTCAAAATAAAGGCTACAAATGATTTTGGATCAAGTGAGACAGATACCGATTTTTATTTTAAATTTCCTAAGATTCCTCAAGTTAGATATAGGCCTACAGCCGTACGAATCACAACTGAAGACGTGATTAAACTTGTGCCGAATATCATAAGTGAACAGTACGATACTTGGGCCAAAGTAGAACGTTACTCCATAAATCCAAAATTACCTGAAGGACTAGCCTTCAATTCCATGACAGGAAAAATTACAGGGAGTCCCATCAAAGGAAATGCTAAGAGTAAATGGGATAGAGCAGTTACATATGAAATCTCAGCTCATTTGAAGGGCTATACACAGGTCAAAAGTACAGGCCCAATTTTTCTACATATACTAGACGACAAAAAAGACGATCCAGTTTATGAACAGAAGAAAAAAGAAGTTTTCAATACTTTTTCAGATTCTGTTTCAACTTATAACAAAGACTATGGATATAGTCAGGGTGACCAACATTATCTTGAGTTTAACAGCAGAATGATGGATGTACATACCGTGTCCCTTGCACTTGAACACAACTATGAACCCACTATCGGAAAACTCTTGAAGAATTGTTCGACGTTAGATCACTTAAAGAGTAAAACCCAAGAAAAATCGACAAAAAAGTATCTTGATGAATGCTATTTTAAATATAGCTCTAAATCATTTCGAAAGTTTGTTGTGGCTCAAAATGCTTTGGCAGAATTAGTCGATTATAACCTTAAAAATGCGTATAAAGAAAGTTCACGATTTCATCCTGTCGAGGTGGGGTATTTGAATCAAAAGCCTTTGTTTCTCATGGCAGAAAAACAGATGGGATCCATGCCGCCTGTCATTATCAACAGTTATAGTGTTTTTTCTGATTTTAAACTCAAACAAACTGAGACAGCCAGTACGCTTATCGAACAAGATATCTCTTTTCATTTTGATGGAATGAATCGAAGAGGAATTGAATTAATAAAAACTGAAAAAGATGCAAGCGGATTACCCTATGCCAAAATCTATCATAAATGGATTTTTGATCGATACAAGACTAAAGAGGGAATGTATAAAACGATCGTTGAAGAAGGCAAAGATATTGGGGGCATGATATCGCTGACTCATTTTGGCGAAGATGAAAAAACTGAAATTGCCAATACGCATACGCTTAAGAATTATAAAGAAGGTAAATTTCAACATATGGCCGAGATGAAGCCTCATGTGTCCGTTTCTGTTAATTGGAAAAATACTGAGGACGAGGTGAGCTACATATCAACTGACTATGATGAATGGAAAGAGATTAGGGTCAGGCCGTACAGCAAGTTAGATCAATTGACCTATGTATTTTCACCAAAAACATCACACAAAACGTTAACTCAGTTGTTCAAAGAGGATGAAGGCCTAAGTTACGGAGAAGCGCATTTTTTACATCCTCTGCGCTTGCTTCAACGGCTTCAAGGAACGAATTATAAAGATGAGACAAAAGGACCCAGAGATGATGGTAAACCTAAAGTAAAATACCATCCAAGGTCATACGGGTTTGGACTACGTGATTATTCTGGGTATGAAAAAAAATTCCACTACGACTTGCTAGACAACTTGCTTTCTTTTACTCGAGAGTTGAAGCGACAGTGTAAACCGAGCCATTGTGTAAAATTTGATGTGACAATCATGGAAGATTTTTCGCTACTGGGTACGGTGTATCATCAAGATCCAAAAGATGAAACTAAGTTGATTGCCAAAAATCAGTATTATGGCAAAGCCAAAAGAGAAAGAGATGAGTTTGGGGGAGAGGACTTTGAAATATTAGTTTTTGTGCGTACTTATGGTCAGCCCAAATTTAGATTTTACAGTAAGCTATGGCTTGGATACACCCAAATCAGATCAAAGGCATTTGATACTGAAGGTAATTTTTTGATTGGATATTCCGTAACTTCTCAAGAAATTTCAAAAATCTATAAATGGGAATATGACGAAAAAAATAAGAAATGGAAGTTTGAATTGGATGGCGAACCAACGACCTGGTCAAAGAAAACCATCTTGGAAACCAGTGGCATCATCGGTGAAATTGGCAAAGCAGTACAAGCTATTGGAGAAACAACGGTACAACTTACAGGATCGATTGTTGCTGTTACGTTGGCACATAGTCCACTGTATCTTGGCATGGCTTGGGTAACAGGGGGTGATGTAAAAGAAGCGCACAAAGATATGTTAGAGCGGGCCAAGGAGAATTTTATTCGTAACAAAGTGAGTTATCTCATCGGCGGTAATTTCTTCGGTAAGAAATATTTTGAGAGTCTGGATGTTATGAATCTAGATGCAGTTCGAAATATTCAAAATGTGCACGAAGAGCTTAAAGAAAGACCTATTCTTGCTGCCATATTAAAGGGAGGGGTTGATTTTTCTAATGATGTGGTTCTATCTATTGCTTCTACGAAAGGGTTAGAAATGTTGTCACAGGTAGGTCCTAAATTAGCTCTAGCTGTGAATGCGTATGAGCGGTTTGGGGATGTAAGTGCAACGCTCGAAATTGCTGAAACGGTGTCATCCCTCACTTTAAATGCCGTCCACTATCATCGATCTGAATCGGCTAGGCTTTTGTTTTACAAAGATTTACAGAAGCTTACAACACAAGGTATTAAATTGGGCGGCAAATTTGGCTCAAAAGATAATTAACGTGTTTCACAGGGTCGTCCGATCTGTGGGACTTAAAGTGTTTTGATTTTTTTCTCGACGGTTTCGAGTTTTTCGCGTAGCCAGTGTTCTTGACTGTCTATTTTATTTAAGAATAGCTTTTGGTGTTCAATGAGAGACAAAGTCCCTTTAATGCCTTTATATTTCATTTCTTCAAACTTTTTGAATGTACCAGGAATTGTACATGCGTCTTCAGATTTATTCTTTACGTCAAAGGTGCTTTCCAAAAAAGATTGTCCACAGCGGAACATAGTCTTGGTATGCACAAAGTTAAAGCACAGCACGCCTTGTATACAGAAAAATAGAATGGTGAGTCGCCATGTCCATCTGATGCAAAACCGTATCATACCTATAGCATCGGTTGCTTCTGGCGTGGCATTTAGGTTTGTGACGAAAATCTCGTATTTCGTCCACAATACGTCCCAAAAGGTCGTCCCAAAAGGTCATCGGCAACTTCTTGGCACCCGACTTTTTGGGAAACGGTTAGATGCTGAATGGGGTGGATGTATCAATGCCAAAGATAAACTCCTGAAATCCAGGCTTTTCTTGCCACTTGGCACCCCCATAAATTGAGAAGAGGATAGGTAAGTTATAAAATACAGTTAAATTAAACTGCAATTTCAGGGCAAATGATCCAAACCAAAACTGGGCTTGAGGATCGTAAGCTGTATCCAATACCCCTTCGAGCCATATGGATTTAAAGAATAACGGCACCATCATAAATCCATCGTCAATTTGTATGAGGCGAAAAAACGGCCTTAACTTGTAAATACCTATCATATTTCCACGGAACAGCTCTGCTGATGTGCTCAAGGGCTGTCTCCGAGCGTTAAGCAGATTTGCAAAGGGTCTCGGTGCGAAAAGTTCTGGGTTGATGGGGCCTAAATCAGGATTTGCACGCCACCTATAGATAAACTGAAAGGATTGATACACACCCATATCTTTAAAAAATAGGGGAAATGAGAAATCTAAATAAAACGTTGAAATGAGATCCAAACGCCAATGTCGTACAGCATTGACAGTTTTGGGTGTCTCTAGTAATCGAAATGATTGAAGACTGTCAACAGTACCAATATCCCAAAACAGGCCTAAACTGGTATTCCACCCATAGGGATGAAGTGCGCTAGCATAATACTTACGATGGGTCAGTCGCAACGGCACATAAAAACGATGATGGGCTATCCCCTTGTTGTTCAAAAAGGGGGCGTACGAGAGCCCCAAAAAAAAGTGTGTTGGATAGGTGAGTCTGGTAGCTGTAAAAAGAGAAGTTGAAACGATATGGTCCATTTTTTCAAGACCAAACGAATGAGGTAATTTCGAGTACCCTATTTGGATACCCACTTTTTTATTATCTAATACACGCATCAAAGATGCTTTGATATGCCCAGCCCAGGGTAAAAAAAACAATGTGCCATCAATTTCGTGAATCCATTTAAACAATGGGTCTCGTCCACCCGTCTGAAACCCGACACCAAAATTGTATCCAGCGAACACTAAAGGGGCCCAATAGTGATGCCCCAAATAGGGTCCTGCATTGTAAGGGGCATAGGAAAATGTAGGCTTCGGTACGTCAGGCACTGATTCAATAGGCTCTATTCGATGGGGCGTTTGTACGTTTAACGTTTCGTTGAATGGTGATCCCTTCGTGAGTTCAAAAGAGCCAAATTGATGACCAAAAGGTGTGGTGTATCGAATCAACAGGGTGCTTGAGTCTCGATTTACAAGTTGGGTGGGCAACACATGTCCCCACTCAGTGAGTGGCTTAAAAGCATCATTCAAAGACACAATGCTTCGACCATGCTGACCATCAATAATGCCCATGAATCCGTGCGGGTGCGCTACAATGTCATAAAGTTTGCGTTCTCGTGTCCATTTGAGTGGGTAGGATGTGCGTGTCTCAGGATTGAATAAAACGTTAATCCGATCTACATCAAACGCTAGGATCAGTGTTTTTTTAGGATGATGGACAACTTGAATAGGCGTTAATTGTTTTGGGATAGGTATCCGCTTGATCTTTTTTCCTGTGGCATCAATTTGAAGCAGGAAGTAAGAAAAATCCTGATAACTAATCAATTGTAACGTGTCTTGGTGGCAGTTTAAGCTAACTATTTTTTCATAAGCTTTGGGTCTGAATTCAAGACTGTATGGCATTAAAAATCCATTTTCCATGCGATACAGAGCCGGGGTAGGTCCTGAATGACTGAGGTGGTGTACGACGGTATAAAGGGTGTCATGACATGCCGCAACCAAAGGTTTAAAAGGTATATTTGAGGGCATTCTAGCTAGAACTTTAGGCTCGAGTTTTGAATGTACCAACGGCGTTTGTACCAATCGGTAGCCCTTATAGGGCTGTATATCCCAATATACAAGTGTGTTTTTGAATAGGACGCCTTTGCTTTTAAGCTTGCCGCCTGTTGTTATCGCCATGGTGTTGTGACGAATTTCATCAGTGACCTGCAATTTTTGCTCATAAAACTGTTTTGCATCACGCCAAAGAGATTCAAGGTTTTTTGAAAACACTTTTTGGGTTTGTGAATGATGAAAGAGTGGCCATCCTGACCCTGTCAGGTGGATGTATTCAAATACTTTTTTGGGGCCATAGGTTTGACCTAAATATTCAAAAAAGAGATAGCCGAAATGGTAGGGAGATAAACCGGCAGGATATGCTTGTTGAAACCCATTAAGTTGGGCTAGGGTTGGCCATTTATGAGTGAGGAGTTCAATCAGCCCTTGAGTGAAGGTGCTTTTGCCCCTGCCATATGTGCTATATCGGCTTTCCATCCATACGGCAAAACCCTCCAATATCCATCTAGGGTTCATACCGGCAGGTGTGATGGACTCCCCCAGAATCGAAGATAGAAACTTATACCCTTTCGACTTAACTGTATAGTGAGCAATATGGGCCAATTCATGGACAAACGTTTCAAATAAAGGGTCAACAGAACCCCCAAATATATCGTCCTGTTGAGGGGGTGTCAGAAAAATCTTAACCATTTTATAAGGCCATGGGGAGGCCATGCCGTTATGTGAAACGGGCTTAGGATCCAAAATTATGGGTATCGATTCAGGTAGGTCAGGAAAAATATGTTTAAATTGGTGGTATATGGATTCAAATGTGGTGATATTTTCATTAAGATACTTAGTAAGGCCTTTTAAAGGCTTTGGGTAGATAAATACAAGATGAGGTGTTTTTTGTTCTACCCATTCAGTTGCAAAAGCAGTTGAAAAGACTGAAAAACATAATAAGATCTGACCGAGAAAGTTTTTTATCAATTTTGAAGCCACGATGGTTTGGTTATAACGAGTTGTCCCAGCATAATGCAAGGAATATTGGGAGACCTCACGACATCGTAAGGAGGTTAACATGAGAAATCTATGGCTGACTTTAGTCCCAGTGATTTTATTATGTGTTGGATGTTCATCAACCCCTAAACAGGCCGATGAACCATCTGAAAGTGCAAAGGCAGCGGCTGCAGAGACTGCCGAACTAAATGTTCAGGAAAATCAGGACCAGATTCTATTGGACGATGAAAGTACGATAATTGGTGATGCTGACGATATTGCAGACGATGCTTCTGCAAAAAGCAATTTTATCCCACCTAATTATCGTCCCGTAGTGTATTTCGACTACGATCGAAATAACATCAGAGATGATCAAAAACCTGATCTGAATAAGTTAGTTCAGTTTTTGAGAGAAAATTCTGATGTGCATCTTCAAATCGAAGGGCATTGCGATGAGCGAGGCACAGATGAGTACAACTTAGCTCTAGGTGAACGACGCTCTATGGCAGTTAGATTGTATCTAGAGACGATGGGTATCAGCACTTCACGTATGACTATTATCTCTTATGGTGAAGCTCGACCTGAAGACACACGTCACAATAATTCTGCTTGGACATTGAATCGTCGTGCAGAGTTTGCCTTTTACCGATAGATCTTTCGGTTCGGCTAGGCCATCAGGGGTTCACCTTTCAGATGGCCTAGCCAAATAGTTTTCCAAATCCCTTTGGCTTGATACACTATACTGAGTAGAGTTCAACAAATGACCCGTATTTTATGCCATATAGTTTTTTGTCTATGGTTTGTTTCTTGTGTGACGCAGCCCCCCATTCAAGAAATGGCGCTAGCGGACGCAACTTTGAAGCACTTCAGGAATTACCAGATTCCTCAAAAAGACTCCGACCGATACAATCGTGCTACATTTTTGTTGGAACGTGCTAAATATCATTTTCAAAAACAGGAATATGCGAAAGCACGCGACCTTTCACTTTCGACATTAAAACTCCTTGAAGAGTCTGCATTCTCAATTGCATTGCGTGATGGCGGACTGCAACAGGTGCTTGAAGTTGAAAGTGAGGAAGAGGAGGCATTTGATGATGAAGGCAATGAATAGAAGACAAGCTTCGCTTAAATTCATCACGAACTTATTTTGGGGACAGGCTTCGAAACGGCTGATCATGGTCGGCATGTGTGTAATATTGTATGCGAACATATCCGATGCAAAATGGGGCCTATACAAGGGGAGAAAGGCTCAAGCTGAAGCACCAAAAAACGACACTAACTCATTTAATCCCCCCAAAATGACTGTCCAATCTGTCGATGCACGTGTATCGGAAATTCGATTTGATATAGCGCAACTCAAGGATGATATATCGAAGCTTCAAGTAGAAATGGAAAGCATGCTGCAGCAATTTGAAAAATTGAGAACCTATTTGGCAAAACTCAGTCAAACAGATACCCTTTTAAAACGTCATATTGCTCGACTCCATAAGGAAACCGAGTCAAAACGTGTTGCTATTCAAGCTATTCAGAATGAACTAAAAAAACGTGACTTGCAATCCCTCGCACTGAAAACCAACAGTATGTTAAAAGCCAACCGGTATGCTGATGTTGTAAGTTTGTTGACACCCACCTTGCCCAAAGTGCCAACAACAGATCCGTATCACGATCGACTGTTGATGAATTACGCAAAGGGACTTTTTGGGACAAAATCTTACACACAAGCTGCTCTCAAAGCAGATGATTTAGAAGCATTTCATCCCAAAAGCCATTTGGTTCCTTCCGCAATTTTGCTGCAAGGCCGGTCTTTTTTGAGGCTGGGACGTCGAACTGAAGCCAAGGTGTTTTTTGAAGAGTTGGTGAGGCGATATGGGAGCTCCAGAGAGGCTCTTACGGCCCGAAAATTCATTGAACGTCTTTCTACACCCCCTAAATCAAAAAAAACAAATCTGGGTAAAAAGTAAAATAATATTAAACAGAACCTCGTTTTTCTGGTATCCCTATAAGCCGTGAGTTGTAATCAAAAAACGTGGATACTGGGGATTGAAACCTCATGTGATGAAACGGCAATCGGTATACTTGATACGGAGAACCGTCGTTTTTCATTCGAAAAAGTACTGACACAACTTCCTGCTCACGCTCCATTTGGTGGTGTAGTACCAAATTTGGCATCTAAACTTCACCTGGACCATACGGCAGATATTCTGACTGATTTAAGTACCCAGTATCCAAATTGGCGCGAAAAAGTGTGTTGTGTGGCGGCAACTACCAAACCAGGACTTGTCACCTCTTTGCTCGTGGGTGCGACTGTCGGGCAATCCATCGCTAAGAGCTTGAACGTGAACTTTATACCGATTGACCATTGTGAAGCTCACCTGTACTCAAGTTTACTCACTGAGTCAGACGAGGGACCTGAAAACTTAGATCATGTATCCTTTCCCGTATGTGCCTTAATTATCTCTGGTGGCCACACGCTATGGATTGAACTCGACAAGAATATGGAATCAACCTGTTTTGGTACGACATTAGACGATGCTCTGGGTGAATGCTTCGATAAAGTTGGTAAGTTGCTTGGGCTGCCCTATCCGGGTGGACCGCATGTTGAAGAATGGTCAACCAGAGAACCCATAGACCCTGTTGATCTGCCATTTACACTCTCAGTGCCTATGCCGGATGGGACTGATTTTAGTTTTAGTGGATTGAAAACAGCTGTCAGATATGGCGTTGAGAAAGCTTCCATGCCCATGACGGAAGATTTTAAGATTTCAGTTTCTAAGCATTTTCATGATGTGATTGAGCGGCTTTTAGTAAAGAAAGTGCAAACTTGCCTTAGGAGCCGATCTCCAAATGAAATATGGCTTTCTGGTGGGGTTAGCGCCAATAAGAAAATTCGACATCTAATTGAGGAAATAGGTAACAAAAACGATGTGTTAATCCGAATTGTGCCTAGAAAATATGCTGGTGACAATGCCTCAATGATTGCATACCTAGCGTATTTGAAGTATAAAGGGTACTCATGTAGGAATTCGGACGAACCTGAGGTGAGCCCGTATTCTGTGTTTTCAGCCCCGTCGTCTCGTTAAGAGATGACTAAATAGTAGGAGAGTCTTGTGGGTGCAAACAGTTCTCAGTCAGATGAGTTTGTACACGAAAAAATTGCTCCCAGAAAACGTTTTTCTCAAAATTTTCTCGTGAATGAAAAAGCGGTCCAAGACATTGTTGAGAGCTTGGGGCCTGTTAAATCTGGGACGATTTTAGAGTGCGGCGTAGGGAAAGGGGCATTGACAGGTCCACTAGCCAAAAAATATCCTAAGGTCCCTATCGTTGGTGTTGATATCGATCGAGATTGTTTGGCTGCTGCGGAACAAGCACTCAAAGGGTTCGATAATGTCACATTGCTCAACGTAGATCTATGTGGCGATGAATTCTTTCAGCTTATCAAGCAGCTTAAAAGCCCAATAACGTTTATTGGAAATCTGCCGTATCACATTTCTAGTCAAGTCTTATTACGATTGATTCAAACATGGCCTCAAACTTCAAAAATGGTTTTTATGTTTCAGAAAGAATTCGCAGAGCGACTAAGAGCGCATCCTGCAGAAGAGGCATTCGGCAAACTATCTGTACTTTTTCAATGTTTTTACGAAATACGAAAAGCCATTTCTTTAAGTCCAGGTTCATTCTATCCTCGACCCACAGTTAACTCTGAGGTTTTAGTATTTACACCTTTGAAAGATCCAGTTGTGCCATATGAACGCATGATCCAGTTGACCAAGTTTTTGGGTCTGGCTTTCATGCATCGACGGAAAACGTTGCGTTATAATCTGAAGCGTGTACTACGCCCCAGGCATTTGGATTACATCAAAAATGTGTTGGCCAAAGAAGGGATTACCTTAGATCACAGGGCAGAGATTGTGCCTGTGAATCTTTGGGGCGCTATATCTGAAGTGATCACAAAATAGGGGGTTCCCTATGACTTCATTTTTATCTTTTCGTACCCTATTTTTCGTTTTTTCATTTTTGGGTTCTTATTCATCATTTGGATATGTTGTATGGGGGACCGGGGCAGCTCAAATCGGCCAAGGTGGTGCCGTCAGTGATACGGAATATCTAGGATATGTAAATCCTGGAGCTGCCAGTTTTGGTGAAAATGGGCTTAATCTGACACCTGCCTATAGTTACTATGGGGGCGTTTCCCGAAGTCAAGAAAACAGTCTGTCGGGGATTCAATTTTCTGCATCCATGCCATTTTTCTCGTTTTTTAAATCAGTCGAACCACATGTACACGTGGTGGGATATGTGCCCTTTGGATCAATTTTGAAATTTGAATCTATGCCGAATGATTTATTGATGGAGCGACTGTATCGCCATCGACGCCCAGAGTTACACGTATCGGGTTCTTTCAAAGCGGGGCAATTTGGAATAGGAGGGGGTGCTTCAATCTTTGCTTACGCGCAAAGCGATATCGAACTTGATGTGCTCGTCCAAACCCAAAAATTAGTTCCAAAGTCAAAAACACACATCACACTGGACTTCAGTCCTTATGGCGGGCTTTTTTATAGACCTACTTCATGGATCCAGCTGAATGTGAATATCTACGGACCTGAAAAGTGGGGAATGCGGGTTAATGGGTTAACTCAGATCCACGTCTTCAAAAATGGTGCACTTAAGGTACCGTTAGATGGAGATGGGTTGTTTCACTTTGTACCCATGCGGATTCAATTGGTTGTGACATTACAGTTCATCAAATCTCTACGTGTGATCACGCAAGTCGATTTCGAACAGTGGTCACGGTTTCAAGCCTATTTCCGATTCAAAGCAGCAGGGATAGAGGGGCGTAATCGGAAGGATAGCAAGACAAGAGATATTTGGATTCCGAGGTTAGCGTTTGAGTGGCACATGGTTGGATGGTTGACGATGCACTTTGGGGGAGCTTATGTCGCGAGCCAATTTTTAGCGCCGGTAGATGCTGTTGTTAATCGTTGGATACTCGCGCATGCTAGCCAAGTTACTTTAAATAATTGGGTAAATTTCCCGCTTAAGGTGGGTATTTTTGGACAAATTCACTTGATTTCTAAACCAGAGCTAAACGATGGGGATACTCGTGTCGCCTATTTGTTTGGCAGTCAACTGTCGTTAAACTTTTAATTAGAAGTGGATCCCTGCGAAGGCAGGAATCCACTCTGTTAAACGTAAGACTACTTCAAAGCCATTAGGAATTTTTTAATATTGAGCCTACTGAAGCTTTTGGAATAACTTTTCCAACTTGTATTTTCATCACTTCCTTTAGATGACGTGAGTGCTTCATATAATTCCAAATAATCTTTATCTTTATGGTGATGCGAAATAGCTAGAGCTAACGCACCAGCAACGTGAGCAGCCGCAAGATAAGTACCAGATCGTTTTTCGATCTTACCTTGCAAGCCAGTCGTTATGATATCTTCGCTTGGTGCAAAAATGTCTACGTATTTTCGACTAAAGTTGGCAAGAGGGGCCTTCGTATCATCTTCTTGGGTGCCCGAAACAACTAAGACATTTTTATATTTTGCAAACTGTGTGAGAAGGGATAAATCTTCGTCAATAGGCAACCCCAAATTACCAGCACCTACCACAATAGGTATTTTCGCTAGATACAGTTTTTCTAAAAGCATTTTGAGTAAATATTTTTCAAGTGCAGCGATTTTTGGCACTTGATGAAAGGGTACATTGATCAAATTGAGCAGCACCACTTGAGGTTTTATCTTCAGGATGTGTATCAATGCATTGAGTAAAAGGGGCATTTTTGAGCGTCCGTTTTTGTCAATGTACCTAAGGGGATACATTGAAATATTTTTGACGATACCTTTGATACCCAGTTTATTGTTGTGTGCAGCACCAATGATGCCAGCAGCAAGGGTATCGTATCCTGCTTGATCATACGCCAATCCATCCTGTTGGACGACATCCCAACCCACGAGATTATCAATTAAACCATCATTATCATCATCTTTTTGATTGAGAGGCGATGCACTCTTATTTGCACGTGCTTTTATCTCAGTCTGGTTAACTAGGATGTTGTTTCGAATTTCTGGATTGTTATAATCGACACCTGTTCCAACTAGCATGAGAGTAATTGAGCGACTCCCCTGGTATTCTTTCCAAACGGCTTCACCAGCCTCAACTTTTGTGAGGTTCCACTGATCTTTATATTGGGGATCTTTATTTTGATCTTTTGAGGCTCCTAATTTGGGTGCCTCGATGGGTAACGGATCAATAACTTCAAATGGGGCGGTGATTAAGAATTTTCCGGGTTGATTACATCCAGCCAGCGAAAGTAAACCTAAACATAGTGCAAAACAGAAGAACCGTATTTGAAAACATCTCATTTAGACTCCTCGACTTTGATTGGCTTTAATTGTTTATACTGTAGCTTACTGATAGAGAACCCACCTGACTCGTGGTTGGGTGTAGGGTCATATTTTTTCATCACATAGCATTTCACCCTGTTCGACCCCGTGAGACGTTTACACTGGGTTCCACCAGCTGCTCGGGCTTCGTCTGCATTGGCAAACTCTTTAAGCTCTTTTTTGATAATTTGTACGGTGGCATTGGCGAATCTGATTTTAAGAGTGTCACCTTTGACCCAAGGAGACCACTCTTGTACAGCAAATGGCTTAACATAGGTTGAGAGATGTAAGTAATGTTTGTTGTACAGAGCAAACAAATCAAACAGATAATCGATCTTAAATTCCTCGAAGAACACGCGAATCTCATGAGCATTTTGCCGCGAAACTGTCCAAACGTGATCCACAAGTTTAACAGGATACCAGTTAGGGTAGGTGTAAGATTTTAGTTCGAACTGTTCTTCAACGATTTGGTATTTTGCATCTTTGTTTGCTTTATCAGAAGTTAAGATTAAGTTTTTATAGTCTAACAACTTGCCGATATCTAAGCGCCCGCCACTGGTTACTTTTGCCATCATCTCTTCTGTTTTGTCAACTGATGCCATTAGCGCTTTTTTGACTTCAAGGGGTTTGCCTTTGTAAACAGCAGATTGATGACCAAGCAATACGGCTGCAGCACCTGCAACTAACGGAGCTGCCATGCTTGTACCTGAATAGGCATGATACGGTTCAGTTGTGATATCTCCGTCCTCATTAATGGTGCTCATGATGTCCACGCCTGGTGCCCCAATATGGACTGTTTTTCTGCCATAATTGCTAAACAGTGCGAGTCGGTCCCGATTGTCTGTAGCAGCAACTGAAACAAGACTGTCGATCTCGTAGTTTGAAGGGTAGTGAGGTTTCTCGTCGTTATTGCCAGATGAATTTCCTGCTGCTGCAACTAAAAGCAAACCAGCCTTTTCAGCTTTTTTAAGCTCATAAAACATGGTTTTTGAAAAGCTTGTACTACCAAAACTCATGGAAATTACTGAGGCTTTGTTTTTGATCGCATAGAGCACACCACGTGCCGCATCATCAATGTGACCCCTTCCAGAGCTGTCTAAAAATTTTAGAGCCATCAGTTTAACGTTTTGGGCAATGCCTGAACTCCCAATATTATTCGATTTTGCAGCAATAATCCCAGCACAGTGAGTACCATGGCTGTGATCATCCATGGGATCGGGATGACCCAATTGCTTGATTTTTGAACCATAGGGTTTGGTTCGGGTATCGGAAATAAAATTCCAACCATAGACGTCATCTGGCCATCCATTGCCATCATCATCTTCCAGTTTCGTTCCTTTCTCCTTGCCAGAGAGTTCAGCTTTGTTAGTCCACATCATCGATTTTAGATCTGGGTGTTCATAATCAATTCCCGTGTCAAGTACAGCAACAATCACTTCTTCGGGATTTCCATCTTCTATTTTCCAAAGCTCTTTGGCATTAATATCGGCGCCTTTTATGCCTGGGAGACCATGCGGAGAATCCTGTCCCTGGTTTTTAAGCGCCCATTGGAATGAGAGCAAGGGATCTTTCGGTGTGCCTTCTTTGTGTACTCGAAAATTAGGCTCAACAAACTCAAAACGTTGATCAGTGGATAAATCCTTGCTCAACGTGTTTGGGTTTATCTTTCCTTGGTATCGAACAAGGTAAATATCATCTTCAGAATCAATGGTTTCGAGTTTGTAAGCGAGTCCTTTCTCTAAAAGTACTTCGGCGATGTGTTTTTTTGATCCTTTTATAATGATTGCATTTTGCTCGAAATCATTTTGGGTCGTTGGTATCGTTTTGGTATGTCCAAGCATAGGGTTCGCGATGATAAAAAATGAAAAAGCCGTAGTTGAAAAAAATCTCATTTCAACTCCTTTGCAAATACCTTGTTAAACGACTTTAGAAAGAATTGTGCACTATACAGAATTGCTTTGGTGCTGATATTGACTTCCTGAGGGTGAGGCATCACAATCGATTTTACCCAGTCTGTAAAAGAAGCATCTTTGATTTGAATTTCAGTTTGTATTTTTTTGTTAGTAGGATCGTATTCAAGTTTGAATGAAATTGATTTGGGGTCTAGTGTTTTACGTTTAGGGTCCCAATAGTTATAGTATGTGGCAATTGCTGGGCCATCTGATTTGGATAGTCGCCAGAACCATGTCTTTGTGCCGTAATAGTTAGATTCGAACCCTTTTGATAAGACAATTATAGCTTCTGGAAATCGATGATCTGAGAACTGCAAAGTGAAGTATGTTTCTCGTTTTATTTCAGAGGTATAGTAGCTAGTTAATTTTCGAGATACAGATTTACTGGCAATCACAACTGCGGACTTTATATAGGGTAGCTGTGATAGTGTTCGGGCTACTGCTTGTTCGACGCTAAGGTCGTCAATATCAGGTGTAGTGGCAATATTTGCACTTAGAGAAACACCGTTTGAAGAAAATACCACTTTGTCAAAAGCGTTACTTTTTATCGGTATTAAGGTTAAAAAAAGAACCGAAAAATATAAGAGAGGTTTCTTCGCATCCATGCTTACCTCCAATGGATATTTGAACTATACTGAGTATTTTACAATTCTTTTGTCCTTCCAAATTGTGTTTTTTTTGATCAAATTGTTTTATTAACGCTTAATCCGCTTGATGGCTTGATCCGTTTCCCGTTTCAAATCACGTTCTTTTTGTGTTGCGCGTTTATCATGAAGCTTTTTCCCTCGTCCGACGCCAATTTCACATTTGAGCCACTGTTTCTTCATAAACAACTTCAAAGGGACAAGGGTGAGCCCTTTTTCTTCAGTATAAACTTTGAGTTTGAGGATTTCTTGCTTGTGTGCCAAACACTTTCGACTTCGAGTGGGGTCATGATTTTCACGGTTTCCATGAGAATAAGGAGATATATGAGCATTTATGAGGATCAACTCATCATTACGAATAACAAGAAAGGCGTCGTTGATGTTGACTTTGCCTTCACGGATACTTTTTATTTCCGTTCCCGTCAGTTGCAAGCCGACAACAAGTGTATCCACAATTTCATAATTAAAACGTGCTTTTTTGTTTTTGATCGCTAGCGAGCTCATAAAGGTTCCTTTTGTCCTTCTTCGATGACATTCGTTTTATGATAAGCGTATAAAACGTGTCGCCCATCAAAATTTCTGGCCAAATTAGAAGATTTGGATTCAATGCATAAAATAGCCATAGTGGGTAGTTTATTTCAAGCATCTCAGAATTAATTTCACTATAAGAATTGAGTGCTAAAATATTTCGAATGCCAACTAGCCTATGGGTAGAAAAAAAATGTTGAATAGATGCAGAGTAGAAGATTGTTCGAGTCTGCACAAAGTTTGTTTCGTGCAAGCTTGGGATTCGAATAAACTCTCCTCCCATATAGATCTCAGGTGCATTTGGATTTAGATCATAAAAATAATTCTTATCCATGTCAGCCCAGCTGATTAGATCGAATGGTGTTTCATTGGGTAAGGCGTAAAACAAAGATATTTCAGGGGACTCATGGTCTTGTGCACTAAAAACGGCTCTAAATTGATTCATTAAATCTAGTGGTGCACCGGTAGTTTGGCACGAGTCTAAGGCAAATGGCCTCAAAGAACATTGGTTAAAAGTTGAAATAGGTGAGAGTGCACTATTTATAAAAGCACTCAGGCGATTTGCATTCAAAAACTGGGTGGTGTTTTTCTTGAAATTCGGGGCGATATTATTTTCAATGAGCCTTGGTTGAGTCTCAGAAAAGGGTTGTTCAGTCGTTCTATTCAAGGGCAGCCACACTTTATATCCAGCTGGGATAGGCCTTAGATTTTCTAACACGATGGGTCTTAAAGCCGAATTTAACTGGATGATGGCGGTTAAGTCCTTTTGATTAAAGGGAAGGTCCTGGAAATAGTATGGACGTGGCAAAATCCAAAAATCCCTTTGAGATTCCAAATCGATTGAATTGATTTTAGATTTTTGTTTAGCGAGGGTATATGTGATAGCACGCAATCGACCATATGAAAGGGAAGGAGATTCATAAAATGACAGAAAAGCATCGATAGCCAAGGCCCAAGAGTTTGATTGACGATGGTGTGACTTTAAAAAATCAACGACCGCATAAGTTGCTAATATAGGATCTAGTCGTTCATCCACAGCTGCATCCACTGTCAGTGTACGAATTGCAAAAGTATGGGGTAGGGTCCATAAGTCCTTAGGGTGTTGGTGTGCGTCTGAAGAAAAAAGATAGGGTAAATGTGCCAGATATAAAGGTATGTCATTTTCATTAAAAAGGTGACGGACAAAAGCTATCTCTGGATTCGGTTTTATGGATACATTTAAAAGGGATTGTACCAAACCTTGTTGTATATAAATCTGATCATAAATTTTGGAAAGCTGTGCCTGGGTATGAGGCCTTGGGATACGATTCAAGATCGCGTGCTCTCGGGGTGTAAGACGTTGCCTCTTTTTTTCAATAATCATGTTAAGAATTTGTTTGAATGCTGAGAGTTCTGATTTCATGAATTCGTCACTATCAGGATGGTGTTCTGGAATTGAGAGGCGTACGAGACCTGTTGGCACAGGGTATGTTGTATAAATAAGGCATGTGTCAGGTGAATGTCTGTTGTAGATTTGAACCCAAAATGACATGGCTTGTCTGTGCTCAGAGGGGATTGGCAAGGGGGCGCCCCTGCTCACAGTATGCCAAAAGAGAGTTATGAGTATGATTGTGCTATAGCCTTTCATGTCGAGCTATATTATACTCAAGCGCCACAAAAGTACCGAATATTGAGTATGTCAATGATGAAAACCTTTGAATGTAAGCTAGCCGATTCCCATCCAATGATGCGTTTAGACCAATTCTTGGCGGGTCGATATGCGTATTTTTCAAGGGCCCAGTGGCAGCGTATTATCCGTGATACTCAGATTCAGGTCGATGGCAAACCTGGAGCTGTGTCGCAACGCATCGGACCCGGTTCCATTGTCACCTATGCTCCCCAGGTTGACTTAGAGCCTGAGATTGATACTCATTTTGAAGTACTGTTTGAAGATGATGCCATTGTGGTTGTCAATAAACCAGCCCCGTGCCCTACAACACGAACGGGTAGGTATCTCTATCACACGCTTGAGCACTTGATGGAAAATTACTTACAGGGGGAAGTGGGGCGAGACCTTTGGGTGCTCCACCGGCTGGATATTGAAACCTCCGGTGCTGTATTAGTAGCCAAGCATCCTGAGGCACGCAGTAAATTGTATGAGCAATTTGCAACCCAGGTGATTCAAAAATCTTATCTTTGTGTTACTAAGGGAGAATCGCCACTCTTACAGCGAGATCAAGAGATGCCTATTGGTATGCGACCGGGCAGTCCTATTCGGATTAAAAGCTATCCGAATTTGCATGGCAAAAGGGCCCATACCCAATTTTTGTCTTTGGGACAAAGTGGTTCCTATCATTTGGTGCGATGCTATTTATATACAGGGCGGACACATCAGATCCGTGCTCACCTTTCAGCCCTCAACCATTGGATCGTAGGAGATAAGCATTACTATCCTGATTCATCGCTATTTTGTCGTTATGTTTCTGAAGGACTAACGGAAGCGGATAAGCTCAGCCTTGAGACTCCCCGATTGATGCTTCATGCTGAACATTTGGGATTTTTTCATCCCATAACTGGAAAGTGGGTGTTGATACAAGCTCCACTTAAAGCCGATATGACGAAATTTATGACGGAAAAGGGATTCTTTTAAGCGTGTCTAAATAATCGATCAGTGCTTGAGGAATCGGAGCGCGAAAACAAAGTTGTTGATGCGTTGTGGGGTGATTGAATGCGAGGGTGTGCGCATGAAGCCAGAATCCGTCAAAGACGCCTTTACTTGAAGGCCCGCCATAGAGACTGTCACCTGCAAGCGGGTGTTGTTGGTGTGCAAGTTGCACTCGAATTTGGTGCATACGGCCCGTTTTAAGGCGTACATCAATAAGCGTATGGTTCTCGAACCACTGAATTGGAGTGAAGCTTAATTTGGCAATACGTGCTTGGGGGTGATCCTCGGGTGCGCCTGTGACGGTCATCTTTTGAGGATTTTTGGGATGGTGGATGAGCCAATTTTCCAAAGCCATGGGGTAATGAATATGGCCATTTGCCAAGGCTAGGTAGTTTTTTTTGATACGTCGGTGCATAAATTGTGTTTTGAGAAATTCAAGTGCAGCTTGCGTACGCACGCCTATGAGACAGCCACTTGTCCATTTATCAAGTCGGTGGACTAATCCAGGTTCTAATATTCGAGTATCCCAATCATAAAGGGTAGGGGTTTTATGTAAGAAGAAATTTGCAATGGTAGTTTGGTCTATATGTCTTAGCGCATTGACGGATTGTCCTCTGGGTTTATTGATAACGAGTAGATCATTATCTTCGTAGAGGATAGGGATGGTTAGGTCTGGGTTTGGCTCAAGTGTTCGACTGTGGGTATACCCTATTAATGTGATTGACTGTTTAACGCCTGGTTTCATGCTCGGTTTGGCTATTGTTTGATTAAGATGGATTTTGCTGTCATTAAACCATTTTTTGAGTGTGTTTCGAGATTCACCCGTACAAGCTGTAAGAAAGGTATCTAACCTTGTATGTTCATAAGGGTTCCAAATTGAAAATTGAAGATCCATCAGAACTGTACTTTAATGCGGGGCCACATCTTTTGTATATAACAATATTAGGACGCGTCCAAAGTAGAATCCCTTATGTGGACACGTCCAATTGAACTCTAAGTATTCTAATGATTGAACAAAAAAATCAGATTGATTCTTCTCTTATTACAAAATACTCAGTTATATTAGTAATTTACAATTATCAATTTTATTTGCAAATATATTTGGTTTGTGTGATAATTTATTTTAAATATAAATAATTTAGATTTACATCTGCTGAACCCGACATACTTGAAAGATTTGAACTGGAGTTTGAAAAGATGAGAAAAACACATGTATTACCCATTTTACTCGGTGCAGTACTCATGAGTACCGGATGTAGTGAAGCAACTAAAGTCCAACAAAACAATGTGAACAATAAAGTTGAAAAAAATATTGAACAAAAAGAAGCCATTGAGAAGCCAAAAGAGCTTACAACATCTCAAATTGTCAAAGACGAGAACAAAACTCTAGTTGATAAAGCTCAGGCGTTTCTTAAGTTAGCTAAGAAAGATAATCAATCATTTGAATCACTCTATAAAGAATTAACGTTATCTCCTGAGTTGATAGCGCTTCTTGTGAGATATCGCAATAAATACAGAAATGTATCTGCCCTTCAAATTATTGGTGAGTATCCGTTTGTCGCATTTTGTAAAAAAATGGAGCAATTTTCTGCGGACCAACAAACTACGCTTAAAGTTATGACAGTTCGTATGGCAAAAGCGCTAAATCAGACAGTTGAGTTAAAAGATGTAACTTCAGAAAAGTGTGAAAATACATTCATTCAGTTTAGAGCTCATGTGGAACAACAAAAGAAGGACGGCGTTGAAACAGCTGATATTAAACTAAACCTTCATCATGAAATAAGTATGAAAGGGAATAGCCTACCTAAACTCAAAGCTTTATTACCCTATATGTTTATTGGACTTGAGTCTCTCACTAAATTAGAGCTATATAACAATGAGATTGAACACATAGGGAAATTTGATCTATGGGGTTTAAACGGTTTACAGTATTTGGATATCGAAAACGGCTCTGTAGAGAGTTTGCACAAAAACACTTTCTTAGGCCTTCAAAATCTGACTGCATTATATCTTGGAGACAATTCCAGTATTGAAGTACCTGGAGGAATTTTTGCACCTTTACAAAGTCTTAAAACGTTGACGCTTAGAAAAGCGTTGATTGAGTCAGAAAAGTTAAAAACTCTATTTAATGGTCCAGTGCCTAATGAATTGCAGACGTATAAAAATACTGAAGCAGAAGATCTCGAAGACATTGATCCTAGTGGAGAGTATCAAGATGAAGAATACGATGAAGAGGATGAAGAATACGATGAAGATGGTTGGGATGAAGATGAATTAGGTGATGAGAACGATCAAGAGTAGTACCTAGAGTTAACCTATTAAAACTTTTTGAGATATGTAACCTGACAAGTCCAAGGCAGAAGTTTAACAACTTACTTCTACCTTGGACTTGTGAACCTATCCATACTTTTTAGTCAAAATGAAATTGCAAAAGTACAACCTCCTCTTATACTTTTTAAGTCACCACCCGTTGTGGGATTTGCGCCAATGTTGGCTGGTACAGCTAAGGAAGGAGATGCAATTACCGAATCAATTGAGAGCGAAAGACCTTCAATTGACGGTGAAAGCTCAATGAATCTTGCATCACGTACAACAGTAGATGAACTCGGTGAATCCCTACTTAGAAAAACAACGGACAGCCATGGTGGGTCAGTTGGTGATGCTGTTGGGGACACAGACGTTGCTGGCATGATATTGAACCGGTGAACAAACCCATAGTCTCTGGTACTAGCAGTTAAGTCAATAAATCTAAAAGGTGCACCCGTAGGATACTTTAAATATATGTCTTGGTTTGTAACGGTTCCAAATTCTGCACCATCTCTCATATAGACGTAATAACCGTTGTATCCTGCTGAATTCTCCATGATCTGAATAAAGTTTGGATCTGGATTAGTTTCAGTAAAAGATACTGCTTCAAAAGGTGTACTTAAGGTTTGTGGGTTGTATTCTAGCATTCGATAAGTTGTATGAGGTGAGGTGGATTCAAAGGTTTGTAAACTCAGTCTATCTCCATCCGTATGAATGGCATCCCCATCATCGAATTGACCAGATGGAAGAACAATTTTACTATAGGATCCACTTAAAAAATCACCTAAGTAAAAGTCTATTCCTACTCCAAACTCAATGAGACGACCTGCAATATTAACCCCACCACTCGAATCAACACCTAGATCCAAAGCTCTGGGTAATAGGCCACTGTCGTACAAACTAGTTGTACTATCTGACATATTTAATCGCCACGTCTCCGCAGGAAACCCGCCAGTAACTGCAGGGTTAATGACACCATAGGCCATGTATCTATCCCCAGACGTTGGATCAGTCACACAGTCAGACGGTGTATCTGTTAATCCGGCAATTGCTGGATTCGCTAACTTACTTGAAAGTGATTCAACAACAGGTGGATCTCCACCTAGCGGGCTACTGCCTGGGGCATAACTTGCTATATACACATCAGATGTATCTACAGGAAAAAGATCCTCTCTATATAGCAGGGTAAGTCCAGATATGCTGGAACCTGGATCGGGTGGATCCTCGGTTGGTTCTGCAGCAAGCGCTGTTGGGAGTTGCCAATTATACACATAGTCATCTGTACCTGAAATGTAACGAATTCTAAAACGCCAAGCATTTGCAATATCGAA
The DNA here is from genome assembly GCA_029262815.1 of Deltaproteobacteria bacterium. GTDB lineage: Bacteria > Bdellovibrionota > JAJCYS01 > JAJCYS01 > JAJCYS01 > JAJCYS01. The sequence continues at coordinate 119,899 of JAJCYS010000004.1, read as the reverse complement.
ACTGTCTCCCGGTTGGGCTGAGGCAACTGTACCCGATTGTGTAACCACAGCTACTCTTAGGCGTTCATAACTGTCAGTCTCAGAAACGTCCAATTGTAAGTCTCCTATAGCTCCAACTGTTTCCTCACCGCTTAATTGAACCTCTAACAGTGAAGTGGCACTTGGATCTTGAATATTTGATCGAACAACAAACCGGTTATACAATCCAGATCCAGCTTGAGGACGATCAACGTGGAATCGAAGGTGTTCCCAAGCTCCACTTATGGTTGTCACGAGTTCCCCTGGTGCGCCAGTTTGTCCAGCTGATAATCTAGATTGTGCAACAAGAACGCCACCGACTCTAAGCCGAGCATTGTAGTTATTGACTGCTGAAGCGGAAAACTTAAGCTCGACGGCTAAATCCTCTAAGGTGAACTTGTCTACGAAAGAGTTATCATCGTGATTAGCTCCATCTGTGAGAAATGTTAAAGCTGGTAAGGGGCTAATGGCTCCGGCTGTTTTTCCAAGATCAAGTACGCTGACAGAGGCTGAGAGCCATACAAATCGGACATTTGCTTCTCCGACACTGTCAAGGAGGTTGGGGTCCTCCACGAAAGAGACAACTCTATCGGCGATACCTGCGACAGGGTCATATCCTGTAATAATTAAACTATGATCTTCGCGGTATTCAATGGGTGTGCCTGACCCGATCATACTACCAATCCCAGAGGGATCGTCTGAGGGAACAAATCCGTAACTAATTAAACTCAAACCTCGATAATTTCTTGAGTTTAATCGAATATCCCATTTACTTGGATCACTTGCGTTATTTGTAATCGTCATGCGTCCATGCCCAGATATGAGCTTTGATATATCTGCTGTCACGACACTGCCGCCAGCGACGGTAAAGCTTGCTGATCCGACCGTATTCGTCCTATTCCCATTTATAGGGCCAGAAATAACAAGATGACCTGCGGAGTAGCATGTTGCACGATCATCAAATTCGGTTTCGGAACTTACAATTTGTAGGGCTGAGGCTTGAATACACGCATCTTTAATTAAATCTGCATTTCCTTGATTGATAACCTGTAGATTGTTAGGTTGTCCGGCTCCTCCACAACCGGCTAGAATCATTAACAGACAAACGGAAAATCCACGTGTTAACCGAGATGAATGAGAAATAAGTTTTGTCATTTCACACCTCCTTAGGCACGAGAAGCGACTTTAAGGGCTTAATCTTACTAATGTTTTCACAATCGACTAAATACTGAACATGATGTACGTCCGCAACCTAGGTGCCGTATCGTCAAATTATTGACATTTCTTTAATTTATCCACTTGACAAAAAGTGTTAAAATTCTGTTTTATTTGAGTACTTTATCCATTTGAAATATAATGAGTACATTAATATATAAAATAAATAAATATAGTTGACATTAAATCAGAACAGTAATAGTATAAGTAGATAAATAATTAATTTGGAGGTTATGAAATGAAATTAAGTACCAGTATATATTCAGTTTTTTTGATAAGTGCCCTGATGACAGGTTGTTCAGCAATGGAATTAAAGCCTGGTGCCGAAAGAATTGTGATGTCGCGTAAGGATGCTCCTAAATCATGTAATTTCAAAGGCAACGTTGTCGGTTCTCAAGGGAACTTTTTTACGGGAGCCTATACAAGTAGCCAGAATTTAACAAAAGGCTCAATCAATGATATGAAGAACCAAGCTGCTGTATTGGGTGCAAACTACGTTATGCTTGATACCCATGCAACTGGGGATACCATTAGTGGCGGAAATGGTGGAATCGGTGGCGGCCAAACCAACGTAACTATGTCTGGTAGTGCTTATCTCTGCCCACCTAAAGATATTGGTCTAGAGTAAACAAAACTAAATTTCAATAAAACCAAATGGCCTTAACAAAAGGCGTCCTAATTAATTAGGACGCCTTTTGTATTTTAAATGTTGATTCGATACTCTTTAACTGGACTTTTGCCAATAATTTTGGCGTAGAGTGACACATAAGGCGAAATTTCACTACCTTGAAGCTTGGGTTTAAGCAGCGAATCGATTTGAAAAATGCCTGCTGAGCTGGTCATCTCAATATCAATATGAATAGGATGTTCATGTCCTGCTTGAATAGACACAGATTGCACTGCGTTCGTACTCAAGGAATGAATATCAACCTTGCCCATTTTAATCGCTTCAGATGAACGGCCTTTCTTCATGTCCAACGCATCCGCAAGCCTCAAAATCCCAGCTTCAATCGTCATCCCCGTCACATCATAATTATGACAGTAAATTGCATGTAGTGTTTCGGAAAGTATCGTCATCTGGTCAGCATCAGAATAGTGTTGCTTGATCAGCCGTAAAATATGATTATGAGCGATGGTCATACTATGATACGTGTGATCCTTCCGAGAAATCACATGACCAATATCATGAAAACAACCACTTAATAATATAATCACAAGCGCTTCTTCGTGACTTAATCCATAATCGATCACACTATTGGGTTCAATTTTTGCCTTCACGAGTAAATCAAAAACTTGAAATGCATATTGAATCACCAATCGAATATGGCCCATTCCATGATCGTTGATTTTCAATCGATCAACTGCCATCACATTGCAACATCGCCACAGTTGATTGATACTTTCATCGTGATCAATTTGATCTGCAATTTCACAAAGCTTAGGATATTTAGTGGTATATTCTGAGGGGAAAGAATGTTCAAAGAGCTTTATCGTATGTGCTTTATTTGATGACATGGTATAGTACCCATGCTTATTGTACCATGATCTTGGTAAATCGAATTTATTTACCTTAGAGGTCTTTTGAGTTTTTGCACGGGGAACCGTGCCCCAGCTTTAGCAGGTGAGCATATGTCGGGACATAGTAAGTGGAGTACCATCAAACGTAAAAAAGGTGCTACGGATGCGAAACGTAGCAAAGAGTTTACCAAAGTTATCAAAGAAATTACGGTTGCAGCTCGAATGGGTGGGGGTGACCCCGCTAGTAACCCACGACTTCGGCAAGCTGTGCAAACAGCTCGATCTGTAAACATGCCTGCGGATAATGTGACTCGCGCCATTAAGCGTGGTACGGGGGAACTCGAAGGTGTGACATACGAAGAGATCACCTATGAAGGCTATGGACCAAGTGGTGTTGCAGTATTGATTCACTGCTTGACGGATAATCGAAATCGTACGGTTTCTGAAGTTCGACGGTTGCTGACCAAATATGGGGGTAGCCTAGGTGAGACCGGCTGTGTGAACTGGATGTTCGAACGTAAAGGATTAATCGAAGTATCCACAGACGGGGTGGATGAAACCAAAATTATGGATATTGTTTTAGATCTAGACGTTGAGGATGTGACCAGTACAGCCGAAGTACATACGGTGATCACCCACCCGGATGCACTAGATGCGGTTCGGGAAGGTCTCGAAGGTGCTCAACTGACTGTTCAATCTTCAAAGATTTCTTATGTGCCTCAAAACGAAGTGAAATTATCAGGTGAGGGTGCTGAAAAAGTCGTGAACTTGTTAACGTTTTTAGAAGATCATGAAGACATACAAGATGTAGTCAGTAATTTTGATGTGGATGAAACTGAGCTGGCTGAGTTAATGGCAGAAGCGTGATGCGGTTTTTGGGTTTGGATTTAAGCAGTCGTGCCACAGGTGTGTGCATACTGGCACATGAGTCGAATCAACCCACACTCGTCTATGAAGAAACAATAAAACTCACAAAGGGAACATTTGTCGAACGACTCGTCACTTTAATTCAAACAATCAACAATATTATTAAAAACTATCACCCTACATATGCGGTTCTTGAAACGCCGTTTTTGGGATGTAACGTAAAATCACTGTCGGTCCTATGTCAAGTGCGGGGCGCCGTTTTAGTGGCATTGTATGAACGTCATTTACATGTTCTAGATGTAGAACCCAATAAAGTGAAACAAACCGTAACGGGATATGGCCAAGCGACTAAAAACCAAGTGGCTCAGATGATGAATGTGCATTTAAGATGTACACAACCATTTTCATCTTTGGATGCATCGGATGCAGCCGCCGTTGCATATACGGGTTGGTTGATGACTCAAACCTACGGGGGAGTATCCGTATGATTGCACGAATTCAAGGTCGGTTAGTTGAAGTCGAAGCCGACCAAAGGCAAATTTTGGTTGATGTACAAGGGGTTGGATATGCCATTTCTGTTCACCAGAGAGATTTGGCGCATCTAACTTCACATCAAGGGGAATCGGTAACTGTTTACACAAGTCATGTGCTACGACAAGATGTATCCGAACTGTATGGGTTTTTGTCGCATCTTGATCGGGTTGTCTTTCGGGATGCCATCCAGGTGAATGGTGTCGGGGCAAAAATGGCAATGGCATTGCTGGGGCATGGTGACATGAGCTCCATTGCCCAAGCCGTCTTTACGGAAGACTTAAGTTTCTTCAAACATATCCCCGGTGTGGGACCTAAATTAGCCAAGCGAATTATTTTAGAATTAGCAAATACAGTGAAGAAATGGGAAACTTCTGGGTCAACCGTTTTATCCCAACCCGTGGATTCGGACAGTGACCTCTTAGGTGCACTCAAAAACTTAGGGTATCGAGAGTCTGAGATTCAACCCTTTATCCATGTGCTTGAGAAAGACACTGCATTCAGTCAAAAAGACATTTCAGATAAAATTAGAACCGTACTACAGAAAATAACCCCTGCTTCCTATTGAGGTACCCCATGACTGAAGCCCCAACTCATAACACCATACTCTCAAAACAAACCCAACTCGAAGATCAGACTCCTGCCTTACGTCCATACGGCTTTTCTGAATACATTGGTCAATCCAGTGTGGTGAGTCGATTACAGTTGATGATCCAAGCTGCACAGGCACGAAAAGAAGGGTTAGAACATGTGCTTTTTCATGGACCACCCGGATTAGGCAAAACCAGTTTGGCATATGTGGTCGGTCATGAATTGAAGGTGCGAGTTGTCGTGACTTCGGGACCCGCATTAGAACGAACGGGAGATTTGGCTGCAATTTTAACGCAGCTCAAAGCTCGAGACATACTCTTTATTGATGAGATCCATCGTCTTTCCCGTGGTGTCGAAGAAATGCTGTACCCTGCCATGGAAGATTATCGCGTGGATCTAATCATCGGCCAAGGCCCTATGGCTAAAACGACGTCCATCCCCTTACAGCGATATACATTGATTGGGGCAACCACCCGTGCGGGGTTGATGACAGCTCCTTTGAGAGATCGCTTTGGTGCTGCCTTTCGACTTAATTTTTATGACACTGAAGCGCTTTCAAATATCGTACTAAAAAGTGCTACAAGATTAAAAATGGATCTAACTTCCGATGGTGCTGAAGTGATTGCGTCACGGTCACGTGGAACCCCCAGAATTGCCAATCGGCTAGTACGACGCGTTCGTGATTATGGCCATGTGCATAAGATTACATCTATTGATGAAGAAGTTGCCAAGCTTGCCCTCGATTTATTTGAGGTGGATACCTATGGCTGTGATCCCATGGATCGAACTATTCTGTCGACATTGATCCAAAAATTTTCGGGTGGCCCTGTAGGGATCGAAACTTTGGCTTCAGCGTTATCTGAAGATGTGGGGACGCTTGAAGACTATTATGAACCTTATTTAATTCAACTGGGATTTATCAAACGAACACCTCGAGGTCGTGTGGCAACCGAGCAAGCGTATAGTTATCTCGGGATGGCTTACGAACAATCTGAACATCCAACACTGCTTTAAAGATCTTCAGTGGCGTCGACTTCTCGCCATTCATGTTCAAGGTTGATTTTATTGAATAGAAAAATTGCGTCTTCATGGGCTATAGGCCAATCTTTTGCTATGCGTTGGAGCAGATAAGGGTGTGTATAGCTTCGTTCAGTAAAATCATCAACTTGATTTGACATATTGATCGGGTTAGGTGCGTACGGAGAAAAATAGTGGGTACGAAAAGAAGTAAGATTACGTTTGCCTTCGTAATCCGAGTGATCTGAAAAAACTTTATTCATATAATCAAATTCATAATGAATGTGAACGAAACCCGAAGGCGTGAAGTCCATGATGGTTTCGCCTTTTTTGGCAGAAGAAAAGAGATTTCTTTCGATGGGTTTTACCGTCAGTGTCGTGCCATGAATAGATACAAAGTAAAGTTTGGGTACGTTTTTCTGTACCCAGGTGAAGAAGGAAGTTGGGCTTTTCCATGGCGTTCTTGTTCCACCTATTCGCTTTTTGAAGTTCTTCAAAATGGGTTTCCAAATTTGTGTTTCTAAGTGCTGAGTAAAAATTTGAACCTTATCCACTTCAATTCCATTGTGTAGTCTTGAATAAGAAAAATTCAATTGAGTTGTATCTTGCTCAGTGCGAATAACATGAACTTCAATTGTACGTTTAAAAGGGCGACTATCACCTGTCCAGAAATCGTTACTAAGGTTGCCTGCTAATTGCTCGAGTGTCAGTGGTGAGTTATCAGGGTTCACCTCAAGCTCAATTCGACTATATAGCTCCTGTTCTTCAATCTCATGTCTAATGGGTGTAGCGCCATTATCTGATGGATGATTCTTAATCACATAAGGTTCAAGGGTTTGGGTTATTTGAGTATAAAATAATAAACCTGTATTGCGCATCGTATAGACTTCTTGTCCGTGAGGTGTATGAATATGAGGCGCAATATATCTGATGAGACGCCCCCCTTGATTTTTTGGCAAGTGCCGTGATTTGAGTTGTTCAATCGTTTGAGGAAAGCGAATGCGTTTGTAGCGCATATGATTTGGATCGTTAGATTTGATGAAAAAATCGGTTGCTACGCTATATTTAGCTGCTGTTCTCAGTGTAGGGTCTTTTCTAGGAAGCGTCGGGATGAAATGCGTCATGTAGGGTACAGGCCAGGAGTGTAATTTTTCTAAATCTACCTTACCAGTCTTATAGGTGCCGTAAAGCATAATGTGCCTTCGGAGGTTCTCTAATGTGTTTTCAGTGATGATGTGTTGTACGGGAGATCCATTTTCCGCTTCCGTCATGATTCGTGTTTGAACAAGAAATGTCTGAGAGTGTGACTCTTTGGATTTATATATTATTTTTGGAAAAAAAGGCTGATCATTATTCTGTTCTAGTACGGAATGAGGGTCAAGCTCTCCCCATTTAAAGTGTGTTTGAAGGTATGAGATGAAAGGACCCAGATCGATCTCATACATCGAAAAAGTTTGATTTCGGCTGAAAAAATCTCGAGGATTGTTAAATATTCGACAATCAATTGCATAGCCCGAATCGAGCGCCCACAGTAGGCTCAACCATCCCCAATGGGTGGGCCTGAAGAAAGACTTCCCTATCACCACCCCTTATTCTAGCTTATTCTTAATGTGTTGTGGCATTCGTATTATCCGTCTTTGGAGTGATATCATCCCAGCCCCGACCTTTAGTGATGCGTTGCATGATTTCTGGTATCGTTAGTGTGCCAGGTTCAGGAAATCCGTCTAACAAATTAGACTTCATAAAGGTATGTCGCTCAAGTTGGCCATGCTCGAATAAACGAGAGTGCTCCCCATAAAACTGATATACAAAGCCACGACTATCCGAAAGTAGAAATAAGCCTACCGGATTAAGCATGAGGGGGGCAAGATAATGGATTCCTTGAGTTTGACTGCCAAATGGCCAACCTCCTTTAGGGATTTCGGTATAGTTGTGGTTATCAAAGTCAAAGACAGCTTTCTGGGGTACTACGTGAAGGAATCGATCTGCATTTTCTGAGAATTTTCCAGTGGACAGTTCGACTTTTTTGAAGGGTAAATTAAATTTAGCCATCCATTCGTAGAATGCAAGGTGTGTTTTCCAAGGCATACGAGATTGGCTCAATTTTTGTTTCATTCGAGTGATAAATTGTCGCGCTTGATATTTTTTTATGTTTTGTAATTCGTATGTGGCACCCTCGACCATGACCCCATTGTGCATATGGTCTATTTCAACCTTTAGTGCAACCGTGTTCCCTGGATAAACAGTTTGTATTTCAAATTGAATGACAGATTGCAGCGGTCGTCCTTGTTCGGGCCATACATAGGGACCCGCTCCTTCAAATAATTCAGGAAAAGGGATGCCTTCTTGCTTTCGAGAAGGATGGGGTGTCAATTCTAGTCGAGAAAATTGAACTTTTTCAGAGAGGTTTACTTTGGTACTATTTTGGTGCGATTCGTCAAGTAGAATCGGAAAGAGTTCTTGAGTTAAATCGGTTTTTAAAAAAACAGTTGGCGATTTTTGGGTCCATACTTCTTGTGTGTATGGTTTATATAAGCCATAGCCGACGACTTTATTGCTATCAGCTGTCTCAGGTTTATAGTTCGCAGGATCATGTGCATAGGGAAATCGAATACGTTGGTAGTACGAAGAGTCATTCGGATGCCCAATGACAATATCGGTGACTATGGAAAAATGATTATAGGGTTTCCCACGAACGGGTTTGGGTAGAAGATCATTGTAATAAGTCATAAAATGTTGCGGCCAGGGCATAAGCTTATGTTTCTGAAATTGAGCTATTTGAGGTGTGTCTGAATTTGGCTTTGAAACTAACCTGAATGTTTCTAAATGATCTTTAAAGACTGCATATTCACTACCATCATTGAGTGACTCTGTGAGATGACGTGTGTAGAGAAAGATGCCTAAGGGTTTTTTTCGATGCTTAAATCCGTGAATGGAAAAAAGGGCGCTATTTTCTGAGGCTACGCCTGGTTGAAGGCCTTCATATTTAAATTCTTTCTCTAAGAGGCTGAGTAATTTTTGCTTTTCAATGCCATAGAAGGTGTATGGTTTGTGCGATTTACGAAGTAACAAAGCTAGATTTTTGGTGACGTCACACTCAATCGCCCATATCGAATTAGACATGAGATATAAACCGAGATAGAGAACCCAAATATATTTCAACAGACCCATAATTGACTTATGGTACATGAAACCGACGAGCTTTTCAGATCATTTCTTTATTCCATCCATACGTTTTGTCAAATCTAGAACAATGTGTCGCAATCTCTGTGAAGGCAATACATTTTGAATCGCAATGTCATAAAGCCATTTGTTGACAAACAAATCATTCCATGACGTAGCGCCGCTTTCTACTGCATCAGAAAAATATTTGTATAAATTCCTAGGAACTGTTCTAAATAACGTACCATATTCTCTCGGATGTTGATAAATCGTCATATGGTTTAGGGGTGAATCGATGGGGCCTCCATCTGGGTTGAAGTAAAAGACATCAACGTTTGGATAATCGGTTGTAATTTTGTCTTCATGATGTCTTCCAATTTTGAGCATGAAATCCCAATGAAAATTTGTTTGATGTTTCCAATGTTTTTCTTTGAGCGCATCTGTGTGTTTTGTGATTTTCACTTCTGCTGTTGAAATATTTTCCATGGTATTGATCAAATGATCGACAAACAGTTTGAAATATCTAGGTGGATACACTCGCTGTTCCATTATTTCAACGAGTTTGGCAAAAATGACCTCTCGACGGCCCAATGAAAGATAAGGTGTCGAAAGTTCTATTGAAGAGAGAGGAACGCCAAATTTATATTGTTTTAACAACACTTTGACCGAACTGGGTGGATTGTCACTCAACTCTTCAGGGCTAAGTATTCTGTGCTCAGAAAGTGTGTTTTTTTGTAAACTAACTGTCATGGAAAACCTGAGTGGATACCCATGTTCTGGAAATCGAGGGCGACCGACGTTATTAAATGTAAATCTGCTTCCTAAAGGTTTGAAGTCTAAAAAAATTCTTTGAACAGATAGGCTTTCAAACAGATGTGTTGAATTTAGATTGGGGGCGTACACTTCTTGAAAAAATTCATGTCGGTGAATAATATGTCTAAATAGCGGATCACGGTAGACGATCACTTGTCCATGTGGTTTAGCCAGTGGAGAGCTAATTACAATTTCATTTTGGGGTGAGAGAAAATCTGCCGTCAAGTGTCTTGGCTTAGCTTGAATAAAATGTATCCAACGAGTGGCATTTGGAGATATTGCTTTGAGTGTTGTGGCAATGGTTTCTCGATGCGAGTCACGATCTCCTAACGTTTCAAATTGTCCCAACACGTCTGACCCAAAAATTTCGGGCCAAATTTTATATTCATTTTTACTAAATTGAGGTTTGAATGGAGAGATTTCGGATTGATAACTACCATGAGTCAATTTTATTGGAAAAGGGGCATTGGGAAAAGTAAGATGATCTGGTATTTTATAAAAAATAAGATGCGCTTCAGAACCAGATTGAGGCGGTATTTTGACGTGTCTTAAGAAATGTCCCCGTTGAGCATAGGGGAAAAAACCTTCTCTTTTTAAATGACGTCCTTTCCAGGATCCAAATGTTTCTATAAACTCCTGTGTACCAAACGGATAAAAAATGATTTTCGAGGGTTTTAACGGAAGGAATAATTGTTCAATCTTTGTTTCAAACATACATGGGTATTCATTGAATGATGCGTAAATAGATAGTGAAAAACAAATGGTTAAAACAAAAAACAATAGACGTGTCATCATCGTGCATCCTTGCAACGCGAGTTTCGTTAAAATTGTAAATTAGGCTGGTAAGGTTTTAGATTTTGAAATAGAAGCGATAGAAAAAAACAGCCTTATTCCAATTTTAGCATGAAAGCTTAAGAGGACTGTTTGACGAATTTCTTAAAATGTCTTTTCCCAAAGCGTATCAGCTGGGGGTCTTGAGTGATTTCGATAAGTTGCGATGGGTCCGTTACTTTTTCGCCATTTAAACTCACAGCGCCTTGCATGATTTTTCGTCTGCTTTCATTCATAGATGGGGCGAGACCTAGCGTATGCACTAATTTACCCATAGGTAGTTCAGTATCTTCAATCGAAATGACGGGTACGTCGTCGGGCGTATCTCGTTGTTGATGTACGGTTTCAAAATGTTTTTGAGCCTCTTCTGCACACTTGGATGAATGAAATCGGGCAGTAATTTCTTTAGCAAGCTGAATCTTTGCGGCCATAGGATGTATCAGCCCATTGCTGAGCTCATTTTTGAGTTGATCCAATTGTGTGACAGATCGGAAGCTAAGCAATTCATAATACTGAAACATCATGGTGTCAGAAATACTCATGATTTTACCGAACATATCATTGGGTGTATCTTTAACAGCCACCGTATTTCCATAAGATTTACTCATCTTATGTTTGCCATCTAAACCAACCAAGAGTGGCATCATGAGAATGTCTTGAGCGGGAATATCAAATGCACGCTGTAAATGGCGGCCAACAAGTAGGTTGAATTTTTGGTCGGTCCCTCCGATTTCAACATCGCATTTTAAGATCACAGAGTCATATCCTTGAAATAAAGGATACAAAAATTCATGTAGAAAAATAGGAACCTTTGAGCGATACCGGTTGGAAAAATCATCTCGCTCCAGCATCTGAGCAACCGACATTTTAGAACAAAGACCGATGATGTCAGCCGAAGACAAATGTGATAACCATGTATGGTTATACACAACCTCAACCTTATCGGGGTCCAAAATTTTGAAGGCTTGATCTGTGTATGTTTTGGCGTTGTGGTTAATCTCTTCAGGTGAAAGGGGAGGTCTCAGTTTATTTCGACCACTGGGGTCACCAATCCGGGCGGTATAGTCTCCGATCACAAAAACCGCAATATGACCAAGGTTCTGAAACTCACGAAGTTTATTCAAAATCACCGTATGGCCTAAATGAATATCTGGTGATGAAGGGTCGAACCCCAATTTGATTCGCAAGGGTCGATCTTTAATCTGTTGAAGCTTTTCAACTAAAGCGCCTTCGTCGATTATCTCAGTTGCACCTTTTTTTAAGGCCTCGAGGGCTTCTGTTATATTTAAATCAGACATGAATCCTAATCCGCTCTATTGCTTCAGCTTTACCAGTCTGTTCATCCACAGTAATGGCTACGGCATTGGCCATGATAGTTTCAGTTGCCACTGTTAACCGTTGGGGTCGCTTCATACGAATACGATAGATGCTACCTTCTGGCTCCATGCCAATAACCGACGTGTGGCTGCCACACATGCCCACATCTGTAATGTAGGCTGTCCCCTTAGGAAGTATCGTCTCATCTGATGTCTGAACGTGGGTGTGTGTCCCTACAATAGCACTAACTTGCCCATCAAAAAAGTGTCCAAACGCTAACTTTTCTGAGGTGGCTTGAGCATGGAAATCAACAAAAATGAGTGATGTCTGACTTTGAATTTCAGGTAACATTTGTTCCAGCCACTGAAATGGACAGTCAATGGGATCCATAAATACGCGTCCTTGAAGATTGATAACGCAGATGGGCGGCAAAGGTTGCTTTAGAGGAAAGTAAGTGAGGCCAGATCCAGGGCAGGGGTTATCTTCAAATGAGGGGTAATTACCGGGTCGTATCATTTTTTCGGGGTGGTTTTCTAATACTCCGATGACATCTTTCTGGTCCCAAATATGATTACCCGTTGTCATGACATCGATGTCGAGTTTTGAGAGGTCTTCAAAATGCTTTTTACAAATCCCAAATCCATGGGTTGTATTCTCCACATTCACAATAACTACATCAGGGCTATATTTAGGTCTTAGCTCGAGAAGAGCGGCTGCGATGGCTTGACGTCCAGGGCGCCCTACAATATCTGCAAAAAACAATATTTTGATCATCGTCGACCTGCAGGGTTATTTCGCTACTGCAATAGCGCGTGTTTCACGAATAACAATTACCTTAACCTGACCTGGGTAGTTGAGCTCTTCCTCAATCTTTTTAGAAATTTCACGGCTCAACATCACCGCATCCTCGTCAGAGGCTCTTTGATTGTTGATCATAACACGAATCTCACGGCCTGCTTGAATGGCATAGGCTTTGTCTACGAATTCAAATGAAGTAGCCACTTTCTCTAAATCCTCTAGCCGTTTGACATACCGCTCCAGATTTTCTCGCCGTGCCCCTGGACGCGCACCACTCAGGGTGTCTGCAGCCTGAACCAAATGATCTTCCATTGTTTCGAGAGGGACATCTTCATGGTGAGCACGGACTGGGTGAGTCACGGTTTCGCGTTCTCCATACTTTTTGAGAAAGTCAGCGCCGACAACAGCATGAGGGCCCTCGATTTTATGTGACAAAGCCTTGCCAACATCATGTAAAAAACCTGCTCGTCTGGCGATCCTCACGTCACCACCGATTTCAGACGCCATTGCACCTGCTAAAAACCCGACTTCTACACTGTGTGAAAGTTGATTTTGTTGATAGCTGGTTCTAAATTTTAAACTCCCCATGATTTTGATGATTTCAGGGTGTATATCATGAATATCAAGTTCAAACGCAGCTTGATTTCCGGCCTCTTTGATTTCTACGGCCATCTCTTTTCTGACTTTGTGTGCCATCTCTTCAATACGAGCAGGGTGAATTCGACCATCTTGGATCAATCGCTCGATTAATTGGCGGGTTTCTTCACGACGAATGGGGTCGAAGCTTGAAATTGTAACCGTTTCAGGTGTGTCATCAACGATCAAATCAACACCGGTCGCAGCTTCAATAGCTCTAATGTTCCGACCTTCACGACCGATAATTTTGCCCTTTAGGTCGTCTGACGGGAGATGGAATGCATACATAAGTTTTTCACTTGCCGTTTCACCCGCGTAGCGGCCAATGGCTGTAGCGATGACATGTTTGGCTTTCTTTTGAGCCTCATCGAGTGTTTCTTCTTTAAGTATTCGAACGTCTGTGGCAAGTTCTCGGTGAACTTCTTGAAACAAACTTTCTTTGAGCTGTGTCTTGGCTTCAGAAATCGTGAGCTTACTGCTTTTTTCCAGGTTTTTTTGAAGCTCTTTTTGTTTAAGTGTCAGAGCATTTTTTTGTGCAACTTGTTGGCGCTCCGCTTCATTGAATAGCTCTTCACGTTGTTTGAATTTATTCTCTTTGATCAGTAACAGTTCTTCCTTTTTTTCAATGGATTTTTCTCGGTGAGTGACGTGTTTTTCTAAACCTAAGAGCTCTTTGCGTGTTTCTTGGCTAGTTTGCTCAAATTGATTCTTCATTTTGAGCGCAATCTCTTTTGCCTGAAGGCGACCTTCTTTGGCGATAGTCCTTGAACGGCTTTTGGCACGATCTAAGATTTCTTTTTCTTTTTCTCTTACTGCAAGGTACAGATTTTGCTCTTTGGTTCGATACTTCTTTTTAAATACATATAGAACGCAAAAGAATGATAAACCAAGGTAAATTACAGTACCGAGTGCAATCAGTATCCAGTTCATGATAGGTCTCCGATTTTTTGAGAAAGTGAATGATGTGCATGTGGTGGAAGATGGGTTTGTGTTTCTGTAAAAACCACATGCATAGGTACGTCAAGGGCCTCAGATACAAAACTTTGGGTCATTTGGATGTCAAATGCCAGCCCAATACGAATACCATGTGTAAATTTGCTTAAGAATCGATCATAGACCCCTTTTCCAAACCCAATACGATCTCCATGAGGCGTAAAAACAACTCCTGGAATTAACCAATAGTGAATAGAATCTGGGTCTGCTTCCTCCCATATGGGTAGGTTGGGGTTCAAAGAGGCAAAAGTTCCGTTAAGCGCCTCAATAAAATGAGAAAGCTGTGACGTGAGGGAAAGGGTGTAAAAGTGTAAGGCTGTGCCCATACGCTTGAAATGTGGCAGTGCGATGGCATAGGTATTTTCGACTTCAGCTGCAGCAGCAAGGTGATGAGCAAAAATGTTCACCTCATCAATGTAGGGGATGTATGCGCCTACACGAATAGGCGAATCTGAAGAGAGCTCGCTGTGGCAATGTCTTAGAAATCGAAATGTTTTATGGGCAATTATGGCTTCTTTTTGATATTTTTCTTCAGAAGACAACCCACGTCTTAAGGCTAAATGCTTTTGTCTTAGGTTATTTTTTTCTTTTGATCGACTCACGCACACACATCCTTAAGCAGCTATGTGTAGATCGATGTGCGAAAAAATGTATCGGTAACAGGTCGTAGTTAAATGAACAGTGTTAAATCGTTTTTAACTAAAATGGCCTCCAGCAAGGCTCAGGTTCATCACTATTAGGTTTCTAAGCATTTTATATGGATTTATCATGACTTTCTTCATGGTTTGTAAATTGATTAACATATTTTTTCATGCTCGAAATTTCGCCAGTTACATTTTTTCTAAATTGATCTACTTGCGCCTTTAACGACATGTACTTTTCTGCAACAGAGAGCATTGCAAGTAAGTGAAGTTTTTGTACAGGCGCATTGGGTGAAGCCTGTTGCTTAATCTTGTTGTACTGGTCTTCAATTAAAACCACAAGATCTTTGATCTTATCAGGGGACAGTCTTGTTTTTACACCGACTCGTTGCCCGAGTAACATCATTTCATAAGCTTCTAGGTCACGCTTCATATCCTTACCTTAGGGTATCGGATTATTTCCAAAAAATCAAAGTGTTAAATGAAGGATCGAGATTGAATAGCTGGTTTTTCTGCGCTAGAACCGGCTATTCAATATTTTCATGGGGTACCATATCAACAATCAACTCAGGTATGTTTAAGTATTTATAATCATTAGCATTTTCACCTATCCCCAAGCTTAAACTCGGGATGGGGCAAGTGGTCATCAATTCCCAAAGAGCTGTTTTATGAGGCACGCAGTCCCATTTGGACCAAAAAACCGCATCGATGGGATGTACGGCCGAAAACCCTTCAATTTGTGCGTTTAGACTTTGTCCATGAGTTGTGTCACAAATCAGAAGCGTTTTCAGTGATGTTGAGACGTTTTTGAAATCAGAGAACCAGGTGCGACCTTTTGAGATGAGTGATTGGAGTTCTAGCTGCAGATTTTTATTGGTATGCAGACGGCCACTTGTATCCACAAGGATAACTTCTTTGCCTTGATTGCAGGCAATCTCGAGTCCTTGGAAAAGGGCTGTTGTGGGTTTGGGTACAGCCTGATTTGGGATAATCACATCAACATCGGTGTGTTTTAGTTTTTGAACCAATTGATCCATTGCTGCAGCGCGAAACGTGTCAGTTCCGATAACTGCAAGTTTTGATTTGGAGATGTGTTGTTCTTCAGTGAGGTTATGCAGTAATTTTGCAATAGTTGTTGTTTTACCTCCCCCGTTGACCCCCAAACAGAAGACCAACAAAGGGGGTTGGCTTAAAAACTCATCCCAAGATATTGTTTTGATAGCTGTATGTTTGTTTAGTATGGTTCGAAATTCATCCAAAGATAGGTGTCTTTGGTGATCAAGTGCCTCTTTAAGGTGCGGGAGGCAAAGATCCAAAAACTTCTCTGAAGCAAATGCGTTGTTGCAGGCTTCGATCCACTTTTCCAAATCTTTTGGGAGTGGCGTAAAAAAGGAAGGTCCGCTTTTCACATGTACGAGGAGTTCCTTATGAGACAATTTTGAGCGTTTTCGTCTTCGTCTTAATACCCACAGCAATGTGATGCATGCCATGAGTATGAGTAAAGCGTATCCTCCCAATTTGAGGTGATCTGGGTCTATGTGCGCAAACGTCATCGTGGCCTATTAAACAGTATTTTTAGGCTATCCTAAAGCGAAATTGGTGGGTTGGTCTCTTGAGGGAGTTCCTTAAGCTGCCTTCGAATGGTTTTGGGGTGTATATTTAGGATGCGTGCAGCTTCCGTAACATTGTGCCCCGTTAGGCTTAAAGTACGTTGAATCACCTGTTGGGTGATGTGCTTTAGTGGAGTGCCTAATGGTACAGTCAGAGTCGTGGCACTCTGTTTTGCGTCTCTAAACTGATTTGGAAGATCTTCTTCACGAATCCACTGCGATCGGCAGGTTAGGGCTAATTGTTCACACAAATGTTCCAATTCACGTACATTACCAGGCCAAGGGTATTGAATGAGATAGGCCAAAGCTTTGGAACCTATTATTTTTTCAGCTTTATGATACTGCGTGCAGTATCGATCAAGAAAGAGTCGGAATAGCAGGGGAATGTCATCTGTGCGTTCCCTTAAGGGGGGGACATGGATGGGGATAACATTCAGTCGGTAGAATAGGTCCTCGCGGAATTCGCCTTTCTGAATGGCTTGGTAGAGATCTTTGTTGGTGGCAGAGATGAGCCGCACATTTACTTTTTTAGATTTTGTGCTTCCGATACGAGTAATGATTTGGTCTTGCAGAACGCGAAGGGTTTTGACTTGTGCAGACTGGGGTAGCTCTCCCACCTCGTCTAGAAAAATGGTGCCGCCGTCTGCTAATTCAAAAAGTCCTGGTTTGGCTTGGACGGCTCCCGTAAATGCACCTTTTTCGAATCCAAACAGTTCAGCTTCCATGAGCTCGTGAGGGATTGCCCCGCAGTTGATTTTGATGAGATTCTTTTTCTTTCGAGTGCTGCCATTGTGTAGGGCATCTACGATAAGTTCCTTACCGGTGCCGCTTTCACCAAGAACCAGAACTGTGGCATCGCTTTGAGAGACTGTTACAATTCGGCGTTTTAACTCAGCCATACTGGGTGCGTTACCAATGAGGTGTGATGTTGTGAGGTTTGCTTTCTCTTCTCGTAAGCGACGTACCTCCCGGTGGAGGTCAATTTTTTCGCACACTTTTTCAAGAAGAAGGGTGAGGGTTTGAAGTCTGACTGGTTTTAGTAAAAAATCATGTGCACCATATTTAATAGCTTCGACGGCAGAATCAACGGTTCCAACCCCACTCATCAAGATGCAAGTTAAATCTGGCAAATGGTGTTTGAGCCTTTTTAATACTTCTATTCCGTCAAAGGTTGGCATGCGTAAATCAATGAACGCAAGATCAGGGGGATGTCCTTCTAATATTGTATCCAGAGCTTTCTTAGGATGATCAAAGTAAGTGGTTTGAATACCTTTGCGAATCAACAAGGTGTTCAAGCTGTTCCCGCAATCTATATCATCATCAACAATAATTGCTCTGTAGGTATGCACGGACATATCTTACACCTTTCGTTTCCTCTTTTAAATCGATTAGGACACGCCCTAGAGTGTGGCGCTATGTGTGTGTTGCTGAGTGGGATTTGGCGTGTCGTGCGTCTTTTGCTCAATGGGGCAGCAGAATGTGAAAAGGGTGCCACGAGAGCTCAGGCCACAATGGAAAGTCAAGGTGCCATCTAAATGTTCAGAAGCATATTTCGCTACAGACAGCCCTAGTCCTGTACCACTGTTCTTTGTTGTATAGAAAAGGGTGAAGATTTTTTCCTGTGCTTGACTCGAGATGCCAGGGCCAGAGTCCTTGATTTTCAATTTGAAATTGCCTGAAGCATCTAAGCCACATCTAACGACAATTTCAGGACTTTCAGCTTCAAGTGCATTTAAAAGTAAATTTTGTACGATCGTGCTCAAAGCCTGAGGGTCGCCATAGATCATGCAGGGGGCATGGTCTATGTGGCATGTGAGTGTGCATTTTCGCTGATGCGCAAGCGGACGAAATGCAAAGACAACGTCTTGTATGACTCTTTTGGGATTAAATATTTTTTTGTCTTCGAAGAGTTTAAACAAATTAAGGTAGTGATCGCTAAGGGTTTTGAGGCGATGGGCTTGTTTTACAATGCCTGTGAGTAAGGGTTGAACGGATTGTGGGAGGGTGTCTAAGGGCTTTAGGTCTTCTTGTAACATGTCAAGGTTGAGGGAGAGCGCGTTGAGAGGGTTTCGGATTTCATGAGAGATTTGTGCACTCATCATGCCGATTGCTGAAAGTTTTTCGGTATCTAAGAGTTGTGTTTTTAGGGCTTCTTGTTTTGAAATATCTTCGATGATGATTAATGTGCAACTGGTTGTCAGCCATGGAGTCGTGCCCCTAGAGATAGGCATGAGTTGGACTTGTGTTACGTGAGTGTCCATATTTTCTATATATTTGTTCTCTGATAAATCTTCAGAGATGTGATTAAGGGCTATTCGAATCAGGTGTTCAAAGCGATCGGGTGCATGGTGGGTGAGCTTATAAAACTGTGGGTTTTCGTATAGGATTTCTTGGCTTTCGTTTACGACGCGGAGTCCCAAGTTGAGAGCTCCAAGTGCGAGTGTACTGAGTTCGAGATGTTTGTGACGATCTGTCGCTTGATTCAGCAGCAGAGCGTTAAGGGTTAAGGCATCTTTGAGGGTTTGTTTTGTTTGGGTTAGATCGCTCTTGGCGGATAAGAGAATCTCATTGAGACAGAGCTCCAGCTCTTCCAACGGGGGGTATTTCAAAGCCATTTTTTGTTTGGGAAGCGGGAAAAGACGATCAAGGTTGTTGTCTAAGAGATGGCTTAGGGTTTGAGTTGACTTCTGGCATTGAATTTTGATGGCTAATAGTGTTCTAAAAAGATAAGTCGTCAAAAGTAGGCTAAAGAGGATTAGGCCTACACCCAGGATACTTACGAGATCCATGTCGGTAGGGGATGGCCGAGCAATGAGAAAAATGCCAAGAATCAAACTATGAGCGAGGGTACTCAAGATGAGTACCCCATATAGGCTATAGGGAGTGCCTGCGTATTTTTTTGTAATTTGTTTGGGGTTCATATTGGCTCCCATTATAGCAGGCAGATCCCGGACCCAAAGGGTCATCGTGAACTTCTTGGCCACTTTTGGCCAAGAAGTTCACGATGACCCTTTGGGTACGATGACCCTTTGGGTAGCAACCTTTTGGCCCTATGACCCTTTTGGCCAGGATGGTAATCTGTAGGGAATGAGGCCAGTTGTTGTCATTACAGGGAATATAGCGAGTGGGAAGACACTGGTGTCTCAAACTCTAACTGAAAAAAAATATCCAGTCTTATCCGCTGATGACTGTGTCCAACAAATCCTAAAAGATAAGGCGTCTATAAATCAAATTCAGTCAAAATTGCCAAAATCAAATACCCAAAGGTCTTTTAAAGAAAACGTACGAGAGGCTCTATATGGGAACTCAGCTTTCAAATCCTGGTACTTACCCTGGATTCACCATTTAGTCGGCAACCACGTACAAGCCTTTGTGGAATCCATGAAAGGGCCTGTATTTCTGGATATTCCGCTTTATTTCGAGCAGCATAGCTTGACTCGGAAATTAGCCACACACGTCTGGCTCGTATGGACCCCTGTTGCACTCCGAATACATCGATGGCAATCGCGATTTCATGCCAGCTTCACACAAATGAAACGCATCGCAGCGTGGCAAATCCCTGACGAGCAAAAATTTCGAAATGTAGATTTAATTTTGCTCAATACCGCCCAAAATGGAATGCTCAGATCTCAAATTACACATGCATTAAAACGGCTGTAAATCGGAAATCCCTACGTATTCTTAGTGTTTGAAAAAGATTTCTCCGCAATAACAGTCTTAATTTCTTTTTCATTTAAAGTGGGAACACCCAGGGATTCAGCTTTCATGCGTTTTGAACCTGGGGCTTCACCGCACAGAAGCCAATGTGTCTTTTTGGATACACTACCGCTGACCTTAGCACCCAGCTGCTCCAGTTGTGCTTTGAGCTCATCTCGTGAAAAAGCCTCAAAACTGCCTGTAATCACTACCGTAATACCGGCAAATGGTAGGTTCTCTATTTTTTCAGGGTATTGAATGTTCAGTGCAATACCCTCAAGTTCAGCCAACCATCGTTGATTGTCTTTATTTGAGAAAAACTGAGCTATCGAACGCGCGACTTCAGGCCCAATTCCATGAAGCGCCTCGAGCGTTTCTGCTGTAGCAGTTCTCACCGACTCAAGCGACTCGAAGTGACGCTCTAAAATTTTGCTGGTTTCTAATCCAACTAACGGGATACCCAGCCCAAACAAAAACCTAAAAAAAGAAACCGTTTTAGCTTCTTCAATCGCTTTAAGTAAATTGTTGATGCTTAATTCTCCAAAACCTTCTAAATTTGTTAGCTTTTCTGATGAGAGATGAAATAAATCAGAAGGAAACTCCACAAACCCTTCTTTGTAAAACAATTTTATTCGTTTTTCAGATAATGAATTGATATTTAATGCATTTTTTGAACAAAAATGTATGAGCTTGTATACGCGCTGTGCAGGACATTTGGGGTTCAAGCAATAGAGATCAGCCTTGTCTGCGATGGATGCAATAGGGTGTTCACACACTGGGCATTTTGCTGGAGGTGTAATCTGTTGCTCTTTTCCAGTTCGTTTGGACAGTATAGGCGCTGTGATTTCTGGGATGACTTCACCCGCTCGCTTGATGAATACATGATCATAAAGTTTGATTTGCTTACGTTCAATATCTTCATAGTTATGCAGGGTTGCTTTGCGAACCGTAACGCCTCCTACGACGACCGGTGTTACGTGGGCGACGGGTGTCAATTTTCCTGTTCGACCCACCTGATGCTCTACGGATTCAACCCGCGTAGCTGCCTCCTGAGCTTCAAACTTATATGCTGTGGCATACCGAGGTGAACGGGCAATATGCCCCAACTGTTTTTGAGCGTTCAGGTCGTTGACTTTCAACACCAACCCATCAATTTCAAACGATAAGGTTTTCTTCAATGCCTCATAATGCGGAAGCTTAGACTTAAACGTTTCAAGGGACCTAATAATGCTCGAGTGAGGAGGGGTAGCAAAATGGTGAGCTGCCAAGATCGTGTAAACCTCCGATTGAAATTTCGGGACAACCGCCTCACTGAATAAGTCATAGGCAAAGAAGGATAAGTTGCGACTTTGTACATCGTGCGCATCTAAAGTTCTTAAGGTCCCGCTGGCAGCGTTTCTGGGGTTAACAAATGCGGGCTGATCTTGAGCGACCCTAACTTCATTCATAGTTTTAAAATGATGATGCTCGAAAAACACCTCACCGTAGACGCTCATAGTAACCGAATTGGGTAAGGTGAGTGGGATGTGTTTTATCATCCGAACATTATGAGTAATATTCTCACCCTCTAAGCCATTGCCACGTGTGATGCCAGCTATGAGTTCCCCTTGCTCATAGACAAGCTCCAAGGCACTGCCGTCAATTTTTAGTTCACAATGAAGCTCTGGAGTAGAGCCCAGGGCTTTTGTAGTCCGGTCGATAAAGGCCTGAAGTTCATCTAACTCAAATGTATTGCTGAGACTTAGCATGGGTCGCTTGTGTGCGGCTTTAGGCAGATACTCTGATAGAACCTGTGGCAATCGTTGGGTTGGGGAGTTTGGACTCTGAAACTCAGGGTGTGCAAGCTCTAAGGCTTCGAGTGTCTTGAATAAGGAATCATATTTCGAGTCGCTGATCTCTGGGGCGCTCAGCGCGTAGTAACAGTAGTCATGGTAGTCAATTTGTTTACGTAAGCTATCAATTTTATTTTTTACTTTTGCACGTGATTGAGTGTCCATATCCTGTACAATACAACTCATGATTAGCCTTGAAAACGTTTCCAAGCATTTTAACAGAAAGATTACGGCTATTCATAATATGTCATTCACCATTGATCGCGGTGAATGGGTATTTATCACGGGACCCAGCGGTGCTGGGAAATCCACATTGTTAAACCTTATTTTTGGGATCCTTGAGCCAACAGCTGGAGATATCACAGTGGCTGGCGTGCATATTGCTCACGCCGCAGATCGAGAACTTCGTAGATATCGGCGTCATTTGGGATTTGTATTTCAGAATGCCCGGCTTTTGGATCATTTGTCCGTATTTGAAAATATTGCTTTCCCCCTTCATATTAGAGGCTTCAGCGACGCGATCGTTGAAAAACTTGTCTACAACGCATTGGAACCCTTAAATATGACCAACCTTGCTGAAGCACCCGCGAGTACGCTTTCGGGTGGTGAAAAGCAAAAAGTTGCTTTTGCTAGGGCCTACGTGACCAAACCGCCCATCGTTTTGGCTGATGAACCCACAGGTAATTTAGATGCTGAATCCGGACAGGTGATTATGGAACTGTTCCGGAAAATTCATATGCAAGGGACGACCGTCATGCTAGCTACTCATGATGAGTCTTGGATTAGGCGATATCCGCAAAGACGAATTATTTTGAACCGTGGGTATTTGACTAAGGATTTATGATGTACGGGTATCGGGTTTACCAGCTTTTTAGAACGTTTTGGGTTCAGAATACGCTGGCTTGTTTTATTGGGGGTGCGTTATGTCTGGGACTTTTCTTAACTGTTGAAATGACCCTTTCCTTAACTCAGTTTGTTAATCGATCCCAAAAAGCTTTTTATATCCAAATATTGCCACAAACTTCTGATGGGATTGTGACCAACGAACTGTTGATGGATTTGAGGAAGCAATTCCCTGAAATCAAATTTCAAGCACGTCGTGAAACTAAGGTTTTGAAAGGTGTCGCCACATCATTAGATGTCTCTCAAGGCATGCTAGATACTGAGTCGCCGCTCATGTATATCGTAGGCCATCCAAAACATACTGAGTGGTTGATGAGTGAAATGAAAAATGCGATAGAAGCCATGAAAGCACACAAGCTGATTTTTGAGGTGGATGCACAAATTGGATATTGGGCCTTACTGACCTTATATAAACGGGTGGGCTGGGGCGGTTGTATCGCCATTTGTTTGGGGTTTATTTTCTTTTTGTATTACATAATTCAATTTATTTTGTCTCAGCTCATTCGTGTTAGGCGACATGAATTGCGGTTGGAGTATCTTTTGGGTGCGACTAAGGTTTACCAAAAACGTCCGTATACCTTATTTATTTTCTTTTATATGGCAGTGAGTCTCTGTATTGCCTCAATGGTTTGGTTCTTAGGCTTTTTGCCATTAAAAGGGGTTTGGGACCATTTTGGGTTTTTAGTTACATCTATAAATCCCAATCCTGGCACGTTGTTGGTCTTTGGGCTACTCTTCTCTGGCATTGTTTGGAGTACCTTTCAGTGGGTTTGGAGATACCATTTTTCTAATATCATGGCTGGCAAAATGTGAGTGGTGTCATGCGGCCTTGGTTGCTTTCATTCGGGTTGTTTCTGTGGAGTGCCTGTGCGGATGCCTCGATGGATGCTAACCATTCAATGATTGAAGCGTTGAGTAGTGAAATAGGTCGATGGGCAACTGCGGCGGGTGAAACTGATCAACGATTTCGGCGTGTTTCAGCGCAAATAGAAGCTTCACAGGAAATGGGTTCCTATATTCACGCTCAATTGGAGCTCATGCGTCCCCAACTTCTTCATGTGTATCGAAAATGGCGTTCAAAAGCATACAAAGACAAGTTCCGTTTACCTTGGGATACAGCAGTATTCCCCTTAAAATGGACAGAACATAAGGCCTTTGAAAGAAATACGTTGGCATGGGGACGGCTGCAGCAACAGAGAGTCAAAACCGAACGAAAGATAAACGCTCTTAAGGGGATTCAAATACAACTAAAAGCCGTAAAAGAAAAACAAGATGCAGCACAAATGGAGCTCGAGAGCCGTTTTGAATTAATGAAACGGGCACTTCTTGCTTCCCAAAGTAAGCAAATTCAAAGAAACCTTGCTCTTTCTTTGATGCAGAAACTGAGCCAATGTCTCAAACAGCAGGCGATGTGTCAAGCGTTGAGGGGGAAATTTGCCTTACCTGTTCTGGGTTTTGCTTTGGAGCCTGATTTTATTAGGGGAACATTCTATCTGAGATTTTTTACTGAATCACAAGAGCCTATTGCGGCAGTTTCTTCAGGCAACGTAGAATATAAGGAAGATGGGGATGGATTGCCGGTACGTCTTAGAACTGAGACGGGTGAGATATTTGTATATAAAGGATTGGGAAAACCACTTGTGGGATCCGGTGTGTGGGTGAATCGAGGGGATACAATAGCATTAGCACCACAAAGTGTTTCTCGACGAACGCTTTCTTTGTTAAAGCAGAATGAAGACGGATTAGTAACCATACTTACGAAGGATGATTTTTTCCCTTGGGTGACAAAAGAATAAGGAGTTGTCATGAGTAACTGGAGGATTTGGGGATGGTTTTTGTTAGCGGTATCTTGTATACACGTTTGGCATATTGAACCTGCACTAGCTAATAAAAAAGAAAGTAAAAATGACGTGGTGTATCCACCACTGAAAGACTTTGCGCAAGCGTTACATATTCTGCTGACAAAATCAGTAGATAAGGTGATCAACGCAAAGACGCTTATAGAAAGTGGCGTCCAAGGTATGGTTAAAGGCAGTGGTGATAAACATGCTGCCTATTTAACTCGTGAGGAGCTGCTTGAACTCGAAGGGACAACCAATGGTCAATTCTGGGGGCTAGGGATTGAAGTCGCATTGGAGAATGGAGAAGTTCACGTGGTTGCGCCCATAGAAGGGGGGCCTGCACAAAAAGCAGGGATTCGATCGGGAGACCAGATTGTT
This sequence comes from Deltaproteobacteria bacterium, assembly GCA_029262815.1. GTDB lineage: Bacteria > Bdellovibrionota > JAJCYS01 > JAJCYS01 > JAJCYS01 > JAJCYS01. Next base: position 94,691 of record JAJCYS010000004.1, on the reverse strand, counting down.
AAAATTAATGGCGAAAAAGTCGAAGGGTTGAATTTTTCCGATATACGAACACGCCTTCAGGGCCGACGAGGTTCTAAAGTTTCTTTGATGATACTCAGAGGCAAAGAGACCAAACAATTTGATGTGATTCGGGATCAAGTTAAATTGGTCGCTGTACGACACCATTTATTGGGTGATGGGATCATTGTGATTAAGGTGTCCCAATTTCAAAGGGGTATCACACAAAAAATACGAAAAATAATGCTCGATAATCAGGGTAAAATTTCAGGGATTATTATGATTCTTGAAGATAACCCGGGTGGGATTTATGAGGAAGCTGTTTTGCTTTCTAATTTATTTTTAGTACGTGGCAATATTGTGTATAGCATTGATCGGAATGGACAAAAGAATGTAGAACGAGCCAGTCGACCTCATACCATTGGCAAGAATATACCTGTCGTATTGCTTGTGAATAAAGGGTCCGCTTCAGCATCTGAAATTTTCATGGGTGCGATGCAGGACAACAACCAAGCAGTTGCTGTGGGGCCGGACAGTACGTATGGCAAAGGCAGTATTCAATCCGTTTTTAAATTACATGAGGGTGGCTTAAAAGTAACGGTTGCATTGTACTACACTCCAAAAGGCCGTTCTATCGAGAAGGAGAAAGGATTAAAGCCTGATGTACATTTCAAAGGTAAGGTCAAGCATTTTGATACGTTTAAGGCTCGCATGGCGCACCTCAAGGAAGACCCTATGTTGCAAACTGGGTTGAAAATTTTGAGTAAAGTTAACCAAAAACGGAAAAAGTCACGAAAGACGGTATCTGCTGTAATCTCAAGGATGAAGCGAAGTAAGAAATTTTTATAGGACGTGACACGTGAAAAATCGATCGATACCGCTGACGCCTTATAAAGGTGCAAGGGATTTTTATCCTCAAGATATGGAGGCGCATCAGTTCTGGAAAGAAGTGCTGAGTACGGCTGTATCTCAATTTGGGTACGAACCCTACGATGGGCCTATGCTCGAGCGTGTTGAACTATATCAAGCCAAAACCTCTGATGAGATTGTTAGTGAACAGACTTACGCATTTGAGGATCGAGGGGGGCGTCACGTGGTGATTCGTCCTGAAATGACGCCTACATTTGCACGGATGGTAGCTGCGAAGGCGGGTAGCTTGAGTTTTCCACTTAGGTGGTTTGCAATTCCCAATTTATGGCGATATGAGCGTCCACAAAAAGGCCGACTCAGGGAACATTGGCAGCTGAATTGTGATTTGGTGGCACCGGAAATAACCTCGGCTTATGAGTTAGAGATGATCCGGATGCTCAAACACATCATGACCGCTTTTGGGGCTCAGGAAGACCAGTTCCAATTGAAGCTCAATCATCGGGGATTATGTGATCGATTGTTTGAAGTTCAGTTTGGGCTTACGAGTCCAGAAGATCGTGGGACATTATTCTATATTTTAGATCGACTGGACAAATTTTCGTATGAGGGACTCTCTGAGTTGGCTCAATCAAAAGGACTTCAGGTGTTTGAAGAAGCTTATGCTTTTTTTAAAGAGACAAAAGAACCAGAAGGGTTTTTTAAATCTGTTTCTAATGATTCATTATATGCCTCGTTCATCGAAGTATATAAAAATGCCGAAAAATGTGGGAACTTTGTGTGTTTCGATCCAACGGTTGTCAGAGGATTTCAATATTACACGGGATTGGTTTTTGAGATGGTCGATACGGATCCTGACAATCCGCGTGCGTTGCTGGGAGGGGGTCGCTATGATCGTTTGATCAGCGCTTTTTCGCCCCAAAAACTTCAAGGAATCGGTTTTGGTTTGGGGGATGTAACGTTTCAGGCATTTTTGAAAGGTCATGAACTTGAAACGAAACGAAAGTCAGAGCCTTTATGGGGTGTATTGGCATCTGACGAAGTGATGCCATATGCATCGATGGTACAGGATCGCTTGGTTGCAAAAGGCGTTCGGACGACGGCATGTTTTCAGCCTGATCGTGTGTTATTTAAATCTGGTTTGAAGACGATATTAAAATCAAACCCAGATTATTTGGCTATTGTGGGCTCCAAAGAGCAAGAGAGCCAGACGGTTGTGATCAAAAATACAAAGACGAGAGAAGAGCGAATTGTGAAAGTAGCTGAACTCGAGTCAGTTGTTGAAATAAGGTCTACCAAATTTTTATAAAATTGATGATTTTGTCAGTCGTGGTTTCAGGTTCTTTTTGTTTACTTTTGTCTTTGTTAGCGTTACCTGCGTCATCGGAAGCTTCCTGTGTTTCTTCGTCGGTTACCACTTTAACCTCTTCCTTGTTTTTTTGAAATGTAGATTTTGATGTAAATGAAATTTCTGAATCGATGTCAGTGGTGAGAAGGGAAAAGGTGATGGTACCAATGACAACTCCGAAAAATTTACCTTGAAACTGAATTTCTTTGTCCTTAGATATAGGTACAATTTTAGCATCCGTCGCTTTTTTTAGCTTCAATGATGCGTATTTCAGATTGAGATCAGCACATGGTTTTTCAAGATCCTCCGGGATAATATAAATTGTTTGAGGCCCCGCAATGTATTTATAATAATTTTTATCTGAATCCCAAACAAACCAAGAGTCGACTGCTTTTTGTTTTTCCGTTAATTTTTTTACATTTTTTTGGAATTTTTTATCAAACTTTCTTTCAAATTTGCAAACTTTTGACTGACCGTCTTTATTGTAATAAGCACGGACTTTGATAAGATTTAGGACAGTTTTATTGCTCTTTTCTTTTATTTTGAAATCATCACTTTGTGAAAAATGCCAAACTAATCGGTACTCAATACCCGTATCTGATTTTTTCCCTACAAACCTAGCTTTGTCTTTTGGTTTCATTGTGAATAACTTTCCGGTATCAAATTTAACCGGAACATACCAGCGTTCAATATCATTAAACGTCTTCACTTCAAAACTTGTATCCGCTTTTTTAAGCTTTGCGCCCACCGCACAGCCCGTGAGTATGAGGAGCAGAAGAAAAGACAAAGTTATATATGTTTTACTTAACATGATCAACAATTCGGGTTTATATGCTAAAAACTTGAGATGTTAATCTATACTATTTGAATTATTTTGAATTTTCAAATCGATGGAATACTATAAATGCAATACTACCCAAGGTGCATGCAACAAAGCAAAGTGGCCACAGGAGGTTAGGATATCGCTGAAAACAAGCCATACCAATAATAGGCGCAAGGACAACTGCAAGAGACAGCGTCGAATAATATAACCCCATGTAATGACCTTGGTCTTCAGTTTTGCCTCGGTTGGAGCAGTAAGCGATGGCAATCGGGAGGGCTAGCATTTCGCCGATAGTCATAAGAATAATGCTGACGATAGCCGTTAATGGTGAGATGTAAAAAGGAAGGACCAAAAATCCAAGCCCTATAAAAAACGAACCCAGGGCGACCATCAGTAACGGGGGATAGGGTTCCACTTTTTGAATCAAAATCATTTCGAACCCAATAATCAATAGGGTGTTAATGCAAACGAGCGCTCCGATGTGTCCTTCATTAAAACCATACACAACTTTGAAATAGACAGGCAATGTCATAAAAAATTGCATGAACACCAAAAATACGGGCAAGAGTACACAGAGGAATAATAAAAAACGACGGTCCCGCAGAGCTGGATTATTTCGAGAAGCAGGTATTTTTGGGGGTGTGGATTCAGTCCTTGGAGGATTTAGGGTTTTAAAAAAGACAAGTAGGACCGTAAACGCAATACAGCTTGTGGCTGCATCCACATAAAACAGCCAGTAATAACTATACAAAGCAACAAAACCGCCCATTGCAGGACCGATACTCATGCCTGCATTGATGGCCAATCGATTTAATGCAAAACCGCGGGCTTTGACATTGGGTGTGCAGGTCGTCATGATTGCTGTTGCATTTGCAGGGCGGAATCCTTCAGTGCACAGTCCGATACAGAAGAGCATGATCGAAATGCTGATAGGGGAGGTGAGTGTGCTTAAAGTTAAAAACCCAATGCTTACGCAAGCCAGTGTAACCAGTTGGATATAAATGGGTGCAACTTTTGTACACAGATGCCCAGATAGGTAGGATCCGATTATGCCGCCTACGCCAAACAACCCTACCATTAGTCCTGCATGTTCTGGTGATATGCCACGAATTTGAGTCAGATAGAGGGTCAAGAAAGGGAGCACCATCGTGCCCATCCGGTTGACGAAAACGACTGATGAGAGTAGCCAGACAGACTTGGGTAGGCCGGTATATGCGCTTTTATAAAATGAAAAAGCTTTGGCGATCATAAGAATTGGAGCATATCATGTTTATCATTCGTTTGTTGTGTCCCAAAGGGTCATCGTGAACTTCTTGGCCAATTATGGCCAAGAAGTTCACGATGACCCTTTGGGCACGAGCGGGGATCCACGAACGCTAAATAAATTTATTCGCGAGCTCGAATTCTACTATCATATGTTGGGACCAGTTTTAAGTTTGGGCTCAACATGTGATAGTAGAATTGGACATCATCTTTTTGTGCCAATTCTTCTTTGAGTTTGTTAAGTGAACGTAAGCTCAGCAAGAGCTGAATGAATGGCGGTACTGCTAAATTTTTTTTATCAATAAACGAGGCGCCATTATAAATTTTATTCAGAATAGGATTTGGATTCTCTAATTGAAAATAATGGGTCAGACTTTCTGATAGCATTACTTGCCCGCCACTAAAGTCATTCACATAGAGTGGATTTTCAAATAAAGTCGAGACCCCTTTTTGAGGAATGATGTGATTGGTAAATGTTGCCATCAAGAACATAGTTAAATATCCAACGGGAGACTTACTATTTAAGTGGTCCATATTCGCGTGAATATTTCCGAGCATGAGTAGGTTCGGTTCGGGTTCAAATTTTGCTGCCAAGTGTTTTCCGCACATACTGCTCGCTTCAATTTGATCCATAAAAGTTTTGATATCAATACGGTTATTTTTGGGAAACACAAGTCGTGCTTTACTGTCCGTAGGAGCCGAAAAAACAAGTGTTTTGATTTTACGAGGGCCTTGCCATTCTGAAACGTGTTTGCAAATTTCCTCAGGTGTACTGGCAAATTTTAAATATTGATTTGATTTTCTAGGGTCTACTTTATGAATGAAGTAGAATAATCTAGCAATAAAAAACTCTAAGCTAAAGTTGATTAACTCTCTCGGTGTAGCTTGATGAGGATCTTTGATCGGGTCAATGGTTGTGATCCAAAGGGTATTTCTTGGGTCAACTTTTCTCAGTATACTGCCTGCTTTAAAAATGTTAACAAATTTCTCAACATCTCCTGTTGGCTCAAGTTTCGAGTTGCGCTCAAAACCTAGGAAATCGAGTTGCCAGTCTGGAGCTCCATTGATAGGTGCAAGCAGAAGTAAGAAAGCCATGAGTAGTGTGATGCCCGAAGCGCTGCTTTGATATTTCCAAAGAAAAGGGATTTTTCCATCAGTCGTTATTTGATGGCCTCTGTCTTGAACATGTTTTGTATAAATAGACGACTGAGAGAGACGTGAATCCTTGAGATCTCCAGTTTGGATCATAAAACGAAGTTCCGACATGATGGTGTGTAAATTTTTGTTCGATATGCCATATTCTTTAGCTAAAAGGTGCAACGGGATATTCCACAGCGTTGTAATCATGGGACCAGAGAGAATTTGGATAAATTTGGATAAAACAGTGTTGTTGAGTTCCTGTAATCGAAAATGTGTTTGATGCTGTTCCCATGTTTTTGAAAGAATCTCAAAAGTTTTTTCACTAACGTTGAGTTTGTTTTTGTATCCTTCAGGGTTCTTTGCAATATGTTCATGAGCAATTCGGATAAATTCGGTATAGGTCCGTGCTGGTTTGAGGTTTTGTTCAGCTTTGGTACAAACTGTATGAGAGGCAAAAGAAGCCTGCGTGCACAAGGCGAATGATAGAATGCCAGATAGAAATAATCGCATCATGACTCTCCTTTACAATTGGTTGACTTGTGGACTCTAACATATAAAATTAGTTTGTAAGAATAAAAAAGGTGGATCCCTGCCGGAGTTTATCCCAGCGGAGGCTAAAGGAGGGGATTTTTGCGTACGGTTGTACAGAAAGAGTGGGTTAAGTTCTTTGTTTTTTTAGGTTTATAAAGTTTTGTGTAATACAGATTATTCAATGTAACCCATTTGACATACTGGCGTGTCTCTTTATAAGGAATACGTTCAACAAACAATATTGGAAAATCTTGTAGATGTTTATACCGTTTGAGCCATTGCTTTACTTTATTCTCACCCGCATTGTATGAGGCGATGACAGGGATAGGATTGCCCTGAAAGTCGTTCATCAAATCCTTAATATACAATGCTCCTAAAAACACATTTTGATCGGGTATAAAAAGTGTCGCTTGTTTGTTCTCTGTATAGTGATCATAAGGCAAGTCGAATTGTTTGGAGATACGTTGAGCAGTCTCAGGAAGCATCTGCATCAATCCCAGTGCAAATGCGGGGGACAATGCATCATTTTTGAAAATACTTTCTCTCCGGATCAATCCACTAATGAGTGGCATGGGGACGTCATGTATTTTAGATGCTTTATTTATCGCTTCTTCATACTCAAGAGGAAAATAATATTTTAATAACGTCGTCGGGATTTGATTGATTGGACGGTGTTTGACGTACTGATACAGAAGCGAAATACTGTCATGGTATAAATCATACTTCTGTATTGTTCTGAGAAATGCTGAGAATTGTTCAAAGTCCATTGGAACGGTTTTGTATTTCTTGAAATGACCTCTGAGTGCCTGTGCTGCGATCTGCAGTAAGTAACGTGTCGGATACGAATCAGGTAATTCAACTAACGACTTTTTGAGATGGTTAAGTTGTGTGCGAGACAAAATCTTTTTTAACGACTGTGGATTAAAAGGGATTGTTTTTTTCTGTGAGAGTCGAAGTGGCGGTGACTTCGGGACGACCTTCGGATCAATGCATCTGGCGTATTCGCTATAAATTGATAAATAGGGAAACGTATAGTTGAATTTCTTTTTTTGACTGTGTAAGACAAGCCATTTCCAAAAATAAAATTCTTGTTTCTCATAGTTACTTAAATTCGATGCGCCGATGACTCGATTTAAAAAGGGAACAGCAGTCGAATATTCTGTGTGTGTGAGATGTAAATAAATACGAACCCGATGATAGGACAAAAAGCATTCATGCCTCGAGTGATAACAATAAGGGTCAGCTTTTTGTAGCCAGAGCTTAGCTTTGTTGAACTCGTCTTTCTCTTCGTACAATAACCCTAAAATTAAATAGGCTTGCCCCAAAAGATCCTTTGTTTTTCGCTTAATTCTGAGCCAAGGTCTTGCAGATGAAATGTCTTTAACGAGTTTATGAGTTCTTTTTAAGGCTTTCTTGGGGTTGCCTTGTGTCCAAATTCCTTTGATGTTGTCAATGTTTGCTTGCCAAGTGGTGATTCGTGATCTTGTTTTTTTTTGAGATTTTTTTGGTTTTTCGAACTTAGCAGAATAAGCATAGTATGCTTTCCACGCTTTTTTGCCCGCGCCCCGCCATGCGAGCCATCGCATTTGTTTTAAAATGTATTTAGGGGATTTTGGCACATTCTTCAGACGGGATTTGAAAAATAGTTTCTCAAATGGTTTGATCCGATTGGCTATATAACGAGTAGCTTGTTTTTTGGCATAAAAAAGTCTGGCTAATGCCTTGATGGGCGCAAATGCATCCTTGTATCGAAAGTGGGTGCGCCACACGTTAGCTTCAAATAGCAGATAAAAATAGAACGAAAAGACCTGTTTGGTTTTCTGCATGTGCACTTCAGGATTTAAAATTGCTTGCGTGATCGTCAAAGCTGCGTTGAGGTTAATTCTCGCTGTTTGACCCATTTTGCCCTTAGCCGTCTTTTTTAGATCCTGAGTGAAGTCAAAAATCAGAGGCATTTTTTGTGGTGTCGTAGGGAATATCGTCTTTAACATCAGAGCTAAGGCAACGTTTCTGGGTCGATCGAGCAGTGCAGTGACAGCCCGGTGTCGCCGTAGGATACTGTCTCGCTTAAAACTGGCGTATCGAGATAAACAATAGGTTAAGGCGTCTTCAAGCTGAATTGATAGTGAAGGGTGACTCTTCTTACTCTTTAGATGAAGTCTGCCCGGGGAAATGACCGGACTTTGATAGAAAGCACCTAAGGTCCTGCTGAGATCTGTACAGCCAAAAACACTGGGTTTTGAGGGATAGGCCTTAAAATGGATGGAAAGAGTTTTAACATACGTCTGAGCAGGGGTGGCGGTGGCAAATGAAGGTGCACAAATAGCGCAAATAAATAGGCCCCAGATACGATAACTCATTAAATTATCTTGAGATATGGGCCACATTCTTGTTAGTATATCACGGCAAAACCAATGAAACTTAACCTTGCGAATTGATCAGATTTAGGTTAGAAATGGTAGCTACTTAATAAGCGAATTTTAGAAGGAAAGAACGTATGAATACCAATGTAGGGTTGCTGGGTAAAAAAGTTGGCATGGGATATATGTATGATGAGGACGGCAAACGCCATGCTGTTACTGCGATTCATAGCCCAGACTGTGTGGTTGCAGGCATTCGGACCGAAGAAAAAGATGGATATGCCGCATTACAACTAGGTGTCGGATCTGTAAAAGAAAAGAACGCAACCAAACCACAGAAAGGTCAATGTAAAGATTTAACTCATATACCTCGTGAAATTTGTGAATTTCGCGTCGGTAAGGATGTATGTGACTCTTATAAGGTTGGCGATTCCGTTTCTGTCGAAATTTTTGACAAAGGTCAATTTGTCGATGTAGCCGGAAAAACCATCGGAAAAGGATTCCAAGGGGTCATGAAGCGATATGGCTTTGGTGGATTTATTGCTACCCATGGGACTCACGAATCTTTTCGGGGTACAGGGTCTGTGGGTGCACGAACATGGCCTGGTCATATTTATAAAGGTCGAAAAATGCCTGGACACATGGGCGCCAAGCGTCAGTCAATGTTGAACCTTCGGGTGATGGCTATTGATCCTAAGGAAAACGTCATTCTTGTAAAAGGTGCCGTTCCTGGATCAAAAGGGAGCTTCGTTGAAGTTCGCAAGGCCGTTAAAAAATAAGTCATTTGCCAATATTTAATCCAGGTGCCTCATGTTTTGAGGTGCCTGGTCAAAAGTCCCTCTCTCAACTCAAAGACTATCTTGCTGAAACACATGCTGTTTTCATATCCATTCGAAAGCTAAAGAAACTCAAGGATCACCATTGGATTCATCGAAAAGGATGTATCATTCCGTGGGGTTTCTTTGCGCCCCAAGCACATATCTTGCGTGACGAAGCGTCGTTCCTTGCAGTGTCAAAACCGCCTTTTTTGCCTGTGGTTGCATCAGAAAATCATCAATCTCTACATCACCTCATGGAGGCCCATACAAAGCAAAAGCTTTGGGTGGTGCATCGGCTTGATTATGAAACTTCAGGCGTTGTTCTATTCGCCAAAGATGCCCTCACGTATCAAGGGCTATCAGCCTTATTTAAAGAACGAGCCATACGAAAGAAATATTATGTTTGGGTGTACGGCCAGCCAAAATCGGCGAAATGGACTTGCCGTTCGTACTTAAAAAAATATGGGGCTAGAGCGCTCTGTGTTTCAGAAGATGCTGGCGGAAAATCTGCCGAAACTCGATTTAGAGTCCTTGAAAAAGGCGTAATAGGCTCTCATTCGGTGACTCTACTAGAGGCTACCCCTAAAACAGGTCGGTTTCACCAAATTAGAGCCCAACTGTTTGATCAGGGCTTAAAAGTTGTTGGGGATGGGCAATACGGGGAAATTTGCCGATTAAGACGTATTGGGGTCAGATTAATGCTCCATAGCGCAAGTCTAGAGTTTACCTTGGCCCAAAAATTGTATAGGATTGAAGCGTCTTGTCCAGCAGATTTTGGAAAATGACCGTGTCTCAGGAAATAAACTCAGTGCTTGAAATGAATGAATTTGAAAGTTTTGTTTTTAGGGGGGGCTATGATATCCAGATACACACATCCTGAAATGGACTCGATTTGGTCTCAAGCGGCGAAATTTGAGTCATGGCTAACAGTCGAATGGGCAGTGCTAGAAGTGCTTTCAGACAAAGGCACCATCCCAATATCACGTAAACGACTGGATCAACTAAGAGATCTTATCCAATTATCACCGGAGAGAATTTCAGAAATTGAAGCCACAACCCGTCATGACGTCATTGCTTTTGTCACGCATGTAGCAGAACAAACCAAAGACGTGGGGAATTGGGTTCATTATGGACTGACCAGCTCCGATGTGATTGACACTGCATTGTCACTCCAAATCAAGAAAGCTGCTGGTGTGCTCAAAAAAGAACTACAAACTACCTTAGATACCCTGTCTCAACTTATAAATGAACACGGAGATTTGATGATCATGGGACGTACCCATGGTGTTGCAGCTCAGCCTATGACGTTGGGACAAAAATTTGCACTTTGGGGCACACACCTTTCTGAAGTAGGATTATCTCTTTTCTCGGCTTTAAATGAGGCGGCGTCAGTCAAACTATCAGGTGCTGTGGGTAACTATCCAATTCTTTCTGAAACGGTCGAATTGGAAGTTGCTGAAAAACTGGGCTTGCCCTGTGTTCGTGGTGCCACTCAAGTGATCGGTCGTCATGTGCATGCACGCATGCACTCAGAGCTTGCTCTAATGGGGTCAGTCATTGAAAAAATTAGTGTAGATATACGATCGCACCAACGATCTCATGAACTCATGGAAGGGTTTGTCAAAGGGCAGAAGGGCAGTAGCGCGATGCCGCATAAGAAAAATCCTATTGGATGCGAAAATTTAACGGGCATTGCTCGATTGTTAAGAGGGTATGCAAATTCGGCTTCGGAAAATGTCGCATTATGGATGGAGCGCGATATTTCACATAGTAGTGTTGAACGTGTGATCATTCCCGATGCTTTCCAGATCCTAGCTTACGGATTAAAACGTTTTACCTCCATATTGAAAAACCTACACGTCAATCCAGAGGGGTTAGAGAAAAATTTAAAAGAAGCACGTAATACCTATTATTCTCAAATGTTACATCTAAAACTACTTCGATATTTCGATGATCGGTCTGAAGCCTACGATGCCGCACAGAAAGCCAGTTTTGAAGCTCACGAGTTAAATGCGGACTTTATCGACGTGGTTCAAAAAAACTGGCCTGAACTTGATATATCCGATTGGTCATTAGCGTGCTGGCAATCAAAAAAAATAATCCACTCTTTTGAGGAGGTCAAACGTCATGTCTCAGACTACCCTGTATGAAGGCAAAGCTAAAAAAATGTACCCTCTTCCAGCCGATGTTTCGGGTTACCCCGATTCGTGTTGGGTTCAAGAATTTAAAGATGATTTGACGGCATTCAACGCCGAAAAAAAATCGAACGAATCTGGCAAAGGGGCTTGTAATCAAAAAATCAGTAGCCGATGCTTTGAGTTCTTAGGCTTATGTGGGTTTGACACTCATTTCGTCGGATCATTGAGCGCTACGAAACAAGTGATTCAGAAGCTTAACATGTCACCCGTTGAATGTGTGGTGCGTCGGGTTGCAGCAGGTTCACTAGTAAAACGTCTAGGTATTCCTCAAGGCACACGATTCCATCCGATGATGTATGAATCCTTTTTCAAGGAAGATGCGCTGGGTGATCCGTTAATGGCACCTGTACACGTGCCTGTTTTAGCTGAAGGGATGACCCCTCAACATTTAAACATCCTGGAAGTCTTGAGCGTCTCCATTTTTTCATGTTTGGAGGTTCTCTTTCAGGCGTGTGAACTCATGGTCGTGGATGGCAAGATTGAGTTCGGTCAGGATGATGCCGGCAAATGGATACTCGCTGATGAAATTAGCCCGGACACCTTACGTCTTTGGACACCTGAAGGCAAAAAATTAGATAAAGATGTGTTTCGCGAAGATTTGGGTTCTGTCGTCACCGCTTATGAAGAAGTTTGGAAACGGCTGTCCGATGTGAATATCGAGGATTTAGCTTCAGCCTTAAAAAAAGGACTTTCAAGCAAATCACTAACCCTTCAATGTGATGTCATGCCGAAGTCCGGCGTGCTTGATCCAGAAGGTGAGGCTGCGTTAGACACAACCTCAACAGAAGCACAGATTTCACACATCACAGCTGGAAAATCTTTTCGTGTGACCTATACGAATGTGTTTACAGGTCATCATTTGAAATATTTGGAACACATGTGTCAGGAGACATTCTCGAATCCATTAATTCAGGATTATGCAATCCAGTTGTGCCGAAGTTGAGTCGTTCAGGAAAGGCTGCGGTTATTTTTTTTCCTGGCTCTAACTGCGACCAGGAAACATGTGCGTTCTTAAATCCTTTTTATCAAAATGTTGATGTCATTTGGCATCGTGATCGATTCGAAGCCAAGTCGTACGATTTGGTCGTGCTTCCGGGTGGGTTTTCCTATGGCGATTATGTGAGAGCGGGTGTATGTGCAGCTCGGTCTCCAGCTATGGCAGATGTGATCCATTTTGCAAAAAATGGAGGTCCCACGATCGGAATTTGTAACGGGTTTCAAATCTTGGCAGAATCTGGGTTGTTGCCAGGGGTGCTGATTCGCAGTGAGTTGGGGCGGTTTGACTGTCGATATGTCAGCCTCAAAAATACTAGCGCCTCAAATCTAAAATGGCAGGTGCCTGAGCAAGTCATCTTGCCCATTGCGAATACATTTGGCCGTTTTTATCTCCCTGATGATCAAGATTCACGACTGTGGAATGAAGGGCATGTGGTATATACCTACGAATCTCAAGAGTCTATTTCGGGGATTGCTGCGTTAACCAATCGGGAAGGAAATGTACTTGGGATGATGCCTCATCCCGAACGAGCTTGGGCGCCTCATCATGCCTATCAATTTGGGTCTCGTTTGCTTCCCAATGGGAGTGACTTGTGAGTTTATCTGCCCCTGAGTTACAGCTGATCTCTGAGACATTGGGTCGAGTGCCGAATGATCTGGAGCATCGAATTTTTGATAGTTTATGGAGTGAGCATTGTAGTTATCGCCATAGCAAACCATTCTTAAGTCGATACAAAGCGACACATCGGTTTGGCGCGCTTGGTGTCGAAGCGAATGCCGGCGGGGTACAGCTATCTGACGGGCAAACTGTATTTTTTAAAATTGAAAGCCACAATCATCCGTCTCATATTGAACCCAAAGAAGGAGCCGCTACAGGGGTAGGGGGCATTCTGAGGGATATTTTTGCTATGGGTGCTCGACCGATTGTGACTGGGGATTTGTTGTGTTTTGGTTTGCCAGATCAAGATGCTTGGATGCGTCATTTAATACCGGGTGTGGTGAACGGTATTTCAAGTTACGGGAATGCCATAGGCGTTGCAAATGCGGGGGGCGCGACTCGATTCGATGCTCGATACCAATATAATATTCTGGTGAATGTGTTTGCCTTAGGCGTACGATCCGCCCAAAACGTTATTGACGCCGAAATACCACAGGCGCTTCTTAAGAACCCTGAGGATTTGGAGCTTCATATCTTTGGATGTAAAACGGGACGTGATGGTATCGGTGGGGCCTCCATGGCCAGTGAAACGTTTTCAGAGGCTAGTGTTTCTAAGCGACCTCAAGTTCAAATCAGTGATCCATACATGGGAAAACGATTGCTAGAGATTAGTTTGACGCTTGTTCAAGAAAAGTTAGTCGTTGCGCTCCAAGATTGTGGTGCAGCTGGGTTGTCAGGTGCAGTCTTTGAAGTCTGTGCCCAAAACAAATGTGGTGCAACGGTTGCGCTAGATCAAGTGCCCCAACGTGTGAATGATCTTAAGCCAGGTGAGATTGCTGTGTCAGAGTCTCAAGAGCGAATGGTAGCGGTGGTTCATAAAAATCAACGCGATGCGGTTGCTTCGTTATGCGCTAAATATGATGTGCCCCATGGGGTGATGGGCTGTCTTGATTCGAAATCAGAGATAAAACTTTTGTTTGGTGAGAAAGTCGAAAGCGTTTTAGACCCTCAATTTGTGTGTACGGGTCATCAGTCACTCTATACAAATCTGAGTCCCAGTGATGCAAAAGGTTTTTCATCTGACGCAGCGTTTAAATATGAATCTGGTACCCAATCCTTAAAGGAATCAGCAGAAGGTTGGAGTGCATCACTCCAAGGATGTTCTCGGGAGTGGATCGTTCGACAATATGACCAGCATGTGGGGGGCAGGGCAGTATTAGATCCTGTTAACCATCCTGTATCCGTTCATGTGGCGACGCCTGACTTTGCAGCTCACTCTGACTGTCAAACGATAGTGGGAACCCGTCTGTCACTCTCGCCTGAGTGGGCTGAGCAGTACCCTTATGTGGCTGCCTGGTCATTGGTTCGTGAGGCAATGCGGCAGTTGTGGGTGACCGGTCTTAAACCGTTGGGTTTCACAAATGGGTTGAATTTTGCGAATCCTGAGAAAAAAAATGTGATAAAAGCGTTTGATGAAACGATTCGGGGCATTTCCGAGGCTGCTGTTCATTATAAAGTGCCAGTGGTGAGTGGTAATGTGAGTTTGTATAACGCATCTGAGCAAAATGAAATTCCACCCACGGTAGCTTTTGGCGCAGTAGGCGAAGGCCGTTTGCAACACCATCCGCAGGTTGTGAATCATTATCCGGATACACTCTACGTGTATGAGCTTGCAAGTGATTCTGATGATGTGCATCAGACGGCGCTTGATCAGATGCTCAAAAACCTAGGCGAGGTCGCACCTACGATTGCGCGTGGATTTTTCTCTGATTTAAAACCTATTTGGCAGGGCTTTATACGATGGATGAATTCAATGCCTGAGAGTTGGACTGGTAACCTAACGTCTTTGACACGTGATTCCATATTGAAAATTGGTCAACCAGTAGCTTGGATTGTAACTACGGAGCCTCTTTTAGATTTAAAACCCTCAAATGGTGTGACAATGAAACAGTTGGGTGTATTGACACGATGTTTCGAAAAACAAAATGCCGAACTCAAAATTGAATGCACAGATGGTGCGATAGAAATACTTGATTTAGAACAATTGAAACTGACTTCTACCCACACGTTAACAGAGCGAGCACAACTTTTATGAATAAAAAACACTTAGATCATAAGTGTGGTGTGTTTGGCATCATGCATCATCCTCAAAGTTTGCACCTCACCTATCTGGGTGTATTTGCGTTGCAACATCGAGGTCAAGAAGCTGCCGGTATTTATGGCTGCTATTCAGATTTGGCCCAAGATCCCTTTTTGATGCGCGGTATTGGGCTTGTCCATGATGTGTTTGATAAGCAAGTTTTAGCTCAGACAGAGTTAAACCATGCGGTGGGTCACGTGAGATATAGCACGTCTGGTAGTAAGCAATCACAAAGTGTTCACCCACTTATTCACGAAAAACGGTTTGCCTTTTGTCACAATGGCAATATCCCAAAAGGGGATGTCACTCGGAGTCATGGTACGGATTCTGAGATGTTATTTACAAAAATTTTAGAAGGTTACGATCCTGCCCACCCGCTTGCTTCTCTTAAAGAATCTCTGATTGGGGTTGAGGGCGCTTATTGTTTGATCATTATGACGCCCGAAGGACTCTGTTATGCGCGTGATCCTTGGGGGATTCGTCCGCTTGTATTAGGATATGTTGAAGAAGCGCCTGTGGTTTGTTCTGAAACGTGTGCATTAGATTTAATCGGTGCGACGTTTACCCGAGAAGTTGAACCTGGTGAAGTTGGGTTTATTCCATTTAAAGAGAATCGGCTCGAAGTAGATTATTTGCCGAAGTCATCGGCAATGAGTCAAAAGTGTGTCTTTGAACTTATATATTTCTCTCGCCCTGACAGTACAGTATTTGGTCATGGTGTGTATGAAACCCGAAAGGAATTGGGTCGATTATTGGCAAAATCTCAACCTGTTGAAGCGGATCTTGTGATGGCCGTTCCAGATTCAGGCGTACCCGCATCGTTAGGGTATGCTGAAACATCGGGTATCTCATGGGATGTCGGGTTGATTCGGAATCATTACATTCATAGAACATTTATTGAACCCACCCATGGGGTACGTCACTTGGGTGTGAAGATTAAGCATAATCCGATTCGAGATGTGGTGGCGGGTAAGCGGTTGGTGTTGGTTGATGACAGTTTGGTGCGCTCGACCACGAGTCTTAAAATTATTAAGTTGTTGAAACAATGCGGTGCAAAAGAAGTCACGTTGGCAGTTTCGAGTCCTCCGATGATGTGGCCTTGTTTTTATGGGGTGGATACACCAAACCGGGATGAATTGATCGCAGCTCAAATGAGTGTTGAAAAAATACGTGAGCGTATCAATGCGGATCGATTGGTCTATTTGCCCCTTGAAGATTTACAAGAATACTTCGGTGAGAAATACTGTTATGCCTGTTTTAATGGAAAATATAAGGTTGCGACCGAAGAAGTCACGTCATTACTCGAAGAATAAAGACGCTTAAATTCATTGCGAGCGTTTTTTCTTTTTTTTGTCATTCTCACTCTTCCAAACTTTCTTCTGACTATTTTTCAGGAAGATCATTGTGGAAGAAATATTAAATCAAATTTCTTTTTTGAAGAACCTCTTGAGCTAATTCATGACATCGTTCGTTTTCTGGATGTCCGACATGGCCACGAGTCCAATAGACGTGAATTTGATGAAACTGAAGCAGTTCATGAATTTGTTCCCAAAGTTCTTTGTTTTTGATAGGTGCACGGCTGACTTTGCTTCTCCAATTATTTTGGACCCATTTGGGTAGCCATTCGGTCATGCCTTTGGAAACATACTGTGAGTCTGTGGTGACACTACAGGTAATAGGTGTCTTAAAGTGGCTTAACCCAGCAATGACCCCCATCATTTCCATCTTGTTGTTGGTCGTTTGTTGCGAAAAGCCTGAAAGGGTCAATTCTTCGCCGGATTCAAGCTGAATAAGCGTACCATAGGATCCAGGTCCCGGATTTCCTAAACACGCGCCATCTGAAAAAATCTTTACCATGAAAAAAGCATTATATTCGCATCTGAAAGAGATGTAAAATCGGAATGATGATTACAAAGACATTAAATGAGTTAAGCCAAGTATTTGAGCACTTAGGATATTCAGGGGTAGAGTGGATAAAGCCCCCTAAATGGGAACTAGGCCATATAGGAGTGCCCATGTTCCGATTTGCGAAAGAAAAATCTTGCTCTCCTCCAGAGTTGGCTAATCAAGTAGTCAAAGAGGCGAAGGACTTACCTGCATCCGTATCAGAGCTAAGGGCCGTAGGCCCCTACGTCAATGTATTCTTAAATTGGGAGGTATTGCTCAAGCAAACCTACTCGCCAGATGTCCTACTTGACCCTTTTGACAAAAAATCGGATCTCTCTCCCATATTAATTGAATACAGTAGCCCCAATTTGGCTAAACCACTTGGAATTCATCATCTCAGAGGTACCATCATCGGGCACGTATTGGGTAATCTTTATACTTATTGTGGTTATAGCGTTATTCGGTACAACTACCTAGGCGACATGGGCAGTGCATTTGGTCGACTTTGTGTGGGCGTTCGTGCCCTATATGGAGATACCTGGAAGACACGTCAATACTCTATGGATGAACTGTACGCAGCGTATGTAGGCTATGAGGATCACGCTGATGAGGCGGCAAAGGGAGCCTTCACAAAAGCCCTAGAATTTAAAGATGAAAGTCTCATCCCGTTTCACGATGAAGTGTATAAAGTAACCCGTGAAGCCTTCGAATATGTATATGAGGCACTGGGAGTTCATTTTGATGTCTGGGATGGTGAGTTTAATTATGCCAATCAGAACAAAAAGCTTTTACCTTGGCTGAAAAAATGTAAAGGCATTTCAATAGTCCCATCCGAAGGTACCCAAGTCCTCAAGTTTGATAACGACGAATTTCCGTCTTTGATTCTGATTAAGTCAGATAAGTCTTCAGTGTATTTGGTACGAGATATTCTTAGTGCACAGTATCGAATGAATCATTATGGGGTGTCGAAATTACTCTATGTAATTGGTTCTGAGCAGTCGCTACATGTCAAACAGCTTCGCAAAGTTTTGCAGTGCGCAAAAGTACTCAGCCATGAGCTTGAGCATATTCCCTATGGTTTGATGAAAATTAGTGGGCTTAAAATGTCGTCTCGTAAAGGAACTGTTGTGATGCTTCAGGATGTGATTTCGCAAGCTACAGAAGAGATGAAAAAACGAATGGGCCAAAAAGGCGAAATCCCACAATTAGACAGAGTCGCAAAAGAAGTAGGTGTGGGGGCATTGATTTTTGGACAGCTGTTTCATGGGATCGATCGAAATGTCGAGTTCAAATGGGAAGATATTTTTAATGTCGAAGGTGACACGGGGCCTTATGTCTATTATGCCTATGCAAGATTGTCCGGTATTTTAAGAAAACTTGAGTTAGAAGATGTCGAACGACCCCATACATTTCGATTGCCAATTAAAGCAGAACCGATCCATCAACTTCTATTTCAGTTGATGCATTTTAGAGTCACAGCTCAACGTGCGTTGTCGGATCCATCTGTATTTGGTCGATATTTAGTTGAACTTGCCAAAGCGTCAAACGCTTTTTATCATGCATACAATATCAGTAAAGAGACAGATGCTAATATCCGTCAAACATTACTCTGGGTTCTAAAGCTCGCACAATCGGGATTGAGAGAGGGCATGAAGCTATTGAATATGAATGCCTTAGAACGACTATAATGCCCTGAATCGCAAGATTTGGGTGGTTTTTATGGTTACTTACACGACAGAATAGTTTTTATGAAAACACAGAACGATGGTAATCAGGATTATGAACGTATGTCGAAAGTGTTGACCTACCTTGACGCTCACCAAATGGATCACCCAAGTCTGGATGAACTTTCGAATGTCGTGGGGTTAAGTCCTTTTCATTTTCAACGTACGTTTAAACGATGGGCCGGTGTGACACCAAAGCAGTTTCAGTCGGTTCTTTCGTTAAATCATGCAAAAGCGATTTTAAGAGAATCGCAATCGTCTGTATTGGACGCCAGTCTAGACGTTGGACTATCAAGCTCAAGTCGGTTACATGATTTGTTTGTAACTGTGGATTCGGTAACACCTGGAGAATATAAAAAAATGGGTCATGGACTTCAGGTTACGTATGGGTTTCATGAAAGTCCGTTTGGTGACTGTCTGATAGCGGGGACTGATCGAGGTTTATGTTTTTTAGGTTTTGTGAGAGAAAGTAGATCAGACATATTAACTGAGTTGGGTTTGGATTGGCCATTAGCTGAGTTAGTTGAAGACAGTTGTAAAACCGGTCAGTTTTGCAAATCAATTTTTCAACCTTCAAATGAACGTACCGAATTGCCCCTGTTTGTAAAAGGCACTTCGTTTCAAGTGAAGGTGTGGATGGGACTTTTGCGTTTACCCGAACACTCCTTGATCTCCTACGAAGGCCTAGCAGAGTCTATCAAAGAACCCAAAGCAGTTCGGGCAGCTGCAAGTGCAGTTGCCCACAATTCTATCTCGTATGTTATTCCCTGCCATAGGATCATTCGTAAGATGGGCATTTTAGGACAGTATAGATGGGGTGCCAACCGTAAACGTCTCATGGTTGCTTGGGAGCAGTGTCGTAAGCTATCATAATGCCACTTACCATGGGGTGGTGTTGAGATGTGGCATGTGATCCTAGGATTATTTTTATTGTTCCCCTATTTGGTCTTTGGAAGTCAGATTCTGACAGACTTGGGTTGTGCTTTTCATTCTGACTTTAAACAGTTGACCCATTCTACATTTTCGAGCAAACCCGTGTTTTATCCATTTTCTGTGCATGACTTACGAGCAGCCTTAAAGCAGTCGTACATAGAATCATCAATGATGGAAACGCCCATGCTCATTCCTATTGAGTCAATTGCAAATTTGCCATATGAGGAAACCAGAGGGGGACGTAAAAAATTCGTGACTTACGAGCCCACTTTGCCCGGATTAAATACGCTCACGTTTCTCGTCAAACCATTTGAATTATATAAGGAGTCTGAATTTGAACAAAGCAGTGTCGATGCTTATTCCCAATTCAAACTCTTAACGCTTGATCAATCATTTGTGAGTCTTGCCAATGCTTTTGGAACCCAAGATTTGATACCCTGGCCAACTCCTTTTGTTCCGCACATTATGATGTTTACGGATGTGAGAAAAGTTGATGGTGGGCCTGACTATCATATGTGGACGTCAAGGGTAGATGAACATTCATTGGGCTTGGTAGATTGGATTGGAATCAGAGAGTCAAGACAGGGCCGAAACAGACTTTGGCTTCATGTCAATCAAGCAACGCTAAAAAAGCACCACAGTGAGAATATTGCGGCCCAATTATCAAATGACGGTCAGCTGAGCCTTATTTCGAATATGAGTCATCCTCATGGGCAAACCATAATTTATGACGATTTAGATAACCATCAAATATACACGCACCAGTTGAGCCAGCGGGTAGTTCAATTACCTCATGGTTCAGATAATTATAATTTGATGCAATTTTATGGATTAGAGCGGATATTTCTAGAGCCGAATTCATTTGGTGACTCAAACAGCCTATTTAAGCATCAATTATGGCCTCATCAGGGTAGGCCGTTACAATCAATCAATCTTCTCAGAACTGATCTTAATAGTGTGGTGATGGGTGTTGAATTTTATCATCAGGGCATTCAAATTGGGTACGTCTTATGGCACACGCAACCATTTAAAAATTTGAAAAAGTTTACAGATTTTTTTAAAAAAGCTGAGACTCTTTTGAAGGAAAACGATTTTAGAGTTGACCTGCTAAACCCAGAATTATTTTTATCACTCATCCATCAACTTTTGTCGCCTCAATTAGCAAAAATTACGTATGCAAAGAGAGTTCCAATCGGTGCACAGGATATTCAATTGACTGTGAAAGTATTTGATTATAGTAATTCAGCTCGACATTTGAAGACTAAAAGTGAGGCACTGGAGAACCATGTTGCCTTAGGTGTGAGGGTGTATGATTCAACAGCGCGGTACGCTGGTGAGCCATTGCCCGTGGTTTCTTTGGCTAGTCATAATTCAGGAATTCAAAAAACACGTATTCAACTTGGAAATGGGCTGGTATGGTCGCAATCCTTGTACAAGCTCCTCATAGAAGATTGGCCCGATTTTGAGCAGATAAATAATTTTATTGAACGTATTGAGCGTGAGCGAAATTGGTGAGACATGTATTAATCCCACATTTTACCAAAGCTATCTTTTGAAGTCAGGATCCGATCTTCCCATGTAGTCAGCCTATTTGAAAATTTGAGATTAAAAAAATTAGTTAAGATATGCTTTAGCGCAAGTCTATCTAAATCATTGGTATACGTCATGAGTGCATGATAGTCATTACTATTCATTTCAGTAAACTGTTTGATGAATTCAACAATTAACTCATATCTGGCTTCCATAAAAGTACCGCTTTCTGTTGTAATGGCTCGCATATAACCTTCTTTATTTGCGATATATTTCCCAGCAAATATAATATCAAGATTTAATCCCAACATGCCATGTTCCACAGGTTCACGATTTGAAGTTCTAAATTTGAGGGTTTGGTGGGTTGGATGTCGATAGATAACATACGATTGAGCCCAGGGTTTTATTATTTTTGTATCTATGAGTCCAAGCTCATTTTGAACGCGGTCTAGTTCGTATGTGTCCAGATGGCTATATTGATAATAGCTGTCAAAAGTTTCGAAAAGAATACTAAGATCGTCAGACTTTTCTTCTGAAGTTCGAGAAAAAATTTCATCAATAATTGAACATGTAGAGCGTTCTTTTATTGATTCATCAAATTTTATGAAAAATGGAATGATGCTTAACATATCTAAATTATCGATTTTAACGAGCTTGTTCAGCAATACCTTTGGTAAGTCTGGGATTGGTTTAGATTGGTTAAACAAATACTGAATCAAGGTTTTTCGATTTTCTCGCTCTTTTATATAGTTATAAAAAATGTTTTTCAATCTGTAACGCCATATATCTCGATATGGCCCGTTTGGCCATTTGGCTTTCCATGTTTGAGATAAAAAGTCCTGTTCATATCTGATTTTGAATTGAGTAGCAAATTCGTCATTAAATGTAGCGATGATTTTTTGGTATGTATTATTGCAGTCATAGATGACATTGGGATGGAGACATAAGGCCAAAAGAATAAAGAAAAGCTTCTTTTTCATGACAGACCAGAAGTTTTACCGAAAATAACCTCATAAGTCAATCTCTCAAGGCGAATTCGAGCTATTTTCTTCTGAAATCAATCCTTTGAATCAATCTTGTGCTTTACTATACTCATTCTTAATAGGGGGAAAGTATGAAAAAAATACTCAAATACGGCTTTGTTTTTGGGATAATTGCTATCTCTTATACGTGCGATGCTTCTGGCAAAATGGATTTTTCAAAGATCAATGCTGCTCTAAAGAAAGTTACAGATCAAGTTCTCAGTAAGCAAAATAATGTGCTACTCGATTTAAAAATCCACGTAGCCCCTGATGAAACGACTCAAAATCTGGATAAATTTAAGGTCATCACAACAATGAAAGCAATTGGACGAGATAAGCAAAAATCTGAAAAACCTGAACTCAATATAACGTATTTTCATGTGTTTGATTCAAAGAAGAAAAATTCTGGACAACTGAACTATAACGTCAAAATTAATCATATTGATACGAATCTGTTGTTGATTCGAGCAGCAAATATTTGTTTTTCAAAGTTAAAAAATAGTAATTCGATCGGAAATGACACTATAGCTGATTGTTACAAAAAATTCTCTGAGTGCAAAAGCTTCGTTGAGAGATGTTCTGATATCCAAACACTGTTTAAAAATAAGGCAATGTTTGAGAAAATTAAAAAGCCTTTTAAAAACGAAATAGTTGAATTAGAAAAAGACAAAGAGGACTTAACACGTAGTGCGATGCCGCAATTTAAAAAAATTAAAGGACTAAAATCAAATATTAATTATCTGAGCACAGAAAAACTTAAATTGGCAATCAATCAGCAGCAATTACAGACTGTTCAGGATGAAATCAAAACATCTCAAATGGAACTCTATTTACTTCTTTTTGCCGTACAACCAGTTGTAAATCATTTAAAGCTGATCAACGTAAAGTTGCAACAGGTTAAAAACGTATGTCGCGGAAGTGATTTTTTGTCCCTAATATCTTTTGAATCTGTGCTGGATCCTCAAGATTCTAAAACAATAGGGTTAGAAGGTCGACTTAAAGGGTCTAAGATACTTGAACCTCTCGGTGTGCTCGACATTAATCCTATTAAATTGACTGAACATGCTTTTGAATTGCATGCTCAAGTATCTAGTAACGAAACCTATAACTCCCAACACATTAGAGATTCAGTCTTATCTGCGCTTCAGTACATGCAAGCGGAAGACGCTGAATTTATGTCTTTTATGTACGCTGAGATTCAGAAGTCGGTTGACTTGTTTTTATTTGCAATAGGGGAGTAAAGTTTATGAAATTTTATTCGGTTTGTGTGATTGATCCCTGCGCAGGCAGGCAGGGACAACAGGAATTTTCGACTGCGCATTGTATGAATTAAGTTTTACTTCTCATTTATTTTAAATTTTATTTTTAACTGGCATTTCAATAACATCGAGATGTTCATATTGGTGCTTTTCTTTTTTGCTAACTGAGAGACCGTATGCTTTGGCCACTGGTCCCGCTGTCATTCCATGTAAAAATATACTCAAAAATACCGTAACTAAGACGACTGAAAACAACATTTCCGTAGCTGATGAATGAATTTCTTTAAGCATCAAGAATGAAAATAAAATTGATGCCAACCCTCTTGGTCCAAACCATCCCATAAATAAGTGGCTTTGAAGCTTTAGTTTTGAACCAAGTAGGCTCATGCTTACAGGAAGTATTCTGAATATTGTAAGACTCAAGAACGCATATAAAGTAATGATCCCGAGTGATTCTGTATTAATTTGAGGTAAAATAACTGATCCCAGTAACAAAAAAACACTAAGAGTAAGCAGTTGTCCTTCTGTCTCAGCAAACTCATAGAGGCATTCACATAAATTTGTAGCTGTATTACCTAAGGTAAGACCAGAACAGAAAGCAGCAATAAATCCATTTCCGCCAATTAATTCGGCAGATCCAAACGACAAAAATCCTAGAGAAATTAAACTAAGATTTTGGTAAGTATGGTTCATCCATTTATTTTTTGCTGTCCAAGAAATAATTTTTCCTCCCAAAAAACCTACAGTGATACCAGCCAGTGGCCCTAAGAGAACTTGTTTTAATGAAAAGGCAATCCATTGAGCTGCATCTACAGCCTCTCCGTGTGACTCTACGTTGTGACCAAGTTTTGTTTTTAATAGCGCAATCAAAATTAGAATAACGGGTAGGGCAATGCCATCATTTAACCCACTTTCAACATTTAATGACTGTCTGATTCTTACTGGGACGTATTTACTCGAAACAACGACCTGTCCTAACGCCGCATCTGTGGGAGCAAGAATTGCTGCTAACAGAAAGGCGATCCAAATACTTTCAAAATTGAATAGCCATTGAGCACCGATGCCACCCAATAATATTGTGAGCGGCATTCCTATTAGTAGCATTCTTAAAGGCAAGTTGTGTTGCTTGATTAAGAGCCTAAGATTAATCCTGGAAGCATCTGAAAAAAGAACTAATATTAAAGTGATCTCTAAAAAACCATGAATAAATTCATGTGAGAGATCAATCTTCGCAAGACCCAATATGTGCCCCAGAAGACCAAAAGTAACAAATATCATCGGCGCTGTAACAGAGTGACTTTCCGATTTGTTCGAAATCAAACCATAAGCCAATACAGATAATGACATTGCAACTAATGCTAACTTCAGTTCCATTATCTGCCCTATCTGTATTCAGGGTTTGAGAAATCAAATCTACACCCGGCATCCCACAGAGAACGTTGATTTCCGTGTGCAGGTATTCCACCAGCATTTTCAATCATTTTTGCCATGTGCATCAGGTTCCAAGTCATGAATGTTGTATTTCTGTTAGTAAAATCATTTTCCGGACCACCAGATCCTTCATCCATATAAGAAGGTCCTGGACCTGCTTCTCCTAACCATCCTGCATCGGCTTGAGGTGGGATTACATATCCGAGGTGTTGCAAAGAGTAGAGGATGTTCATGGAACAATGTTTTGCCCCATCCTCGTTACCTGTAACCAGACATCCACCAACTTTTCCATAATCTGCATATTGGCCTTGATCATTTAAAAGGTGTGAATTGGCATAGAGTCGCTCGATAAGCTGAGTACAAACAGATGTTTTTTCTCCAAGCCAAATTGCTGTACCAATAATAAGGATATTGGCTTTTTTTACCTTTTCGTAAATTTGGGGCCAGTCATCTTTATCCCATCCATGCTCAGTCATATCTCCCCAGACACCAAAGGCGATGTTGTGATCAACAAGTCGAATTTCTTCAACTTGAACCTTATTTTTCTCCAAAATAGTTTTACTAATTTGCCAAAGTCCATCCGTGTGTGATTTTTCTGGGGACTTTTTTAAGGTAGTGTTAAAAAACATTGCTTTCAAATCTGAAAAATCCCATTTGCTTGATGTACACATTTGTTCTTGTTTTTCGTTCAGTTTCATTCTCTGGTGCTCCTTTGTAAGGTTAAATTTGATGTGTTACTTTAGTCTGTTTATTGCTCCAACGGACATTTGTTTTTTTATGATCGAGGTTTTAATCATCTTTTGCATGTGAACAATTCTCCTTTAAAAAAATGTCCCATCTCCGTGGCCTTAGTTAGAAGATAGCTTTGGTTATGCTTATTAGGATTACAGCTAGTGGCAATTCTTTCTATAATTTCTATTCCTTCAGACTTTAAAACCTCCATTTTGAGTGGGTTATTTGTTAAGAGCCGGATCGAAGAAATGCCCAACTTATTTAGAATGTAAGCACTTATTTTAAAATCTCTTTTATCTGTAGGGAATCCCATATGATGATTTGCTTCTATCGTATTCATTCCCGTATCTTGTAAGGAATAGGCCTTGATTTTATTTCCTAGTCCAATACCTCTTCCTTCATGGTTTCGCAAATAAATTAAAATCCCAGTTTCTTCTGAAATCATCTTAAACGCCTCTTGAAGCTGATCTCCGCAATCACACTTAAGAGAGTGAAGAACTTCTCCAGTTAGACATTCGGAATGAATTCTTACTAAGCAGTTGTTGTGTATATCCCCGAACTGTAGTGCCACATGCTCAGTGGAATCTGTATTGTCTCGAAAAACATGAACAGTAGCAATCCCAAATTTTGTAGGGAGTTGAGACGATGTTATTTTTGTAGTTTTGTGATTGTCATTCATATTTGTGAGTTCCTGAACCTGTACTCAATAGAGTCAGGACTTCCTTTTCTAATAATAATTTCCTCATCCCAAAGATCATTTTCTAATAGATAACCGGATACACTTGGACCAGCCTCTACTAAAACTTCAAGGACACCATTATTCTTGAGTTCTTTCAGAGCATTTTTTGCGGATGATTTCAGCATTACTTCAAATCCACTTGTTTTCGATTTTTCCACCCAACTGCCTTCAATTCTTTTACGTCGATCTAGTACCACTAAATAGCGTTTTATTTTCTTATGGTCTGAAACGTGACGAACTGTAAAAGCGGGGTCATCTTTCAAAACCGTTTCGCTGCCGGTAAGTACTGCTTTGGATCTTTTTCTAAGTTGGTGGGCAAATATTAAGGATGTTGATGAGGTAAATGTCTTTTGCCCCACCGGAGGAATCATACTTCCATTTTCAGTTAGAGCCCGTTTGATGGTAATGTATGGCCTGTCTTGTTTTAGCCAAGTGGAAAAAGGTTTAATGAGACTCTCACATTGTTTTGCTTCAGGATAGAAAGAAACACTTAAACCTTTTTCTTTCAAAAATTCTGCACCACCCCCAAATACATGGTTATTAGGGTCCTTTGAACCTATGTGTACTTCTTCAATTTTAGTGCCCAACACGGTTTTTGTACATGGCCCTGTCTTTCCATAGTGGTTACAAGGCTCAAGCGTTACAATAAGAGCATGCAATCGATTTAAAACCCCCTTGGATAAACATTGGGTAATAACGAGCTCTTCGGCATGTGGGCCACCAGCAAATCGATGTGCATCAATAGCGAGAATCTTACCTCCAGAGTCCACGGCAACTGCACCTACAGGAGGATTTGGATCAGTTGCTCCTCTGTATTTTGAGGCTTCAGCGGCGGCGATTTCCAGTAAATGTAAAACTATTGACTTCTTTAGCATACACTTCGTTTCATTCTATATGCTTTCATCCATGAATGGTATTATTCAACCCACTTAGTCTTCGATTTTAAAGGTCAGTTTTGTGTCTGGTATGTACCGATCATAATTTGGTCGGGGCGAGCAGATTCGAACTGCCGACCTCACGCCCCCCAGACGTGCGCGCTAACCACCTGCGCTACGCCCCGACATTTAGGGAAACCTTACGCTCTACCAGTACTCTTCCGTGTAGATGGTCGCTTCAGGATCTTTGACCTTGCCATGCTTAAACCCGCGATCTTCAAGCGCTTCAATAGCAGCCGAAATCATCGCAGGATTGCCACACAACATGACATGAAAATGTTCAGGCATTAACTTTTTGCCAATCTGTGAATCGTAAGTGCCATTACGGATATCATCCTGAACCCAACCCGTCAAGCCCTTCCAATCCGGATCACGATCCGGAAAAGTAACAATGGGTAAATAATGAAAGTGATCCGAGCAATACCCTTCCAACTCTTCTTTAAAGCCTAGCTGTGCTGAGACATCAATCCCGTTTGCTACAACTAAGTGCCGATTTTGCTGATGTGCTTTTGCATGACGAGCAATACTCACAAAGGGTGCGATCCCGGTCCCCGTTGAAAACATCACAATGCCTTTGTTTTCAGGGATGTTCTGAGTTGTAAATAACCCAGATGCCCGACCACTGTTCCAAAGTCGATCCCCAGGCTTAAGATTAAACAGCCGGGAGCTCAACTCCCCACTTTTGACAAAGGACACATACACTTCGTAATGGCTCTTTTCCTCAGGAGATGATGACATCGAATACGCACGACGGATAATTTCATCTGTGGGTTTTCGTTTAATCTCTTCTGGCTCAGAACCTGAGGCCCTCTCAGCGTCGGGGGTAAGTCCGATCATGGTGAATTGCCCCGGCTTAAACTCAGGAAACGGCTCGTCATTTTCAATTTGAAAAATACTCAGAGTGTCTGTGACATCAACTCTGGCCTTTACTGTGGCATTATAGGTAAATTTGCTCATAATCAGGTAGTGTACTCATCGATCCAGAAAAAGTCTAGAACCGGTCTCATATATAACTAGAACTGGTCTCATAACGAAGTTATAGACCAGTTCTAAGAGTAAGCTGGAATACCTGTAATAGCCTCTCCGAGGATTAACCGATGAATATCATGCGTACCTTCATAGGTATTTACGGCCTCTAAATTGCAAGCATGTCTCATCGGGGAATATTCTAATGAAATACCATTGGCACCCATCATATCTCGTGCGACTCGGGCTATCTCCAGAGCCGTGCTCACATTATTCATTTTTGCCAAAGAAATCATCTTGTAGTCATGCTGTTGATTATCCATCAACCGGCCAAGTTGTAAGGCGATCAACTGCATCTTAGTAATCTCTGTTGCCATCCAAGCCAATTTATTTTGAATCAATTGAAATGCTGCCAACGGTTTTTTAAACTGTTTGCGCTCCAGCACATAATTTAATACATCACTATAGCAAGCATTTGCAGCGCCAATAGCACCCCAGGAAATACCATAGCGGCCACTATTCAAACACTGATAGGCTGATCCCAGGCCTTTTGATTTGGGTAGGATATTATCGTGGGGTACTAGGACATTGTCCATCACCAACTCACTGGTTACAGATGCCCGTAAGGACATCTTCCCCTTCATTTCAGGAGCCGAGAATCCTTGTGTCCCTTTTTCAATCAAAAACCCACGAATACCTTCATCCGTATGTGCCCAAATAACAGCTATATCGGCAACGGTACCATTAGTAATCCACATTTTAGTGCCATGGATGCGCCACCCCTCATCCGTACGCTTTGCAGTAGTGGTCATTCCATTGGGATCTGAGCCCGCATCAGGCTCAGTGAGACCAAAACAACCAATCCATTCTCCACGTGCCAGCTTCGGTAAGTACGTTTCTTTTTGTGTTTCAGACCCAAAGGCCCAAATTGGAAACATCGTCAAAGAAGACTGTACTGACATAAAAGACCTCAGGCCTGAATCACCCCGTTCTAGTTCCTGGCAAACAAGACCATACTGCGTATAGCTCATACCGGCACATCCATAACCTTCTAGACTCATGCCTAATAGACCCATCTCAGCCAACACGGGTATGAGTTCGGATGGGAACGTCCCTTTTTCAAAATGTTCGCCAATATGGGGTAGGCAACGCTCATCGATGAATCGACGCACAGTATCACGTACCAGTCGCTCTTCTTCTGTAAGCTGTTGATCAATTTTGTAAAAATCTAATGGTTTAAACTTTGTCATAGACTACAGATATAGCGCGAAGTGGAGGAAAAAATCAACAAATGAAACTTCATGTAACTTTTCAAGGGATGTGGCAAAGTTGCCAGGAAATTCATTATTAAGGCTGTGAAACTTAAATTGGGCTGCAATATAAAAAGGCTTAAAATTTGGGGGGTGGTGCTCCCAAGCAATGCGTACGCCGATACTCGAAAACTGCTCTGATTTTATAACTTCGGTAAAACCAGTTGGTGTCGCATCATCCTGATATGTTAGGTTCGCAAACTCTCTTGTAAAGATTTTAGCTTCGGGAATTACCCATACAGTCCCTAACTTTATATGTAGTTCTGCTTCTAGTGCAAAGGCGTTGAAATCATAGGCTGTTTCATTCGAAGTGAATCGATGTGCGGTTCCACTAATTCGAGCGTAAGAAATGTCCGAAAAGTGGACTTCCGCTTCAACCGAACCACGAACATGATCTTGCTCGAGCTTTAATGCTGTGAATGCTAGAGGACCTTCACTGATCAGGGGTAATTTATCAAATTTCCGTTTTAAGGATGCCCCACCTACCGTCATGCGAAATCGTTTAGAGAAAGGGAGGTGTAGCTCAACGCCGCCACCGATAGCAAAAAAAGCTGAATCGTTTGGAATCGTTGTCCCAAGAGCTTGAAAAACCGAAGTGACAGACCTTCGGTATTGAATGGGCAGTCCCAGTCTGAGATGGAACCACTCAGCAATTCGAAGCTGAAGATAGTGTTGGCTATCGATGTTAAAATAGGTTGCTTTGGTTTCCAAATAGGGTAGGTCAGGCTCAAAGTCCCATCTCATGGGTCGCTTCAACTCGAAGGTTTGAATAGATCTAATTTGCACCACTTTTCCCAAATAAAGCTCTTTTGGTGCTTTAAACAAAACGTGGAAAGTGCTTTCATCTCGAGATTCAACCCATTCAAGCTGAGTGCCAAATAAAACAGCCCACTTGATGGTATCTGTCGGATTATGTCCAGGTGTGAATAGATGCTTGCTTTGAAAATTAATAATCCAAGAGGGCTCACCCCCTTCTAAAGCATCGGTGTTGCTCCTAAATCCAGGTCCTAAAGTCAATGTATGTTCGATATGCATATCTTTTATGACTTCATCCAAAACGCGATCTTCAAATTTAGGGAGCTCATTTTGAAGTTCATCCAAATTGGATTGATCGGCTCGAACTTCAGATGCTAAATCGCGGTCATTTTCAGCTGTTTCAACAGGCTTATCAAATGTAAATGCAGTCGCGTACGTTTGACTCGGGAAAATGCAGATCAAAAGTAAACTTAGAAGAAGGGCTAACCTAAGACGTATCCTCGTGAAATGATTAAATTCAAACATAAATTGCTTTAGATACATGGTATCATGAGGTTAAGCCATGGATAAGGCGAGATACACTTTCAGTTTTGTTCTTACGTATGCATTATTACTGTGGTTTAGTTGTGCCTCATTTCCTGTGGCAGCACAAGAAGACTTCGAAGATTTGCCCAGTATTGAGGGCGAAGCCGATGACCTCGATCTAGATGCTATTGAACAAGATTTAGCACAACCCCCACAACCTCCTAGCGCAACGATTCAGGCACCCACCCAGGAAGCTCAAGACACGCCTGTTGAGCAAGCAGACCCCAAGATTAAGGAAGGGCTAGATCTATCGGATGAGGTGTTCATTGAAATTCAACAAGACCCCACGAGCTATTTGGGCAATATTCGTTACGAAGATATTATCGTCGTTCAGAAGCGTTATAGCCGATTAGATGGCCGTTTTTACATCACGGGTTTCGGGGCAGGCGGGAATTTTTTCTCTGAATTCTCAAAAGCTTGGGTCCATGGTGCTGCCGTAGGTTATTTTTTCTCTGATTCATTTGGATGGGAATTTGTTCATGGACTTATTGCGAATACTGTCGTCACGGAACTGTCTGAAATATTCTTGAGGGATTTTAATTTAAATCCCATTGATTTTGATTTCCGTATTCGGGCACTTATCAGCTCTGCTATCCAATGGAATTATAGTTATGGTAAATTCGCGTTTCATAACTATCGAGTATTGAGATATGACACTTATGTACTTGCTGGCCCAGCGGGAGCGATTTATGAAAACACATTTGGATTTGGTGTTGTTTTAGGTGCCGGCATGCGTGTCTATTTGAATAAATGGACCTCTCTAGGCATTGAGATTCGGGAGTATTTGTATTCTGAATCGACACCTCAGGACTTAATTGATCGAGGTGGGGTAGACGAAACTAATTTAGCAACTCAGTTTTTTATCTTTTTAAACCTTACGGTCTATTTTTCAAAATTTGCATTCTTGGATGAGGTGTAGGGTGAAATATTTTATTTTCATCGGTTTGCTCCTGGTGAGTGTGACTATTTGTCATGCTGAGCCTTTGGCAGAGTTTCAAAAAGCGTATAAGGCAAAGAAATATGATCGCGCATTTGAAATTTTAATCGCGCTTCGTACAGTAGCCGAAAACCCAAAAACATTTCACAAGATGATGGGCGTTGTTGCATACCAAAAAGGGGCCTATCTGTACGCCATGATGTTGTTAGAGGAATATTATCAAAAAGTGAACAAATCTCCTGAAGCGTTAGGAAACTTCGTGGTTGCTGCTAGTCAAGTCTGGTTGGATCACTATGCGATTCAAGCTTTTTATGACGATATTCTGAACAACGTATCTATGCCAGATCATGTCAAAGCTGTCATAGCGCCAGAGCTCGTACTTGAGGCTTTGAGTAAAGGGCAGGTTGAAGCTGCAGGTAGTTTTTTGCCAGCCTTAAAAAACACTCGTAAGGGGTTACTCATTGGTGGAATATTTGCTCACCTCAATAATAATTATGAAGTAGCTAAAGGCTATTTTGCGGCTCTTATGCAACAAGACATCCGTCATACGCGTGATTACGATTTATACCTGTTGGCTCATCTAAATATGGCCCGGACCTACTATGAGCAGGAAGATTTTCAAAAAAGCACCTATCATTACAATCGAATTCCAAGATCCTCTCGATTAAAAGCTCAAGCGGTTATTGAAAGCGGTTGGGCATATTTTAGAAATGGCGAATTAAATTTAGCGCTAGGCAGAGCAGAGTCTTTTATCAGTCCGTATTTTTTACAACGGATTTATCCAGATCCGCTTTTGCAACGATCTATGATTCTACTGGAATTATGTAAGTATAGCGAAATGGCTTATACATTGGGAGTGGTGTACAAGGCTTTCAAACCTATGATTAAACAGTTGAGCACACTTGTTAATAAGGGTCCTTCAGGGGTGCCAGAAGACTTAATTGAAGATCGTAAATCAAAGCTTTTTTCCAAATTACCCAAACCCCTGGCACTCCACTTATTGGAGCACGAAAAAACTCGTCAAATCCGTTCCAGGCTGAATGCAATTGAAGAAAATGTTGATGTCAGTTTATCGATGGCACGTCAGTCAAGGTTTTTTGGTAAAGATGTAGCCAATTTAAAACGATACATTGGTCATTTGACTCAATTTGCATTAGATGCGTATAGAAAGTGGGTTCAAAGCGAGATCCAGGAAGTGCTGAGTCATATCCAACGAAAAGTTGAAGAAGCCGATTTAATGAAAATTGAGGCTACCATTGGTGAACAAGAAGCACTCGAAAACATTGAGCTCATTATAAAAAAATCCTTGGATGCTGAGAGTGTTTTTTCAATTACTACTGAAAATCACGAACTGTGGCGGTTTAATAGTGAATGGTGGAATGATGAGCTGTTCTATTATGAGATCAATACGCCAACAAGTTGTATTTCAGATCCTCAGAATGCAATATAAGAAGTAACTTATGAGTGTACGTTGTATATCATTAATGATTGTTTCAATTCTCTCTGGGTCACCTTTCTATGCTTTTTCAACACCGATAGATAAAGGGATCTCGCAGGGTCCTGAACTGCCAACAGAATTTAAGGAAGACACCTCTGCTTCAGTACAGCAAGATATTGAAAAAAATCGAAAAAGGCTTTTGTTTACCTTTTCAAAACGCAAAGAGCTGATTAAAAGTCACGTCGAAAAGGCAATGAAGTTAACTGAGACGGCTTATAATAAAACGACTCGACCTGATTTTAAGTTTAAGTTGAGTCTGAAACTGGCGAAATTATATGTTGATTATGCCCAGAGTTTAATGCTGCTATCTGAAGCTGCATATGAACAAGCCTTAGAGAAACGCAAAAAAACTTCAAGAAAAGGGCCGCCCCCTCAACCACCGACACACAACAGAGCAAAAGGATACGAATCAAAAGCCATTGGTGTGCTCAAAAAAGCACTAAAAAACAAATCGCAATCAAATTTGGATGAGCCTCTTTTTTTCTTAGGCTTGGTGTATGTTAACCGTGGTGAATTAGAGACAGCTAAAAGCCATTTTGTCAGACTACTTAGGAAATTTCCAAAAAGCCCTTATAGATACCAAGCTAAACTGCTGCTTGCAGAAAGCTACTACGAAGGCGGGCAATACCGATCAGCTTACGATTTATATCAGGAATTGATCAAAAAGAAGCCTGGAGACCCTTATACAAAATATAAAAAGGCTTGGACCCTGTTCAACCTGAGACAATTTAAACGCGCAATTCAATTATTTGTATCTTTGTATCAAGCTTCATTATCTGCACCCAAAACTTCAAGGCTATATGAAATTGGAAATCAGATTGTTGATGATTTAGTCGTTATATATGTAGATTCAAAACGAGTATCTGAAGCCGTTCGTTTTTTTGATGGGTTATCATCCAAAACATTAGCTGTTAAGCAACTCAGAAAATTATCTCAAATTATGATTGAAAATGGCGCTTACGTTGAAGCTCGAAATGTATGTTTGCATATTCTAAACCGGTATGGCGGTTCACCCCTTATTCCCAAAGTGCTTTTGATTTATGTTGACGCGCTCAAGGATTATGTACATGATGCTCGGCAGTATCATGAAAGTATTACTGTTTTTTTAACTCGAGAGCTCCGTCGATTTTTTAATTCTCAAAAAGTAGCCAAGAATCGTGCCTTATTCTTGGGATACCAAGAGATAGAATCTTTTGTTGTTAAGCAGGCAAAGGCATTGCATGCGAAAGCGCAAAAACTAAAACAGTCACAGAAAAACAAAAAAATCAAAAAACAAATTCTACTTGATCAAAGTAACGTCTTATTTCGAATGGCCCTTAAATATTATGAGTTGTATGGTGATTTGTTTTTTACTTGGAAATACACGAAACATCGTATTGAGATGTCTTTCTTTCGTGCCGAGCTTTATTATTTTCATGCACAATACTTGAAAGCTGCAGAGGCCTACGTTCGTGTCATTCGTCTAAGAAAATGGGCGAAAAACAAACAAGAGAAATCATGGGTATCACAATCTTTATACGGCGCTGTTTCAGCGTATGACCATATCCTACATCAAGCTCAAAAAGAGCAGCCTCGAGCAACAGCACACAAGAAGTCATTACCGCCAATGGTTTTGAAATTTTTGAAAATAGCCAATTATTATCTCAAAACGTTACCTACTCATCCGTCGTATGCTGAGGTAAGTTACCGAGCAGGGCGGTTATTTTATGATCATGGTCACTACGGCAAGGCCACGCCGTATTTTTGGCGAACAATCCAGAAAAAGCCAAACAGCCAAGAAGCAGCTTTCAGTGCACATCTCATTTTGGATGCCTATAGTGTGCTTAAAAATTTTGGAAAGATCGTACAATCCGCAAAACAACTTTTGCTTATTCCCGAAATACGCGCAAAAAGAAAACTTGCAAAAAGTATTCGAGAAGTGCTCAATAAAACAGAATTTAAATTGGTTGAATCCTACGAAAAAGGCCAAGACTATGAAAAAGCAGCCCAAGCTTATCTTGCATTAAGTCAGAAATCTTCAAAAGAATTGGGCGAAAAAGCTTTATACAACGCGGGTATCAACTTTGAAAAAGCTGAAAATTGGCCTGCTGCTATCAAGATATTTCGTCAACTTATTGTAAAATATCCCAAATCAACTTTTCGTAAACATGCGCTTTTAACAATAGCAGACTACAGCCAAAAATTAGGTCGATTTGATGAAAGCCAAAGACTTTATACAAGGTTTTTGGGCGAATTTCCACGGTCAACGGCGGGCTATAAAGATATTCTTTACCAAGTTGCTTATGTGGCTTGGCATTTAAAAAATTACTCCAAAGCATACGCATACTTCACGAGATATTTGAATCAATATGCCAAAGCAACTGATCGAGAGCAGGTGATACGGTATCTATGTAGTTCTGCTGCAAACACAGGTCTTTCCGCTATTCAACAAGTAAAAAAGCGTGTTGTTCCAAAAGCAAAAGAATCTAAAACAAAGACCCATTGCAAATTCGAAGAAGCTAGGTTTATTTTTAGAAGAGATCAAGTTACTGCCATCAGAATATTAAGACCTATTCGTACTGCGTTCAAAACGCATATTGGTACCGATGACAGAGATATGTTTTCTCCTTATTTTGACCAGAACGTGCTGTCAATCGCACGTAGGTATAGGGCAAAACGACTGGCAACAGTACCCGTTTCAGAAAGTGGTGCCTTGCTAAAACAGAAAATATCTCTGATGGAATCTCTTGAGAAAGTGATTCAAGAAATAGAATCCTATGGCATTGTTTCATCCCTATTTTTAGGTCTTAAAACGTTAGCGGAAATCTCAACTGATTTAAGTCAGGATATATTGAGGGCAAAATTACCACCTGGATTAAATGAGTCTCAAAAAATAGTTTATAAAAATCAGCTCAAAAAAATTGCTGAAGATTTTGAAAAAAAGGGAAAGAAGGGGCTTGTTGTACTTGTGAGTCAAACTGGCGAGCTCCAGTGGCTACCAGATGGGTTATCGGTCGTATGGCGTCAATTGAACACAGTGATGAACAAGACTATCAATATACCCCAGTGGATAAGGACAATCCAGGTGATGCCCTTTTATTTGCCACTTAAACAGGGAAAGGCCAAACGACCCCAAAGTTTTTTTCCTGTTGTGTTGCTCGATCCTTTTTCAGTTGCTCATGTGGCGTCTAAAGTGCCCAACCTAAGTGGACTTCAACCTCAAGATAAGGCATATTTTGATATGTTAGTGTTGTTAGGGCGTGAGGATTTGCAAGGCGCATGGGGACGAATGATGCCTTTGTTGTCTAAAAATCCCGATGATCCATGGTTATTGAATGCCTTAGCTTATTTGAAGTTAAAGGAAGGGAAGGCTGGTGATCTAGGTTCGCGTAAACGTGGGGAAGCTTGGCTAATGTTAGAGCAAGCATTAAAAGCAGGGGGGCAGCCGTTTAAAAAGATTACCTCGCTTAACAAAGCTTTGATTAGAGTCAGCGAAAAACGAGTCTATGAAGCACAGTCGAGGCTTCATTCGCTTTCTGATCACTTTTATGCCACTACAATTTCAGGATTTATAGCGCTGAAGTCTTATAATTTCTCATGGGCTCGATCGCTCTTCTATCCCATCCGGAATGAGACGCTTGAGCAAGGGGAAGCTCCTTTTCATCAAGTCGGTTTGGCACTTGCAAAATGGGCGGCTGAGGATATTGAGGGTGCTTTGTCTGATTTGTTGCCATTGGAACGAAGCGGCCAGATTCAAACCTCAGTATTGCCTATCCTTGCGGCCTTATTTCTAAATAAAAATCCGCCAATGACTCGTGAAGCGCAAAAACGATTAAGTGTTTACAGCACCTTACCTGATCGTAATCGAGAGCGAAGGGCATGGGCTAATCACCTTTTAGGGGGATCCAGAAGATCAAAGTGAATCGAATAGTTTTAGGTGAAATTAAACTAGAATTCATTTACCATAAAGATATAGGGGGGATGTTGCGTAAGAAGTTAGCTTGGCTGCTAGGTGTCGTGGTGTGGTGTTTTTGCATGACTAGTTTTGCTCAAAATCCACAGAGCAAAACTGAAAAATCAAAAAAATCTACCACGTATCGATTCGAAGCTGAAGATGTTAGCGGCAAAGGGACTAACAACTTTTTTTTCAAAGTGGGTAAGCTAAAAAACCGCAAACTTCTCGATATTCGTAAAGATTTTAGATATGAAATGCGACAGTCTTTAAAGTTGCTGAAGTAAAAAAATGGGCAAATTATACTTTGAAATAATCGCGGACAAACCCAAACGTAAGGGTTTTTCTGACGTTCAACGATTGATGATTGGTCGAGTACAATCTTCGGATATCCATATTGATCATCCTGACATTGAAAATGTGCATGCCATGATTGAAGTTGATGAGCTTAAAGGCATGGTTCGTATTACAGATGTTTCAGGCACACCCGTTGGAGTTGCTATTAATGGTGCTTTGGTCAAGGAAAGTGCGATAGCTGCTGGTGATAGGGTACAGCTGGGTCCGATTACTTGTGTGCTTTATTTTGAAGGACAACGACCCAAAGACTTACAGCCTTTAGAAATTAATAAAAAAATCCCACCGCCACCGCCTCCTGTAGCTAAAAATGTTCCTAAGCCCAAAAAGGTGCAAGAGTTACCTGAGGAAGATGAAGAAAAGGCAGTTTCAGCCACGATTGAACACACTGTTGTTACGATTTCTGCACCGATGCCCCGGACGACACATCAAGGTGAGGTTGTTGAAATTTCACAAATTCAGGACAGTGCAGTATTAGATGTTTCGACGTTCAAATTGGGACAGTGTATTACAATCGGAGATTCGCTGAGTGCCGATTACCTCTCGGGTTTACCGAGTATTCGAGGCAAGAAAAAAGTACCTTTTGTCGAAAGTCATAAATCTGGCATGAGTGTTCATATAGATTTGGCTTCAATGCGAGGCGCCATTCGGACGAAAGGAAAAGTTTATACCCTTGATGAAGCAAAAAAGAGTGGGGCACTCAAAGAAGGTGGATTATTAGGTCATATCTTAAGTTTGGCCAAAAATGATTATTGTAAGTTGCTTCTTGAGGGGACGACATACTTTATTTGTATGGTTCCCAGGCCTGATCCATTGAAGCAGAGTGCGTTTTTTGAACCTGATCCGATTTATAGGAGAGCATTGGGGGTTGTTGCCGCACTTTGGTTGGTAATAGCGATTGCCATTCCTTTTTTGCCACTCGGGGCGGAAGAAGTTATTGAGGAAGAGGCAGAGAAGGTTTTTCAAAAGGTGTTGGTTAAACCCAAACGGCCCAAACCAAAGCCTGAGGTCGTGAAACGTTTTAATTTGGCGCCCAAAGCTATCCCACAAAAAGCAAAGCCTAGTTCAACAAAGTCTACGCGAAAATTACCGCCTAAGAAAAAACCAGCACGAATTGGCTCAGGCGATGAAGGTCAGGGGCAAAGACGTGCTGGAAAAGAAGGAAAACGAGGTCGGCGAACCGCTAAAGGACGTAGTAAGGGTGTGACTGTGCATAAACGGTCCAAGCGAAAAATTGTGAGTCCATTTCAACAAGGATTATTAGGTGCCGTGACGACATCCGATGTCAGCGCCCGTTTAACCACCTTGGTTAGCAAAGGTGGGCGATTTGACAAGACGCTCAAAGGGACAGGTTCTACGGATCTTGTAGATGGAAAAGGCGTTGAAGGCGAAGGCCTGCGGGGTACTGGGCTTGGTGGTGGGGGCAAAAGTGCTCATATTTCTGGGTTGGGTACGCAGGGTCGTGGCGCTGGGCGCAAAGGGTTTGGCACAGGAACTGTGCTCGGCAAAGGAAACAGTCGTGTTTTAGCGCCAGGAGAAGGGACGGTTGTTCAAGGTCAGTTATCTAAGGAAGCCATTCGTAAAGTTGTGCAGGCCCATTTAGGTGAATTACGTGGGTGTTATCAGTTCTATCTCAATCAATATCCGAAACTGTCTGGCAACATTGTGTTGTCTTGGGTCATCCTTGAAAATGGCAATGTATTTAAAAAAAGCAAAGTTGTTTCCGCATCTTGGCGGTATGCCAAAGGGAAGTTGGTACTCAATAAGCTTTTAAACTGTATGGCCTCAAAAATTGCGACATGGAAATTTCCGTCACCTCGTGGTGGTGTCGTTGTCGTTAAAGCGTATCCATTTAATTTCTTTTATGAATAAATAACCATATTATGAACCAATTTTGTTGGTTTATCACTGCTTAAAACCCAGCCCTGAAGGATATAATTTAAGACTAGGTTATGTGTCAACTATTTAAACTCTACATCCACGTCATTATTCATCCTCGATATATACATGTATATTCATAGTTTTTCATTGTTTCACTATTGGGCCTTTGTTCTTACCATAGGCCTTTGCACATTTTCAATTTCAGGCCGGTCGCACC
Source organism: Deltaproteobacteria bacterium (assembly GCA_029262815.1). GTDB lineage: Bacteria > Bdellovibrionota > JAJCYS01 > JAJCYS01 > JAJCYS01 > JAJCYS01. The sequence goes on along the minus strand of JAJCYS010000004.1, from coordinate 54,925 downwards.
AAAAATCAAATTTCAGTCCCTGTTTTTCAGCTAAAGAAATTATTCGGATAATTGAAGACCATAGAGGCACTATAGATGCTGATCGCATTAAGTATATTAAAGAGGGTGAACAAGCGGTAAAGTTGATGACTTATGATCCTCCCATCCCAGTGATAAATAAAAAAATTCAGTCTTTTGACACAAAACGTTCAAATACAAAATCTTTGATCAGTGGATTTGCGCAGATGCAATTGGTGGTGGATGGCGTTGGGTTAATTGGGTTAAGTGATATTCATACGATGTCACAGTGGCTAAAGCAAGTAACGAAGTTTTTTTTAGCCACCGTACGTCTTACTAAATCCAAGTCTACAGAACAATTAATAGCTCATCTGAGGAGTGATCAGACCATAAATGGATTTACTGAATATATATTGAAAGATTTACCCGATCATGCCACTAGAAAACGAAGAAGTCGGATTCAAGAGTTATTCAGCAATTTTGATCAAAATGAAACTTCAGAGATGCTCGAAAAGTATCACGATGAGTTTATTGCATTACTAAAACTTTTTCCTAAAGTTGTTACACTTCAAACAAATACTAAGAAGTTAAAAGCTGAGTATGATGCCTTAGTACAAGCGCAAGAAGCATTGTTAATAAAGAAGTTAGAGGTCGATCAAATTGATATTCCAAAACCAACAGAAAACTTGTCAAAACGTGTGGTGCTTGTTATTATTTTGCCGGGCACGGGGTCATATAAATCAGGTATTCATTCAACTTTTGGATATCATCATTTAATTAAGCGGGCCCAAAAAAATATTGAAAACAATCAGGATGTGCAATACATACCTATTTCTATCGGATACCCTTTTAATGGTGGGCCTACCGGAAAGAAATATAACTACTTACCTAATATGAGAGGATATATCGTAGATATAATTGACAGAATACAGACAGCTTGGGGACTGGATAAAAATTCCAGCGACATTGCAGTACTTGGTCGAAGTACAGGTGGAACACTTGCTTTAGACTTGCATGGTAGTGATCCTGAGCGATTTTCAAATATATTGGCTGCGAGCCCTATGCTTTCAGATCCAACATTACATATTAACCCAGCTCTTGCTTCAGATTATCTTGCAGAGTTTTCAAAAAACGGTCAAAAAGGTGCAGACGATTTCATTACAAAGGATCAGGAAGTCCCTTGGATGAATGTGTGGGCTTCAAGCCTTATTGTTCAATCTTTCTTTGAAGATAGAATTATTAAAAGTCAAAAATTGAAAAATGTTAAAGTGCTATGGTCTGATTTAGACCCTGCATACCCCGAACCTGATAAGTGGATACCGAGAATACAAAAGAAGTGGGCAAATGTACTTCAACCCATTATTTTAGAACAATCTCGTGCACATAATGTCTTCACAAATGAGATGGTGAATAATAGCCCTCACGGAGAAATGCTGCTTAAGTTGATGACTGATTTTTTGAGACTCGGAGAAAGATAGAGTTTAAACACTAGATCAATTTGGAAGCATCAAATACTGCTTCCAAATTGACCTAGTGTTTCTATACTTATGACTCGTTAATTTGTTTGATGTCTCTCTGCTTTTGTTGATTTCATTTTCGTTGTGATTGCAATAATGACAACTAGCAGTCCAAAAAACGGCATGAGAATTTTAGTTAGTAACTTATCTGAATGACCAAAAAAAGTATCACCAAAAAAGGTGATCATTTCAGGAGCGCTCAAGGACATGATCGTAAGGATGTTCAGTGCGAAACTGATAATGCAGAGTTTGACTACATTTTTGAATGTGTTTCGTACCAACATGACTTCAAACATGGAAACACTTGACGTGATACAACACGCAAAAACCATGAGAAAGAAAATAACCTCAACTAAAGCGCCACCTGAAATTTTCGAGAACACCAACGGTAGAGCTCGAAAGATAAGATCAGGGCCACCCGAAATACCAGTACCCGTTCCCAATAGAATACTGAAGATGATTGTGCCAACCATTAATGCAAAAGCAGTATCAGCTAGTGCGATGAGTAGTGCATTCGTAGTTGTTGACTCGATGGGTGTTTTAGTCTCACGTGCCAAATAACGACCATAAGTCCAAACTACACCCGTTCCTAGACTCAAAGTAAAGAACGCATGTCCCAAAGCGGTAGTGACTAAATCAAATGTGAGGTTTATTTCGCCAAATTGAAACATGTAACTAAGGCCTTGAGATAGATAACCCGCTGAAGCGCAATAGCCGAGCAAACCGAGAAGAATAAAAAGCAATACAGATAGTGCGACCGTGTTTAACCGTTCGATACCTTTTTGAACACCCATTCGACAGACTATTGCTGTCAGTACAATAAACGCAAATGTTGCAAGGGTTAAATACACGGGTTGAGAAGTTAAGTGACTATAACTAAGTGTTTCAGTTCCAGTAAATAGATCTTTAACACTCAAGACAAGTGCCATAAATACCCAACCACTGATTGCTGCATAAAATCCAAGTAGCAATGTGTTCGAAAATACTGGGAGATGACGAATGGGGTTTAACCATTTTTTTGACTTAAAAAATGTTTTAGGGTGTGTTTGTGTTTGGTTTCCCAGATACATCTCACACATCAAAACTGGCAACCCAATAATAACCAGACTTACAAGATAGACAAACAGAAATGAACTACCTCCAGAACTTGCCATCATGGTTGGAAATTTCCAAATGTTTCCAAGGCCAATAGCAGATCCGCACAAGCTCAAAATAAAGCCAATGCGAGTAAACCTTTGTTGAAATTTTTCTCTAATATTCTTAATCATAAATACCTCGACAACACGTCATTCTTATTATTTTTGTTTTTTTAAAGACATTTTAAAATAGTAAAAACATTGACAGCTCACCGCCAATAACGGTGAAACCAAAAGGGAAAATAGATAAATTGTGGATGGCTTGACTCCATACTGAGCGCAGTATAGCAAATTCTTTAAAGAATATCTGTTGTTTTAAAGGGGGATTGTTGCATGAGTTCAAAAAAGTGTTTTTTGCTGGCTTTGAACTGGTGAGCCGTGTTTGAGGGACAAAAGCGATCTAAATCCTCTATCGTAAATTGGGTAAAATGAGTAGCCCATGTGAGTCCCCATCGTTGACCAATCCATTGAAGTAAGCGATATTGGGCTTGTGGCTTGCTCTGTAACGTTGAAAATAAGCTAGCAATTTTGAGCCATGCACCCCAATTAACATCTGTTTCTCTTAAATAATTCAAACACTTAGGCCAAATTGTCCCCAAATGCGGTGTGAGGTGTGTTAGAGAAAGTGGCTTTCTTGCTGGGTTCATTAACTTTGAAAGGGCAAATATATAGGCTTCTAAAATAATCCAACTATAAAAATTAGCACGTGTTCCTCTAAAATGACTTTGCCATCCGGTTACATGGCTGTGTAGCATTCTGAGACAGGCATCTGTCATCATATTTGCCGTATGGTGTGGACAATATAAAGTCCGAGACTCAGGGATAAAGAATGGAATTTCCTCTTTAAAGAGAGCCAGATATCCCTTTTTTTCACGGAATGTAAGAAAGGGTGCATTTTTAATCATCAAAGGAAGGTCAAATTCTAATGAGCTATAGCTTGTAAAAGGAGGGATTTTCGTTTCATTTTTAACATTCAGTAGTTTTGAAAGTTGGGATAAGAGCTGAAGGAATTGATCGTAGCGACTCAACTCAGCTTCTTCTAAAGATTCTTCTTCCGTGTATGATTCGTACTCAATAGATTTTTCTAGCAGGTGTAGGTAGCTGTGATATTTCACCCAAGGTCGTGTGTTAATGAGTACGTAGTTTTGAGGGTTGATTTTAAAATATGAGGTTGTGTGTCTTGAGGCCCTGTTTTTAAGTCGCCAATATATTTCATCACTATTTTGATGAATGCAAAGCATGGGCAGAGATGTTTTGGTTGTTTGGGACCACCACATAGGAAGGTTGTGTGGCAACAAGTGGATGTCACCTACGAGGACAAACAGTTTTTGATTGGGGTGCTTCTTTTTAATTTTTTGAAGTGTTTTGATGAAATGAAGCTCACGTTCCATAAAGAAATTTTGAGAAACGTCGTAGAAACCTTTCGTTAAATTCATCCCATAGGTCGGAATATTATTTTTTCTGCAAAACGATAGAATCACTTCCGTACCTTGGGAATCAAAATCCCAGGTAGATTTAAAATTTAATTTGTCCATCACAGATTTGATAGGAATGTGTTGATCTAAAATTTGTGATAATATTTTATTTTTTTGAGAAGGGATGCTTTCGAGTACAACAACAGCTTTCTCGTTATTTTGATGGAATTGTTGGATAATTTCTGAGAACACTTTTTGTGAATAATAAAATGTATGGTAGTCACCTACACAGATTACATCATGATGTGCAATGGTGTGAGATAGGTCTGTTGCTTGAATTTCATGAATTGGCGTTTTAGAAAAAAAGGATTCACTTAAATTCATCTGCTTTTTGATGAATGAAGGAGGGGGGGCGAGCTCACGAATTTTATCTTGATAATAAGCCGTGAGCTCTTTTTGAATTAGAGTTAACGTTCGATTTACGAACGGTTTTTGAAGGGGGTTAACCATTTCGCCTTTATTTATTCCTCATCCTCGTCCTCATCTTCGTCCTCATCTTCTTCTGTTTGAGCAGGTTTTTTACGTTTCGAAATTACAAAATATGCGCCGAGCACACCTGCAAGAAGAATGATCCATAGAAGCATAGATCCGCCTTCTTCGTCATCTTGTGGGGGTGCACTCTGACTAACATCAAGTCCGACAGAACCTTTTTCGGCGGGTTTTTTAGGTGCACTGGGTTCGAGTAAGTCAGCAACTGAAATACTGGTAATCGGGCCTTTGTCTTTTTTGTCACCCCTTGAAGATAATTCACGCCTAGGTTGCAAAGAGTCTACAACTCGGCTAAAAAGTGACGCATACACACGTGATCGAGGCTCCAACACACTGTACGTAAATAAAATGGCAATCCCTTTATAAGTGGTGGCAAGGTATCGAGTCATGAAGCCAGGGATTTCTGAATTCTTTTTCATTGAATCAACCCATTTATGGCCCCCGATTGAGCGTTTACGGACATACAAGCTCTTTGCAGTCAACTTTGTTTTATCGAGCGCTGCAATATTTCGCTCTGTATTGAGGTAGGTTTCGTATTTTGAAATCGAATCCAATTTTCCGGCTACTTTAGCCGCAAAAACCATGACCGCCTCTTTTCGTATTTTAGGGTTCTTTTCATTCTGACAAACCCACTCTGTACCAACCACATGACATGACCAGTTTTCGGGCAGCTCAAATTGAATGAACTGATTCTTAAATATTTCTCCTTGTGCAGTTGCGGGTGACAGTCCCCACATCATGCTTAGGGTCATACCTACAACCCAAATCCATGAAATATTAATTATTTTATTCCCTCTCATAACCCTGACCTCACTCATATTCTTTAAAAATAACCTCTCTCGAGGTATCCCCTACGTTGCTCATTAATATCTCAAGCCCGCCAACTGACGTATTTGCAATACCTCTTTGTTGTGATTCGTCTTCTTTTTGGGCTTCTAAATCTTTTAATCTCGAAAATGCTTCTTTTTCATCATCCGCCAGTAAGTTTAATAAGGCTGAATCATCTACCGGTACAGAGTCTCCACCATTACCACCTGAGAAAGCTATGGGTATATCTTGAGACGGTAAAAAGGGTTGAGTATGATCGTGATCCCCACCGTCTGTGACAATGGGAGGACTTGTTCCACCCGTGACACCTGCGCCGCCAGCGCCTTGCCCTGAAGCAACGGGGCTAGAGCGAAAGGGATCGCCAGGTTGGCTTTTGCCCTTTTTGTCTTTGTCTTTCCCAAATCCCAGAAAAGAGTTTGATTTGCCAGATCCATTTTTATCGAAATTCCTGGGTGATTCAGCAGTGGGTAAGGTGAAGGATTGTTCTGGGATAGCGGGTGGGGGGATAAATGAATCTCCGGGACGTTGTGGTTGTTGCGGAACGCCAAACGCTTCTTCTCCTTTAGGAAATTCACGTTTTTTCTTTTTTTCTCGCATTGCTTTAATGGTTTTATAGATTTGCGTACCTAATTTAAACAGTGCTGCGAAGGTTTTGGGTGCAGTGTCAAAAGCAATTTTAAGTTTTTCTTCAAATTCTTTTTTCTCTTGTTCGTCCTTAAGTTTATTAATTTCTACTTGAGACTGTACAGCAGCTTGGCATTTTTTGGGATCGAGTCCTGGTTGATTTCCGTCGGCACAATAGATACAAAATTTAATTTTTTCATATAGAAAATAGTTTGATGTTGCATCTGGGGGAGCGGTTTTTCCATCTTTCACTTCAACAAACGTTCCTTCTTTGATTTTGTATTTTTTCTCATTATCCGGTAGAAGGTAGGTCCGTTTCATACAATACTGAGTACGCGCTTCTACCTTCTTGTTTTGTACAGCCTCTTTCTTTTTTCGTTCAGCCTTCATCGCTTCGGTTTTCTTTTTGTCTTCTTCCAGTTTCTGTTTACGTTCCTCAATTTCTTTCTTTTTCTCCTCCCGCTCTCGTTTTCGATCCTCACGTTGCATTTTAAAAATTTTCAAGTGTACACTTTCTTCTTTTTCTTTTTTAGTCTTGGTTTCTTCTGTTTTTTCACTCTTTTTTTCTTTTTGGGTTTGAGCCTCAGTTAAAACTAGACTGCTACTCAGAAAAAAGAAGAAAAATGAGAATAAAAGTATTTTGTTTAATGCCATATGTTGCTCCCCGCAGGAGAAGGAGAACGATTTTCCACATTAGGATCTCCAGATGGAAAATTCTCAATAGGCACTTCAACACCTTGCGCATCTTGAAAAATAGTTGTGATGAGATGAATCATACTGATGAGTTTGACACTGTACCCAGTTCGACCTAGGTCATCATCAAACTCAACGGGTGAGGCATAGCTGCTTCGAGTTTGAATTACATTGGCTCTAAAAGTACGTTCGCCAGTTGTATCATTATGGAAGTTTAGGGTTGTGAGATCGGGTTTCATGTCGTTACCTGGACCATCATTGGCAGAAAATAACAAACTTCGACCCATCTGTTCATCTGGTTGAAACAAATTTTGTCCACTTTGAAACTCGATGCCATCTGGATACCGAACTTGTGCAAACATGCGGGGATCCATTGGCGTTTTTGTGGGGTCTACAAAAATGGGATATCGCATGGCTTCGTAATGGTTAGGCGCACGGATCGATGCAATAGCCTGGCTGTTTTGGTTGTTTGCTGTAGGGTAGTTAAACTCCTCTGCTTCACCAGTGATGTAGTTACTCAAGATGTCTAATTGACCATGCGCTTTGATGCCGACTTTATCCCCTTGATAGAACGCGAAGTTAGGACTTGTGGCATCACCGGCCGCATTTGCTAGTCTAATTAACTTATCTGAGGTACCTCCAGGACTGGGCTGAGGGCCCACGCGAGATCCAAATGGCTTGGCTGCTGAGTAGGCTACGAGAATGGGTTGCCAGTGATCAGGGAGGTAGATGAGTTTAGGTTTAGAAATAAGCCTAAGTGCATAATAGGTCAAGGTGGTTGGATTCTTACCTACACCCAGAGAGAGGTCAGCCTCTATCGGTACGGGACTAGGGCGAATAATTCGTTCACCACCGCCACCTTTTAGAAACTGTGCAAATACAACAAGTCCGCGCGTGATAATAGGTGTGGCCTTAAACCATGGACTATCCGAACTTGAGGGAACTAGGGATCTGACATCGAGTCTCTGGGCATTACCAACGGATAGGTTCTTCAAAATTGTGTTTTGTACGGTTTGTGAAATGGGGTCCCCTGAACCTATAGGGTTTGTTACACGACCAATCTCATTAATAAATTGAATATACGAGTTTAAGACGTTCACAAATCGATCATTTTGTTCTTTATACCGTTCAACAAGTACTTGTGAATAGACTTCTGAGTCATTTAGGAATTTTTCCCATTCCTCATAAATTTCTTCACGAATTTGTGCCGCAGCTTGGGCAAACGCTAATGTAACCGGAGATAGAAAGAGTAGGGCGGGTTCATCAACGCCAGGAAAGCTCATCTCACACCCTTTTTGGCAAAAGTTTGCGGTGATTCCTTGGTAGCTTGTACCTGGCAAACATACACATGAAAAAGCCAGACCAGGTTTGAAAGGTTGATCAATGGGACCGATAGCTGTCCCCGCAGCTGGCTTTCCCCAAAAGGCGGGATGATCTCGTGCGCCTCGCATATGGGTGACCCAGTTATGAAATGCAAATTCTTTCCAGTTTTGTCGCATTCGAAAATTTAGATATCCAATTTTGTTGAGTACTCGAGCTTGCATGGCTGCACCAGCATAAGCGCCTAGGTCTGCAGAGTTTTGAAGGTTTACTTTTTCACTGATAAGCACGCCAATGTTGACGACAAATGCAAACAAAAGAAAGAGGGTCAGGAAGACAAGCATGACCAGAATTGTCATCTGCCCTTTACATTTTTTATACATAGTTCTGCCCGTACTCATCCATATGACGTATCGGTTATAAGTGTTTAATCATTAAGGGGAAAATGACAGGCTGCATTACTGGCCACTAGAGCCAATACTTTTTTCTATAACCCAAGAGTTGATGTATTAATCATCTAATTCATTAAATATATAAATGTAATGAATATGAATTTACCTCAACTAATGTGTCACTGGTCAGGGTGTACAATAAAAGAAATGGCACAGTCAAAAGATACCAAACCTACACAGTTATTGGACGAAATAGACCCGCTTACAGCAGCACAAAATCAACAAAATAATGATACGCCTGCATGTTTGATGATTATTTATGGACATGATGTCGGTCGAACGTTTTGGTTAACACGAGACAAGATGGTTTTGGGACGCGAGCGAGAGCAAGTTGATATTTGGTTGGATAGTGAGCATATCTCTAGAAAGCATTGTCGGATCATTAAAGATCAGGACGGTTATTTTGTCGAAGACCTGGGCTCAATGAATGGGACCATCATCGAAAATGATCGTGTAACGACCCGGCAGGAACTCCCATTTGGTCACAAAATACAATGTGGGGATATGGTACTTCAACTGCTTCGGGCGGGCTCTTTAGAACGTCGTTTCGCTGATCGGCTTCGAGAAGCTGCTATGCGAGATGAACTCACAAATGCCTATACCAAAAAGATTATTCCAGAAATTGAACATGAGTTTTTAAAGGGGACGCGATTCTCAGAAAATCCTCTCACCATTTTTATGGTGGATATTGACCATTTCAAACAGCTTAATGATACTCACGGTCATATTTTTGGAGATCAAGTGCTCAGTTCAGTCTCCCAAACTATACAAAAAGAAGTCATCCGTAAACGTGATTTGTTTGTAAGATTTGGCGGAGAAGAGTTTTTGCTGATTTTACCAGGTGTGGATCTGCCTACAGCTGAGTCATTAGGTGAACGCTTGAGGCACCATGTTCGTGAAACTGCATTTAAGATGGATAAACGAGCTATCCGAGTGACAATCTCAATTGGCGGATGTACTTGGTGTCCGGGGGTGAAAGTTCGATCGTTGTATGATTTAATTCACAAGGCTGATCTGGCCTTGTACGAAAGTAAACGAACAGGCCGTAACAAGGTCACAACGACCCTATTTTAAGTGTGAGTTATGAGTTCAAAAATTCAAAAATTACCTAAGATCCTAGCGGATCAAATTGCTGCAGGTGAAGTCATTGATGGACCCGCTTCTGTTATTAAAGAACTGGTCGAAAATGCTATCGATGCAGGTGCCACAGAAATTCATATCCGGTTAAAAGAAGGCGGTAAAGAAGAAATTCACGTTCAAGATAATGGACAAGGCGTCTCAAAAGACGATTTGCCTTTGGCCATTGAGCGACATGCTACTTCAAAAATCCAATCTTTTGATGATTTAATGCGACTCGACAGCCATGGATTTCGAGGGGAAGCGTTATCTTCCATTGCTGCGATTTCAAAAATTTCTATAACATCATCTGTCCTCAATGAAGATACTTGGACATTGGATGCCGACCCTGTAAAAGGGTTTAAGCTGACTCAATCACGTAATCAAGCGGGTACGACCGTTTCGGTTTATCATTTATTTTCATGGGTGCCTGCGCGTAAGAAATATTTAGGCTCGGCAACTGTTGAAGCAGGGAGATGTCTGAAGATCTTATGGCCTTTGATGTTACATCATCCACAAGTGGCTTTTGTGGTTGACGCCAAAGGAAAGCCTACGCATTTTGGCCCCTGTGAGAACAGTCAAGCTCGGTTTTTTCAAATCTTTCCGATGCATCGATCGAATGAAACTTTTAAAGTAGCATTCAGTTATGAAGACGTGAGTTGTGAGGGTTTTTTGTGTAATCCGCTAGCAACCCTCTCTGATAGACGTCACTTATTCACTGCTGTGAATCATCGAATTGTAACGCTACCTCCCATCTTGGGTATTTTGCGACGTACCTATGCAGGTATTGACGGTAAACGGGGATGCCCGTGGGGTGCCCTTCATTTTTCAGTCCCACAGGAATTAGTTGACTTTAATGTTGACCCCAAAAAAGATACCGTTCGATTACATAATCAGGCCTCGATTATCAAAGGGCTTCAGCTTCAGCTTAATAAAATCATCCATGAAGGGCTTATGATTAGCCCAACTATTCATCGTGTACCTCTAGCTTCGGCTCTAGTACAGCCAAAGTATGACCAAACATCTTCAACACCCAGAGATTTTTTCACGTCTGGGCCGAGCCGAGGGCTCCAGAGCCGAGGACTCCAAACGGGCGAAATTGCTTTGAATCCAGCGTCTATTTCGGCTAGCTTTAAAACGTCTGCCACAAAAGTATTTGCTGATGAAACCCTGCAAATCGAAGAACCCAATATTCCAAAACCTGCTGAACATCATGAAGATTCGGTGAACTGGGAACACTTGAAATTTGTGGGTATCGTAGATGCTCTTTTTATTGTGGCCACGGATGACAAAGATATTATATTTGTTGATCAACATGCCTTGCATGAGCGAATTCTATATGAAAAATGTTTAAAAAGCCTGAATACACATGCCACACAACCTGCTTTAGTGCCTGAACAAATTAGCATTGATAATGAAGAATCAGCCAGACTTTCCGAGGCCAAATCTATGCTCTCAGCTCTTGGGTTTCATATCTCGGTTTCGAATGAACAGGTAACACTTGATGCTTATCCTCAATATTTTAATTTTCAACCTAACCTCAAGACACTTTTGAGCTGGGTAATGGCTTCTGATCTCGATCTACCTACGGCTTTTGAAAAACATGTGTTTAGTCTAATAGGAGACTTGTGCTGTAAACGAAGTGTAAAGCGTGGGGATCATCTGAGTCCCACGGAAGTACAATCCCTATTTAAAGAAGCCAGCCAAGTGATAGGACCCAAAATCGCCTGCCAACATGGGCGGCCTTTTGTTGTCAAGATTCCACGCGATATGATCTATAAGGGTGTGTATCGCCACGTTTAGTGTTATGTCCCAGAAAAAATTGGTTGTTTTATTTGGCCCAACAGGGGTTGGGAAAAGTGATTTGGGGCTCTGGTTAGCTGAGCAGGCGGGATTGCCTATTTGCTATTTTGAGCCCGTATTGGCTTATCGAGAACTTACTATCGGTTCTGCAAAACCTTCAACATCAGATCAATCACGGGTGAAACATATCGGAGTTGATCTGACGACCTTGAAACACCCCGTAACGTTGATGGATATGTACTCCAAAATTGTACCTCAAGTGATTACGCTGCTTGAATCTCGAGGGTGTGCTTTGGTTGTGACCGGGAGTGGATTTTTTATGAGAGCCTTATTACAAGGTGTGCCTCATTACCCAGAACGGAGTGAAGACCTCATCTCTAAAGAGACTATTTTTAAAAAAATTACGGGTCAGGATTATGATGGTGATTGCATCACCCAGGATCAACGAAATCAATGTTACAGCGAGCTTAAGGATCTCTGGCCGAAACGTGCAGAATTACTACATCCAAATGATAATTATCGGGTGCTTAGAAGTTTAGAGGTGGCCTCAAATATGGGTCCCCAAACTCCGGAACTCTTTGAGCAAACACGGATTGAAGGGCTGGGTACTACCTCAATTTTACCACCAGAGTGTGAGCTGCATCTATTCGGTGTTTTTCAAGAGCGCACCATATACGAAGATCGGCTCAAGATACGAATTCGCAAGATGATGGAGCAAGGGTTTTTGCAAGAAGTGACAGATTTATTAGATTATCCTCTACAAGGTGCCTTGAAGAGTGTGGGATACCGTGAAGCGTATGCTTATTTGAGAGGGGGTCTTCCACCTGGCGTGGATTTAGACGAAGCAGTATTTAGAGCCCATAGACAACTTGCGCGTAAACAAATGAAGTGGTTTGGAAAGCGTGAGGATGTGGTTTGGCTCAATCATACTCGCTTTGATGTACCGTCTCTGGGGGCATTTATCTTCCAAAATGTAGGTAAACCGTTTACGATGAAATTATAATGGCTGTGTTAGACTTTGAAAAAACAATCGTTGATCTGCAAGAGAAGCGAAAAGAGCTTCTTGTTCAATCTAAATCAGAGGGGAAGGACTACAGCTCTGAGATTGAACTTTTAGCTAAAAACATTGAACGATTACAAAAAAAAGTTTTTGATAACCTGACACGGTGGCAAGTGGTACAACTCAGCCGACACCCCAATAGACCTTATTGTTTAGATTACATTGATCTAATTCTTTCAGATTGGTTTGAATTTCATGGAGATCGAATGCATAGCGATGATTCGAGTATGGTCACGGGGCTCGGATATTTGGGTGATCAAGTCATCTGCGTCGTGGGCCAACATAAAGGCAGATCAACCAAAGAAAAAGTGTATCGAAATTTCGGAATGCCCAACCCTGAGGGGTACCGTAAAGCATTAAGAGTTATGCGTTTAGCTGAGCGGTTTCAAATCCCGATTGTATGTTTGATTGATACTCCTGGGGCTTTTCCTGGGGTTGAGGCCGAAGATCGAGGTCAATGTTCAGCTATTTCTGAAAATTTAATCGCCATGAGCGGGCTGCAAACACCAACACTTTCGGTTGTAATCGGTGAAGGGGGATCAGGGGGGGCACTCGCAATTGGTGTGACAGATTATGTCATGATGCTGGAGTATAGTGTGTACTCGGTCATTTCGCCAGAGAGTTGTGCTGCAATATTGTGGAAAGACGGTTCTGAAGGGCCTCGAGCAGCTGAGTTGTTGAAGCTTCGGGCGAAGGATGCTAAAACATTTGGGTTAGTAGATGAAATTATTCAAGAACCCCCTGGTGGTGCTCATCGTGAGCCTAAACGTATGGCCGAATTATTGAAAACGCAACTTGAAGTACGAATCAAGAAATTATCGGCTGATTTTCAGAAGGATAAACAAGGTTTTCTGAAGGCACGGTACGTCAAGTGGCGAAAAGTGGGGCGATATATTTTGAAGCAACCTGAGGGGTATCTTGAAAAGGAAACCGTATGAGAGAGTGGCTTGAGCTATTGCCCATCAATGTTGGACATGGAAACCACATTATTCCCTATCGTGTTGTTGCTATTTTAAAGGCTCAGAGTTTACCGGTCCGAAGGCTGCGTGACGAAGCTAAAAATACTGGAAAACTCCTTGATGCTACTGAAGGTCGAAAAACACGTTCTGTGATTGTATTCAGTTCGGGTCATGTGCTTCTTTCATCCAATAGTATTGATACGATTACAGAGAGATGGAGTGAGTCTCTTAAGCAGCGCCCTATACTGTAATTTTTTCTTTAGTCATGAGTGAAGATAGCGCAAAAATTATCATCGTAAGTGGTCCCTCTGGTGTCGGGAAATCTACAGTTTGTCAGCATTTGTTAAAGAAATTTCCTCAATTATCACTGAGTATTAGTGAGACGACACGTGAAATGCGAAAGGGGGAACAAGAGGGAAAGGACTATTACTTCGTATCAGAGTCTACTTTCCAAGAACGGATTTCAAGATTTGACTATTTTGAGTGGGTGGCTCATCATGGGGCCTATTATGCGACCCCCAAAGCGCCTTTATTTCAACTTATTCGACAGGGACATGTCCCACTTTTAGATATTGAAGTACGGGGCAAAAAATCAATCACGATTTTCTTTGAAAACCATTTAAGTTTGTTCATTGCGCCCGTGTCACTGGAGCAGCTCAGGGATAGGCTTTTAAAGCGTGGTAGTGAGAACCAGGCGAGTTTAGAGCGAAGGATGAAGCAGGCTGAGACTGAAATGGGTCAAAAAGACACATTTCACCATGTTTTGATCAACGATGCCCTCGAAAAAACCTTAAAACATGCCGAACAGATAGTAGGTGAGTACATTCATGGTTAAAGATGTGACTGTAGAAAAGCTACTTTCGGCTATTCCACCTGCCCAGCTAAACCCCACAAGTAAGGAGTTAATCAAAAAAGCCTACTTGTTTTCCGAAAAAGGTCATGAAGGTCAAAAGCGAAGAAGCGGCGAGGCTTTTTTTCAGCACCCATTTCGAGTGGCGTTGATTTTGGCTGAGGAAGTCCGACTTGATGTGCTCAGTGTGGTTGCCGCATTGCTTCATGATTTAGTGGAAGATACCAAAGTCACCATCGATAAAGTCAAAGAAGAGTTTGGTGAAGAGGTGGCGTTGATTGTGGATGGACTTACGAAACTTGCACATGTCCATTTTCGGTCCAGTCAAGAGAAGCAGGCTGAGAATTTTCGAAAAATGTTACTCGCCATGTCAAAGGACCTTCGGGTGGTCATGATCAAAATTGCAGACCGGCTTGATAATATTCGAACCATCAGCTCAATGCCTGAAGTCAAACGTAGAACCATCTCAAGAGAGACATTGGAAATTTATGCACCGCTGGCCTATCGGTTGGGGATGGGAAAGGTCAAGATAGAGCTCGAAGAGATTGCTTTTTCTCAATTAAATCCAGAAAAATACAACAAACTTAAAAAAGAAATTTTGACGCGTCATACGGTTCATCAAAAATTTATCGAAGAGGTGAGACGTGAGATTCTAAAGGTGTGTTATGCGCAGGATCTCAAGATTGAGTGTCAAGGACGCGTGAAACATTTGCTTTCGGTGGCGAGAAAGATGGAGCGCCAAAATGTAGATATTGATCAAATTTATGATGTGGTTGCCTTTAGAATTTTAACCAAAAGTGTATTGGAATGTTATGAAGTGCTTGGGCTGATGCATGCACAATGGCGGCCATTGCCAGGACGGTTTAAGGATTATATTGCAATGCCCAAGCCAAACCTGTATCAGAGTCTCCACACCATTGTTGTGGGGCCTCGAGCTCAGATGGTTGAGATTCAAATTAGAACTGAACAAATGCATGAAGTGGCCGAATATGGTATTGCGGCGCACTGGAAGTACAAGGAAAGTGGCACGTTCAAAGATACGGGGCCGCTTGAGTGGGTCAATCGGTTGGTCGAACAACGGAATGAAACTGAAAATCCCCATGAGTTTATCTCTAACGTTAAAGCGGATTTGTTTGTCGAGGACATTTACGTTTTTACACCCAATGGGGATGTGCTTGAATTTCCGGATGGGGCCACACCTTTAGATTTCGCATATACTATTCATACGGAGCTAGGACATCGAACGACTGGAGCTATTGTCAATGGCAAGGTTGTGTCTCTTAAATCCCACTTAAAAAGCGGAGATTGCGTTGAAATTATTACGTCATCGAAAGCCAGGCCGAGTAGAGATTGGTTAAAATTTGTCAAAACGACACGCGCACGACAGAAAATTCGAACCCACTTGCGAGCAGAAGAGCGAGAAATTTCTTCAGAGATTGGGGAACAGATGCTCGAATCTGCGTTTCGTAAGCAAGGGAAGAGCTTATCACGTGAGGTAGAGAAAAAAGAATTTTCCGATCTTTTATCACGCGTGGGACTGTCTGAAGTTCGTGAGTTATTTATCGAAGTTGTGTATGGCAAGCTGGCTGCGCCGGATGTTTTAACGACTTATCAAAAAGTCCTGGGTGAAGAGGATGAGACTGAGCAACAGCCCAAAGCTCGAAGAAAAAAAGCACGTAAGGGTTTTCAACCTCGTATTGAAGTATCGGGCATTCAGAATGTGCTAATTCGCTATGCTCATTGCTGTAACCCGATTCCTGGGGACGATATTTTGGGATTTGTCACGAGAGGGCGAGGGGTAACGATTCATCGTACCGATTGTCCACGTGTGCCTGATTTTGACGAAAAACGTGTGCTTGAGGCCAGGTGGCGAATGGCTGAGAAGGAAGATCTTCACCACGCTATGATCAAGGTGTTAACTGAAGATGCGCCGGGTTTGCTCTATGAAATGAGTAAAGTGATGACGGATGCCGCTGTCAATATTACAAAAGCACGTGTGACTACAACAACGGCTGGGCATGCGGAAAATATTTTTCATGTGCAAGTGCATGACCTTCAGGAGTTGAATGTTATTATCGATAAGATGGAGAAGCTCAAAGGCGTAATTTCCGTGAATCGGAGCCAAGTTTAATCTCTTTAGTATTGCGCTCAACCTCCAAATCCTATACCATCCCTTTCTGTTATGATGCGTTTTCCAAGCCTAGCCAGATATTTATTGTTCTTTTGGATTTTTGGTTCTGTACCCTCTCAAGCATGCGTAGATGATCCTTTTTTTGAGGTACTTTTTAGAACGTACGAAGAAGAAAAACAACTTTCGCCTGAAATGTTGCCTTACAGCATTATGCATTATATAAAACCATTTGTATTACAGCTTAGAGATCCCGAGACCGATGCCTCAAATTTTGC
Source organism: Deltaproteobacteria bacterium (assembly GCA_029262815.1). Classification (GTDB taxonomy): domain Bacteria; phylum Bdellovibrionota; class JAJCYS01; order JAJCYS01; family JAJCYS01; genus JAJCYS01. The sequence goes on along the minus strand of JAJCYS010000004.1, from coordinate 38,200 downwards.
ACTTGTAACGCACGCTTATGTAGATGCCCAAATGGAGTTTGGACGACCATACCCTTTAATTTGTGTTTTAGAAGCTGTCAGTTTGCTTTCAGAGATATTTCATCCCGGATTAACCTCAAAAGAATATAAACGTGCACTTAATCAGATGTTTGTCGACAATAAAAAAATTCATGACTTACCAATTCTGAAACCGTTTCATCCTAATCAGGTCGGGTTCAATCCCACACATTCTAAATTGAAGAATTTGGTTAAGGTCTTTGAAACAACGAATATTGAGTTTATTCCAGTTGAATTCAAAGATTACTTTATAAAATTAGCAAAAGAGGTCGTCGGTGTTATTCAAAATGAGAGTCCCGATCTACTAACACTACCCAAAGAACATTTGGCAGCGACGCTCCTTCAAATAATGGAGCCAAGATTATATGCCAACGCTATGGCATTTCCCAATGGATTTGATAATAAGATGATTTTCATAAAACATTTCTTTGTGCCAAATATTGATAATATGATTGTTGAAGAACTGTCCCATGTGGTTCAAGATGCGACTTGGAATGTTGATCATCTTTTTACACTGTTTTTAAATCATATTAAAGACAGACATATTCAAGTTGAAAATGTGGCCGATCGAATTGCAAGTTTTAGTGTAAAATTCTTGGATCGAAATACGTACTATCCGGATTATAGAAAATCTGTATATAGCAAAATATTGCTCCAGTCCTCCCCTGAAGTATTATGGGCCTTCTTAAATTATTATCCATACATTACAGAATTCCACGGTGATGTGATGGGTGGGTTTCTAAAACCGGGTCAGTTAGATGCAAGGGAATACCAGAAAATTCATGACTTTACAGTTGCTGCTTATGGGGAAGCGGCAAATATGTTTAATGTGGATGCGGTACCGTATTTTCCTTCACCAGACATTACTGTTCAATGGATCAATGAATTAGATTCAAATCCCCGATCTCCATAAGAAAAGCCACTAAGTCATTACAAGCGCAGCGAAGCAATCTAACCTTCTAAACTATTCACTTCATTAAATAAGTAATTCAACCGATGAGTCCCCTGAGGTTTTTATGGGGATTCGACGGGTTAAGTACTTTGGATTACTTGGAATTTTCTCTGGTTTACTATTTTCAGCTGCAGCAGGGGCGAAGGATTGGAGTCAAAAGCAAGGGTGTGCCGTTAAGCCGGTAGTGGAAGAGCGCACTATTTTTACGATGCAATGTGACAGGTTTCAACGAGAGACAACTTTACGTGCACAAGCGCTTGACACAAAATCTGGGATTTCAAAATGGGAAACCATTTTGCCGGGTAATGCACCTCATGCCATATCACACATACAAATTCACAAAAAACATTTGTTTTTGGGTGTGACTGAGAATAGAAGAGACCAATTCGGACGGAAAGTGGTGTTTCAGCATTTTCTGGCTTTGGATAAGCGAAATGGAGTAGTTTTATGGGATAAGCAAATACCGGGAGTGTTATCTTCACAGCCTCAGTTTGTAAACGGCCTTCTGTATATTACGACAACTTATAAAAAATTTGCTGCAACTCAAAACGCACTTATAGCCTTGGATCTAACTAACGGGTATATTGCTTGGAAAAAGTGGATTGTAACTGAAAAGAGATCTAAGTTTCAACTTAGCCCCGTTCATTATAAAGGTCTTATGATTGTTTCAACACGAGATATGATTTATGCATACAGTGCTAAGGATGGAACGTTGGTTTGGCAACTTCAGCCAAAGCAAGAAGATTTTCAGTTGCCCAAATTGTACGAATATTCACAGCTGTATATGTATAAAGGTTCAGTTTATGTAGGGTTTAATTATGGAGATCAGGCTTATGTTTTGTCAGTTGAAGCTGAATCGGGTATAGAGCTTTGGAGATCTGAAGTTAAAGGATTTGTACGAACAGGTCCTATAGCCCGTGATGGTAGAGTTGTCATGGTTACCAATGGTAGAGGAAATAACAAACATGGGTATGTTTCAGCTTTTTCAACTGAAGATGGTGATCTCAAATGGCAGCAGGTTATTAAGCCAATTGGTAAATTGGGTAGCACGCACTTTTTCCAACCACCTGTGTATCATAAGGGTGTGATTTATGCCGTAACTGGGGCCAGTGCACTTGAGTCTTTTGTGGTTGCAATATCATTAAGAAAAGGCCACATGATTTGGAAGAGAAAATTATCAAACCAAGCTATTTCACCACTTCATGTTGAGTCGGGCCGTGTATTTATAGGTACCCAGGTTAAGGCTGAGCTTGTTGTGTTTCGAACAAAGGATGGGGCTTTGTTATGGCGTAAGGTGTTAATAGGATCTCCTATTAATAGAGCTCAGCTTGGTTCTGGAAAAGTCATTGTTACAACATCCAACACTTTGCACGCATTTGACCTCAAATAAACTGAGGAAAAAGTTCGGGGACACCTAATAACTCTATGAGATCTCTAGCACCGAATTTTTTAGAGAGATAACTTATTTTATTTTCGTACTCTTACGATGTGCTTTGGCAATTTGCATCATCACTTCAATGAGCGGACGTTGGTGATAGCCTCGTTTGTGTTTCAAAATATTAAGATCTTCTAAAATGCCAATACCTTGTTTAATAAGAATTTCTTTTGCTGATTTTGAATTTTGAGAATTAGATCCATCAACTAGTTTTGCGAGTTGTGCGACTGCGGGTTTATCTAGTTTGTGTGTCTTTTTTTTTAAATATTTTAAAATCTGCCAGTTATGTTCAGGATATTTTAAAAAAGGTGTAATGTAGGCAAGCGTTTTTGGATCATCTAATCGACATAAAGCCCAAAGGAGGGCTTGACGCGCTTCAGGCTCTAGTACATCGAGTTCAGTAGCGCTAGGCATATAAGTAGTGATATCTACACCCAAGGACTGTAGACAATACCCTATGAACGGGAAACGCTGGGTATCATAGCCTTTCAACTGAGACATCAGTGCGGGAATAATAAGATGTCTGTTTTCCTTTCCACTTAGCGTGCTATGAAATAAGCTGAGAAATTCAGTGAAATTCTGATGGTCAACATGTTCTAGATAATTGACTAAAGTCGGATACGTAGCTTTTGACAATTTGGCATAAGTTGCTTTAAATAAATTTCTTTTTTCTACTGAAATGGGGTAGATCAATCCAGAATTAAAAAAAGCATCTAAATCTTCAAGCAGAAAAACGATTTGAAGAAGGCTTTGAATATGATTATTTTCAATCGTGGGGTTCAGAGATGTGATCAAGCTTAACGTAAGAGCAGGCAGTGTCTGAGATGCAATTTCAATCCGATACTCAATGTCTTTTGCAACAAACTGATTTTGCTTATCATTTAATTTTCTAGAGAATCGTGAACGTGTGTGTTCTAAAAAAGTAGATAGGGTATGGCTGAGTATACTTTGTGGTGACTGCCGGGTCGTTGTTTTAAGCGTGCTTAGAATAACAGGAAGGGCCGTTTCTGACATTTCTTTCAAAGGCGTAAGACGCAATAAGTAATAAATGATGAACTTTTCGATTTCGTTTGTGGTGGTCTTAAGGTAAGTCAGTAATTCTGATGTGCCATCTACAGCTTGTTCACGTAAGACCAAAAACATGCATTCAGAAGCGAGGGCATATTTTTTTCTTTTTTTAGCTACCGATATTATAAATTGATCTACCTCTTGTAGATTGATGTCAGGTTTTTTATAATTTTTTGTTTTTTTTAATTTGTCGAATGCCCATTTTTTAATTTCTGTCTCAAAAAGCTCCTGAGGTGACTTTGTTAATTGCTCAACATCTGCTCGAGTAATCTTAATAAGCGCTGGTATGGCTTTAGGACCTAATTGTGTTAGAGCAAAAAGCGCAGCTACTTTAACTTTTGGATGAGGGTCAAATAACGTCTCATGAAGTGCTGAAATTGCAGAAATCGCACGATACTTAAGCTCTCCTAATTTTTGAGCGGCAATCACACGGGTTTGAACGCCTTTGTCTTGGAGTAAGAGTACAAGCTTCGTGATTTTAAGCTGAAGGTCTGCTTCTTCTTGTTTTTTTTGCTCTATTTGAGTGTCTTCTTCGAATAGTTGACCATGGAAAAATTCAGGGAAATAGCCATTGCAACTTGTTAAAAAGAGCCATAGGAAGAGAAAAAAAGAATTTAAGTGCCTCACAGTTGTTTTTCCTTTAACAATCTCAGTATAACCCACATTCGAATTGTTTTGAATTTAATTCAATAATTAAATAAAATTTATCTAGTATCAGGTAAAAATCTGTCAAATTTAGATGCCTAAAGTTTAAATCAAAGCACCATTTGTAACTCTCTGTAATTAAAGACTTTATCTAGCATTCTTAGAACTATTGCTTGAAAGATAGCCATTTAAAGGCATTAATGCTTTAAAAATTGAGGAAAATTCGATATATAAGAGACGTAGTTCGTGAGTAGGCGGTGAAGGCTGCCTGCTCTTTTTATTATGAGGACATGAAAAACGTGGCGCAGATATGTAAACCCTCTAGAGTTGAAAAGCAAATAATTGAGGCAATTGAGGGGACGGTTACCGATTTGGGGTATGAGCTTTGGGATATCAATTGGCTTGCAAGAGAGCGAATTGTACGTGTACATATCTCAAAGACCGCGACTGATTTGAGTATTACTCATTCAGACTGCATTACTGTATCTAAAGCCGTAAGCGAAGTTATCGACGAATTATCCATGCTGGGTGAAACTGCATATCATCTCGAGGTATCATCACTTGGATCCAATCCTCACATTAGAACGCTAAATCAGCTTAAACAGTTTTTGGAATGCGAATTAGAATTTACGGATATTTCAGGGAAAAAAAGTACGGCTATTGTGTCTAAGATTGAGACAGACGGCACGATGCAATGGGAAAAGGTAGGTGAAACCGGTAGGGATTCACTTACTGAGGGGCATATTTCAGAATTTCAACGGTTACGCCTGAAAGAGGCACGTTTTTAATTTAAGGTAGGAGGCATCTCATGGTCTTAAGAGACTTGGTGAGAGTTGTTGAACAAGTTGGAAAAGACAAAGGTATTAGCAAAGAGCTAGTCCTCGATGTGGTTAAATCTGCAATGGTTACAGCTGCTCGAAAAAAATATGGTTCTCAGAATGAGATTGAGGCCGTAATTAACGAGGACCAAAGCGAGGTCGAACTTTATCTTTTTAAACGCGTGGTTGAGGACGTAGCTGATGAATACAGTGAAATTCAGCTAACTGAAGCTAAGAAGCTTGATGAAAATGTCGGAATTGGTGAAGAGCTTGGCGTCCGATTAGATAGCGAACAATTTGGACGAATTGCTGCTCAAATTGTGAAGCAAGTCATTATCCAAAAAATTCGGGATGCAGAAAAAGAGATTATTTATAACGAATTTAAAAGTCGCCAGGGCGAAGTTATTTCGGGTATTTGTCGCCGTATCGAACGAGGTAATATCATTGTTGACTTGGGCAAGACAGAAGCTGTAATGCCTGTACGTGAACAAATTCCTGGTGAGAACTTTCGTGTTGGTGATCGCGTGCAAGGTTATTTACTCGAAGTACAACTGACACAACGTGGCCCACGTATTATTTTATCTCGAAGTACCGAATTGTTTTTGATGAAGCTATTCGAACTGGAGATCCCCGAGATTCGTGAAGGCATCATTGAAATTAAAGGATGTGCACGAGCTGCTGGCACTCGATCAAAAATCAGTGTTTTTTCGAATGACCGAGATGTTGACCCTGTTGGTGCCTGCGTAGGTATGAAAGGTGCTCGAGTTCAAAATGTAGTTAACGAACTCAAGGGTGAGAAAATTGACATTGTGCCTTGGCACGAAGAGATTACGAAGTATGTGTGTGGGGCGATCAGCCCTGCTGAAGTGGTCAAAGTCATCGTAGACGAAGCTCATAAACGGATGGATGTTGTAGTACCTGATGACCATCTGTCCCTTGCAATTGGTAAAAAAGGATTGAATGTCCGCCTAGCATCACAACTACTCGGTTGGGAGTTAGATGTCGTATGTGAAAGTAAGGTTAGCGAGAAGTTGACCAAAGCACGTAACGATATGCTGCAGATCGTTGGGATGACTGATACGATTGCTATTGCACTTTATCAGTATGGTATTGACTCTGTCCAAGCATTGACTACACATGATTCAGAAACCCTCACTCAGATTCCTGGTCTGACTTTGGAAAAAGCCAATGAGCTTATGGTTGCCGCTAAAGAGTTGCTTGAGCGTCAAGCTGAGTCTGGGGCTGATATTATTCAAGACACTGAAGTAACACAGCCTGAATCTAGAAAATCAGCTCAAGCTTTGAGGTTGCAAGCTGCTAAAGAAGCTTTTAGAACGACTCGGCCTAACCAATATATTATGCCCACAGAGGATGAACTCGAATCACGTAATGAGCGATTCAATCAGGTTATCAGTGAAATTGACAGACAGCTGGAAGAGATAGTTGGGGAGTAACAATGGTTCGTATTGAAATTCGAGAAAGACCCCTATATGAAGTTGCGAATGCTTTTGGCATCAACTCTATGGAGTTGCTTTCAATTGCTCGCGATGAGCTCAAACTGACGGTCAAAAGTCACATGAGCACCGTGACGGGATCTGACTACGAAAAATTAATTAAACATTTAGAAAATAAAAAGTCTAAAGGGAAAAGAACGGCTTTGGTTGAAAAACCTAGTGACGAAAGCGCTGACAAACCGCGCGTGTTACGTCGTAAGGTCGTCATTCGAAAAGTAAAAGAGACTCCAGCTGGTGATGCTCCTCCTGTAGAATCAGAAAATAAAGTTGACTTATCACCAGAATCAACAGCAGATACGACTGAAACAAGCACGACGGCATCTCAGGCTGTTGAGACTGAGGCGAATATGACAGCAGCACCCCAAGAGTCCGTAGTTACTAATAGCAAAGGGCAGAAACCAAAATCTGCCGTAGTTATTTCAAGGCCTGATCCAGCAACCGTTCAAAAAAGAGCTGCCGCATCAAAAACGAAGCAGGGTGAAGGATCCGATAGTGGTAGTGATGCGAAAAAGGGCAAGCGAAAGCAAAGTCAGGACTTTGAGCGAACAACTAGAGATCCCTCTGATAAGAAAACGCCCACAAGCTTGGTTCAGAAAACTGAGGTGTTCCGCCCTGTTGATTACTTAAAGCGTGAACATATATTTCGTGCAAAACGAAAACGGATGCGTGGTGGATTGACGGGCACAAACGCTCGAACCTTGCCATCTGTGGATAAACGTGTGCTAGTTTTCGAACGAAATCTTTCTGTTAAAGATGTAGCGCATAGACTCAGTGTTAAAACTTATGATGTTCTTTCCAAACTTAAGGGACTGGGATTAGAGGAAATTAATAGCAATACTGTTTTAGATGTTGAAACGACGACGTTAGTCGCCCACGAGTTTGAATATCGTGTAGAGGATCAGCAATTTACCGAAGATCGATTTTTTGAAAACCTTGATTCTGCTGCCAAAGATCCTGGCCTTCAGGAAAAAGCACCTGTTGTTACGGTCATGGGGCATGTGGATCACGGGAAAACGAGTATTCTTGATGCGATTAGAAAAACAGATGTACTCAAAAATGAAGCTGGTGGTATTACACAACACATAGGTGCTTACCAGGTCCATCACAAAAATCACCCTGTAAGTTTTATTGACACTCCAGGTCATGCTGCATTTACCGCTATGCGGAAACGGGGTGCATCCGTTACGGATATTGTAGTTTTGGTTGTTGCTGCGGATGACGGTGTCATGCCTCAAACTGTTGAGGCCATTGGCCATGCCAAAGCTGCTGAGGTGCCTATCATCGTAGCTGTTAACAAAATGGACGCGCCGAGTGCAAATCCCGAAAAGATTAGAACGCAACTCAGCGAACATAATATTATCTCAGAAGAGTGGGGCGGAGACGCGATTTTTGTACCCACAAGTGCCTTGAAAGGTGAGGGGATTTCTGAGCTTCTAGATGCAATTTTATTGGTTTCTGAAGTAGCAGAAATTCGAGCACCATTTAACGTGCATCCTTCAGGTGTGGTTATTGAGTCTCGATTGGATAAATTTTTAGGCCCACTCGCAACATTAGTTGTGACCCAAGGCACAATGAGGCAAGGGGATCGTGTTGCTGCAGGAACGATCTCAGGACGTATTCGACAGATGCGCAATGAGCATGGCGATGCAACAAAGGAAGCTGTGCCTGGGACACCAATCGAAATATCTGGGTTTGATAAAGTCGTAACTGCAGGTGCTAAAGTCGATACGCTACCTAAGGATTCTGACATTCAAATGCTATTAGATTATCGAAATGATCGGATCTTTGATGACCAACAAGAAGAACGCGTTGCTGCTGAGCCGACAATTGAAGATTTAATGAGCCAAGTGGGTGAAAATCTAGAAGTTGGAAAGTTGAATGTCGTTGTTAAATCCGATGTAAAAGGATCGGAAGAAGCGTTACTGAGTAGTATTGAAGCCCTTGCGACTGATGATGGTCGTTCAGTTAATATTGTTTATGCAGGGTGTGGCACACTCAGCGAGTCAGATTTGGATTTAGTTAAAACGACTGAATCGACTCTCGTATTATTTCATTTGCCTTTACCAGGTAGCATGGAAAGGAAGCTCGAAAAAAGCGGCGTAACGTGTATCCAGTCAAAAGTGATTTACGAAATTATTGAGCGATTGGAAAAAATGTTAGAAGCACAAAAAGAGCCTGAAATGGTTGAAGAACAACTCGGTGAAGCAGAGGTACGGCAGGTATTTTCTTTTTCAAAATCTGGCATTATTGCTGGGTGTTACATGAAAGATGGAAAAGTTAACCGTAATGCCTACCTTAGAATTGTGCGTGACGGTAATGAGTTACTCAAAACTCACATTGCATCTTTGAAGCGATTTAAAGATGACGTGAAAGAAGTTGCTACAGGTTATGAATGTGGTATCGGGTTAGATCTAAATAAAGGTGATGTGATCGAAGGCGATATTATTAGGTTTTTCCATGAAGTGGAGAAAAAAGATTAGGGTGCCATGATGGGAGTTTCATATCGCAAATATCAGAAAACATCATTTCGTCAAAAAAGGTTTGAACAGCTGTTGCTCGAAATAATTGCCGAACTTTTCCACAAAGGACGCGTGAAAGATCCCGTGTTGATCAATTGTCCTATAACGTTGACACAGGTGACATGTAGTTGTGATATGAGATACGCAAAAGCTTTCTTTTCGACTATGAGTTTGACACAGCCGACAAAAACAGAACTTCAAAAAATTGCTAAAGCATTAAAACGTGCTATGCCGTTTATCATGTCTCAAGTTGGTAAAGCTACGTCTACTTATCGAGTCCCAGAAATTACTTTTCATTTTGATACTGAATTACATCGCAGTGAACGGGTGTGGGGCCTTATCGGAAAAATTGAAGGTGAGCCCATTCATGAGGGCGTATGAGCCTCTTTCAGAACTACCAAGATACTTTACCATCCTTAGTTAAAGCGCTTCAACGCGCAGAGTCAGTTCTTTTGTGTTCTCACATTAACCCCGATGGCGATGCATTGGGTTCAAGTTTGGCGCTAGGACTCATGCTTGAAGGGTTGGGAAAAAAAATAACCATCTATAATGAAGGGCCTATTGCATATAACCTTGACTTTTTGCCTCAGGTTGAACGAATTACGTATGATTTACCTCTGGAGACGTCTTTCGATGTTACTGTCGTACTCGATTGCGGTACGTTGCAAAGGGTGGGTAAAGCCTTTTCACCTTTTGTGGAATCTGGAGCTACGGGTACGTTGATTTGCATCGACCACCATATCTCAAATAGCGGATTTGGTGAGCACTCATTGGTTATTCCTGAAGCGTCAAGCTCGGGAGAAATCGTTGCGGAACTGATACTCAAAATGGGTGTTTCGTTTACAAAAGATATTGCCGAGTCTTTATTTTGTGCGATTTGTGTCGATACAGGTCGTTTTAAATATGCCAGTACGAGTGAACGAACGTTTGAGCTGGCTTCAAAGCTTGTTGCTGCAGGCGCGAGACCGCATCATGTTTCTCAACAGCTATATGAGCGACGACCTAAAACATATTTTTTTCTTTTAAAAGACATTTTAGATACGCTGACGTTTCACGACCACTTACCGGTTGCTTGGATCCGTGTTGAGGGCAATATGCTCGACAAGCACGGATTAGATATTGACGTAACAGATGGTATTGTTGAGGAAGTCCGTTCTCTTGAGTTCTGTGAAGTTGTGATTTTCTACAAAGCGCATACGGATCGACCGGGGTATAAAGTGAGTATGCGCAGCAAAAGATATTTTGATGTGGCTGCCCTATGCGCCAAATTTGGAGGAGGAGGCCACAAACGTGCCTCTGGTGTGGATATGAAACTCTCTTTTGACGAAGCCCACCAACGTATCATGACTGCCATTGAGCAAGACATGAACGCTCAGACGCCATAGTTTTTTTTTATTAATCAGTTTATGGACCTATTGATTTTAGATAAGCCCAGACGAATGACCTCCCGTAAGGCTGCGGGTCGGTTGGTACGTGCGTTACATGGTCCTAGACGAGCCAAATGGGGATTTGTAGGTACGTTAGATCCATTAGCTACAGGATTACTCCCTATCTGTACGGATTGGAAAACGGGCTTAATTTCCTATCTCGAGGATGTATTTGCAACAAAAACATACTTAGCTTGCTTTGCGTTTGGGTGCGAAAGGCATGGGGATGATTTGAGTGGCGCTCCTTTTGCTTCAAAATCAGATGTGAAATTGAGCATTAAACGGCTGTCAACTCTTGCAACTCAGCTGAGTTCACTCCAAACAGCTCTAGAAACCACACGGTTTCAGATTCCGTCTACTTATTCGGCCAAGCATGTTTCGGGTCAGAGGGCATATATTTTAGCTCGTAGGGGTGAAGTTCCCTTTATGTCATCCAGTCCTGTAACCGTCGAAAAAGCGTCACACAGGCGCACCCACCATGTGCAGCGTCGAGTGTTGTCTTGGTGGGAATTAAGTGTGTCGCGTGGGACGTACATACGCGCTTTTGCAAAATCAATAGGACAAGATGCTGGAGTGGGTGGGTTTTTGAATTATCTCAACAGAACACAGGTTGGCCCCATACATCGAGACAATCTTGGCTGGCATGAGACCGATTGCGGACTTAGGTATGCCAAGGTTTCTTTGGTAACGCTTTTTCACTGGTTACCTACAAAAGATATAAGTACTCAATATACTAGGGATATTATGACTGGAATAAGTCATAACGTGCATCTGCCCATTGATCATAGGATTGAAAAATCAACCGTTCAAAATCGACCTGAGGTTTTATGTGGGCCATTAGTTCATAATCAAAAGTCATTTTTGTGGGTCATGGAGAGAGGAAAGTCGCAGGGTTCTCAAGATGCAGATTTCCAATATAAAATATTGAAAAGAATTGAGATTTCAAATAGAATGTAGCACGTTTAGTCTTAGTCTGACTTTTTTTGCGGCGAAAAGATTGGTTTGGAGGATGTAAGTTATGGCATTATTACAGGATGAAAAATCCAAGATTATTGGGGATTACGCACTGAGTGAGGGTGATACGGGGTCATCGCAAGTGCAAATTGCTTTGTTAACGTCAAAAATTTCGAAATTGACAGGTCATTTAAAAGAACATAAAAAGGATTTTCACTCTAGGCTCGGATTACTTAAGATGGTTGGCCAGCGTCGCCGGTTGTTAAAATACCTCAAAATACACAATGAAGGGGAATACGCCAACATGATTAAATCTTTAAAGTTAAGGCATATAAATTAGGGAATAGCCCTGCCTTTTCGGTGTTTCACGATAAATATAAATTGAGAAAAATATGGAAAAATTACAAGGAATAACTGTTTCTACAGACTTTTATGGAAAAAATATATCTATTAATACAGGCCGATATGCAAAATTAGCCTCGGGTTCAGCATGGGTCACCATGGGAGAAACCGTCTTACTTGTTACTGCATGTCGTTCAGCCAAGCCACGTGAAGGGGCTAGCTTCTTACCTTTGACAGTTGATGTTCAAGAGAAGTTTTATTCTGTTGGGAAATTACCTGGTGGGTTCTTCAAACGAGAAGGTCGACCTAGTGAATTTTCACAGCTGCTAGCACGACTTACGGACCGACCCATTCGACCTTTATTTCCAAAAGGATTTGCGTATGACACACAGATCATCATCAACGTGTTTAGCTTTGATGGAGAATGTCAGCCGGATGTATTGGGAATTTTAGGCGCCTCTGCTGCTTTATCACTCAGCGACCTGCCTTTTGCAGGCCCTATTTCAGCCGTAAGAATCGCACGTATTGATGGGGAAATTCAAATTAACCCCAATATTTCTGCGCTAAAGGGCGATGAAAACAAAATTGATATTGACCTGTTGGTAGCCAGTGGCCCTAAAGGAATCGTGATGGTCGAAGGTGCTGGAGAAGAAGCTTTAGAATCTGATGTTTCTGATGCCTTGTTTCAAGCACACGAAGCAAACTTAAAGTTGATTGAACTTCAAAGAGAGCTTGTGTCTAAAGTAGGCGCACGTACCAAAATTCAAATGGTTCCACCTGTTGAAATAGAGTGGCCAGATTCATTCATGCCAGCCTTGAAAAATAAAATTCAGACAGTGCTTGCGCATCCCGAAAAGCTATCTCGTCAAGATACGACTCGCGTTCAAAAAAATGAGTTGGTTGAATGGGTTCAACAAGATGATGTTTTTGCATCTCTTAGAGAAACGTTTGGTATGGACAAGTTGGTTGCTGAAGCGAAATCTGCCTTTGAAAAACAATTGGGTGAGGGAATGTGTTCCATGATCCTAAATGATGGTAAACGTGTAGATGGTCGTGGACTAACTGATGTAAGACCTATTTGGGGTGACACTCGATTGCTGCCAAGGGTTCACGGATCAGGTTTATTCACTCGTGGTGAAACACAAGTGCTTTCTACAATCACGCTTGGTAGTGGTGATGATGAACAAACCATGGATACTATTCATGGCAGGTACACCAAATCATTTCTTCTACACTACAACTTTCCTCCATTTTCTGTCGGTGAATCAGGCTTTATGAGAGGACCTGGTCGACGTGAAATAGGTCATGGGGCTCTTGCTGAAAGGGCTTTGAAACCTGTAGTGCCTAAGCATGACGACTTCAATTACACCATTCGTTTGGTGTCTGAAGTACTTGAAAGTAATGGTAGTAGTTCCATGGGAACAATTTGTTCAGGCACAATGGCTATGTTAGATGCAGGCGTTCCTCTCCGAAAATCTGTTGCAGGGATTGCTATGGGTTTAATCCAGGCTGATGGCAAAACGGCTGTACTTAGCGATATCCTTGGTGATGAAGATCATTTAGGTCAAATGGATTTCAAGGTAGCAGGAACTGAAGCTGGAATTACGGCTATTCAGATGGATATCAAAGTCGATGGACTCACCCAGGAAGTTATGGTTCAAGCGTTGAATCAAGCACGTGCTGGGCGTTTACATATTCTTAAAGAAATGGCAAAAGTCATTCATGAACCAAGCCAAAATATATCAAAGTATGCACCTCGAATTTGGTTGCATCAGATCAAACCTGCGCGCATCAAAGATTTGATCGGAACAGGTGGCAAAAACATCAAAGGCATTATTGAAGAGACAGGTGTCAAAATTGATGTGGAAGATACGGGTAAGGTAACCATTGCATCCACCGAGGAAACAAGTGCTCTTAAGGCGATTGAGTTGATCAAAGGTCTCACTACTGACCCCGAAGTTGGGCAAGAATTTGATGGAAAAGTGAGAAAAGTTATGGCTTATGGCTGCTTTGTCGACCTTCTACCTGGTGTATCTGGTTTGGTACACATCAGTGAATTGGCCGATCGTCGGATTGATTCAGTTGAAGAAGTTTGCACTGAAGGGGATAGCCTGCGTGTGAAGATTGTCGAAGTCGATCGCACTGGACGTATTCGTTTAAGTCATAAAGCAACCTTTCAAAGCGAAGATACTGAATCACAAAGTACAACACCCTAATGGCGGGTGAATCTCTAGAAGTTGCGTTTCAATTACTGAATGAGCGCGCACAAACGCCTCAGCGAATGAGTGAAGGGGCTTCCGGGTATGATGTCTTTGCATCCCTGGAAAGCCCAGTTGTGCTTGAGCCGTTGACCCGTCTGAGTATTCAAACCGGCGTGTCGCTTGCAATCCCCCCAGGGTATGAAGCTCAGGTTAGGCCGCGTAGTGGTCTCGCATGGAAACAGGGTATTACCGTATTGAATGCACCTGGGACCATAGACTCAGACTATCGTGGTGAGGTACAAGTACTTCTCATGAACTTGAGCCAGGAGCCCGTCACCATTTCTCCAAGAGACCGTATTGCTCAGCTTGTATTTATGCCAACAATACGGGTTTCATTTCGACAGATGTCATTAGATGATACAAAGAGAGGACAAGGGGGATTTGGATCGACAGGTGGCATTCAAGTTGAGGCCTCGAAATCCGAATAACAAGGTATGAGCATTACCGTTAATCAGGTGACTAAAGACGGAATTTATCTCGAACAATGGGAACATCTTGGGAACACGGGAGGGCTTCGCGGAGCTATCGTTCATGGAAAAGGTGAACATTCGGGTCGGTATCACGGCGCAATTCCTGTTTTGCTTGAACATGGGGGTATTCAAAGTATTTTGGCTTGGGACCATCTTGGGCATGGCCAAAGCGATGGGAAACGTGGATTTGTTTCTGAAGGATTAGAAGATTTTGCTAGGGACACGAAACGGAGTTTTGAATGGAACAGCAAGCCCTTAGACTTTGTATGGGCTCACAGCATGGGCACATTGGTTATGTTGACTTTGTTGTATCAAGAGAAAACGTGGCCCAAAAACTTTCCAACTCTTTTTTTTCTTTCCGGTCTGCCCATCGTATTGGGCAAAAAACCTAATTCTATCCAAAGACTCATTTTGCCCATTGCAAAACGCTTAGCAGCTGGACTTGTGTTAGGCAACGGACTTAATGCAACGCAAATCTCAACACAAGTAGAAGAACAAAAACGATATATCTCAGACCCCTATGTCCATGACCGTATCTCGATTCGCCTCTATTTCAGTATGTTAGAGATGGGTCGACACTATGAGAAGATGATGAGTACCATCTTAAATCGATTTCCACACATTCAATTCTTCTTTGCCCATGGAGAAAAAGACACTATTGCACTACCGGAAGGGACATTAAATTTAAAACGATACCTGAGTCAGGATCCTGCAACAAGAAATCGTGCACAATTTAAAATCTACCCTAACTCGGCTCACGAAATCCACCATGACAAAAATAGAGATGCCTTTTTTGAAGATATGCTAACCTGGTTGGTAGGGCATAGACCTTCATCATAATGGGAGACTGGAAGGATACAATTATAAAAACGTGGCTTTCATGGCCAAAGTTCGACCCTGAAGACCACGAATCATGTGATTTATTAGATCGCATGCAAGAGAAATTTAATGGATCCTCTCCGCATTTGCCTTACGATAGAAGACAACGAGACCTGATCGAGACAGAGAAAATGCCTACGTGGCAATTTGGTGAAGAAAGCCCTGACACGGTCGTATCATTGAAGATTGAACCTTGGCGACTTTCATGACTTATGACCCAGCCGATCCCTATAAACACCTTTACCCTGAGTTATTGGTTTCTGTTTTCTATGATGGCCAAGAGGTTCAGGAAAAACAAATCCAAGAAGCTATCAATAGATATGACGTTAAGGGTTTGAAGTGTATACCTTTTTCACAAATAGATGAAGTTGTACCAGAACCTAATGAGATGATCTCTCATCTGTATGGCTATGTAGGCGATAGTGATATAAGTATCCGAAGATTTTTGGAATTTTCAAACAACATCTTAAAACGTGATCAACGGCCATATTTTTTTATTGTTTCGCCCGCCCATGAAGACTCTCCACCTGTGTTGAAGGTGACAGGCAAATTACTGCATGGGGTTCAGTATTCACAATCAGGGTGTGAAAGCGCTTTTTTACATTCAGCACATAAAGTATTTCTCGGCGTTCAAAAAGGGTATTGGCGTGGAAAGTGGCGTGAACTGAAAAAACTCAGCGACGAGACCCATGAAGAAGCTTTCCAGTTCCAACAGGAACAAAACGACTTTATTAGGCTGACAAAATTACTCAGAACAAAACTTGTCCCTAGGGATGTCGTACGAGCTGCCAGCCAATTTTTTAAAGAGGCATTTCAATTGAATCAGAGTCTCTTTTTAAGATATGAGGAAACAACAGATACACTCATTTTAGAATCTCAAGAAGAGCAGGGTGAGGACTTAAAGTTAGAGATTGGGCTACGGGGTAAGCGTAACCCTCTTGATTACTTTGAAACATTTGTTCAAAGCGATGAATTTAAACAAGCACTCCAGGTTCCCGTAGCTAAAGGATTTCCTGTCATGGCAAAAGACCTACCCATAGGTGTTTTTGTGTTGGGTGTTGCAAACGAATCGGACTTTCCAGCACATCATCTCATGGACCAGCTGATAAATTTCTTTGGTATCAGTTATTTAAATGCCACCCTACATGAAAAAATTACTGAAATGGCTGTTCGGGATGGGCTGACAGGTCTATATAACGTTAGATACTTCCATCAACGTATTAATGGGGAATTTAACCGCATAGAACGGTTGAAGCATTCCTTGGGGCTCATTTTCTTAGATATTGACCATTTTAAAAAATACAATGACACCCATGGGCACCCTAACGGAGACAAGGTTCTTAGACAAGTTGCTGAAATTATACGAAAAGAGTTTCGCCCCACTGATATTATTGCGAGATATGGTGGGGAAGAATTTGTGGTCGCGTTACCCCATGCAACTCTGGAAGAAGCGCGTGAGCGAGCTGAAAACCTACGAAAAGCAATTGAAGAAGCTCCTTTTCCGAATGAAGAAACCCAGCCTTTAGGCAAAGTCACCATATCCATCGGTGTGAGTGCCTTTCCTGAGGTAGCGAATGACCCTAAAGTGCTTTTGAAAAGTGCAGATGATGCACTCTATATCATTAAGGAATCGACGCGTAACGCTGTCCATTGTGCTGAGCCACCAGAGGGGCATGTGCCTCTATATAAGCCCAAGAAACCTACTGGATGACAGGATATTGTTTCTGTATGTGTAGCGTGTATAATAGGCTGGCAGGCTTGCCAGAAGGGTGACTTTTGTTCTGTTACAGGTCTGTGGATACAGATTATATGGTGGGCCGTCGTAGCTCAGTTGGTAGAGCAACGCATTCGTAATGCGTAGGTCACCGGTTCGATTCCGGTTGACGGCTCCAGTCTTTTCCATCTTAGGTCTTGCCGCTTGAGAACGATCTAGGTGTATTTAGGAAGACAAAATATGGAAGCCGAACCCGATTTATTTCAGTGAGTTTTGAAATTGGATATTAGATCTCATACAATTGACGCGCCTTCTGTCTATGAAGCACATAAAGCCGTTTCGATCGGACTTAGTAAAGCTCATTTAGCACACAACATAAATTATTTTAAAAGCCTCCTTGCGACCCCTACAAAAACCTTATGTGCTGTCGTCAAAGGGGACGGGTATGGTCATGGCATGCACTTAATGGTCGCAGAGCTTATCAACCTCGGGATACAAACATTTGCGGTTTCAAAAATTGAAGAAGCCAAATGGGTTCGGTATCTGGCACCTCAGAGTCGAATTATTTTACTGTGTGATCCATTACCCTTTTGTCTTGATGAGGTGTTACAACTCCGGGTTGAGCCGTGCCTCAACAGCCTACCTGATTGCGAATTGTATTTGAAAGAGTACCGAGCATTTGTTCAAAATGGCATCCAGGTGCATATCAAAGTTGATACAGGAATGAGTCGCTTAGGTCTATCTCCGTTACAATTCAAAATAATCTTAGACAAGCTGCCTGAATTACCTACAACTTATCGTATAGGCGTGATGTCTCACTTTGCAAAAAGTGAAAGCCCACAAGACAGAGCAACTGTGATGCAATGTGAGCGATTTCGAGAATGTGTCCGATTGGCAAAATCCAAAGGGATATCAACCGAAAGCCATATTTCAAATACGTCGGGCACATTAAATAACTTACTTCGCGATGAAACTGGATTGGTACGAATTGGGATCGGCTTGTGTGGTGGGTTAGCACATCCGAGTCTGAAACCTGTTTTGGCTTGGTATACACACTTACAATATATTCAACACATTACTCGTGGTGCTGGTGTGGGCTATGTACATATGACCCATGTTGCGCGAGACTCTAGAGTAGGCATTTTGCCTGTGGGGTACCGTTTGGGATATCCTGTTGCTTTGAGCAACGTAGGTCGGGTAGAAATTTTAGGATACTCAGCCCAAGTGCTGGGTCGGGTAGGGATGGATTTGATGGCCATTGACTTGACTGATATTCCGCTTGCGGATGAACAACTTCGTAATCAGCGTGTTTGCCTGATCTCAAATTCTGTTGATCACACTGGAGCTACGCATGTGGCTCAGTTGGCAAAACTTGCGCAAACCATTCCTTATGAGTTGCTTTGTAGGCTACATCCTGGTATTCATCGAGCATGGGAGGATAAGTAAGGTGGGGCGAATATTTTGTAGTTTGGCGCATAAGACGCCTTGGACTGAAGTTATCCAAGAAATTAATGAAGCATTGAAGCCAAAATGGATTGCAACTGCTTCAACTGCTTTTTTCTTAAGAGACTTGGGATGTGATGTATCATCCCTTCATGACATTGGTATTGAGGCTCAGTTTTTAGGGGGTAAAGTTAAATCCCTTCATCCCAATATTTATGCTGCATTGTTAGCTGACCAGGGGGATGAACAAGAAGTGACTGAACTCAAAGAGGCTCAGATATTCCCTTTCGATATGGCCATTGTCGATATTTATAAAGTCCAAACCAATGAAGAATTTGGATTTGATCAAATTGATATTGGGGGGCCAGCTGCACTCCGTGCAGCCGCAAAAAATTGCGCAACCTGCTTGCCAATCTTCCAGCCTCAAACTTTGTCACGACTTCTGACCACTTACACAGAGTCATCTGTTTTAAGAGATTGGATTTCAAATCTGCCCAGTGCTGAAAAAAGAAAATGTGCATCAGATGTATTTCATATGATGGCATCCGTAAACCATCAAATAGCGCTTGAGTTAGGGGGTACCCCTTTGCGATATGGCGATAATCCCGAAGAGACAGCTACGGTGATGAATCGCACCTTTTGGCATGATCATGCCCCACATGAAGTTATCTCCCTTGATGCACTTACCTGCTATCCCGAGAGTTTTAAGCTTTCTTGGAATAATGCTATGGATATACATCAAGCCTTATCTCTCGTACACAATCTTGGGGCACGATATTCTGTTTGTATTATGAAACACCACCATCCATGCGGTGTTGGATACAGTGATGAAAGTTTGGAAGCTGCTTTTGAAAAAGCATATCAATGTGATCCCTTGAGTGCTTATGGAGGGGTGGTCGTATTTAACAAACCTCCACCGGTAAGCATAGCTGATACATTCCAAGGGTTGTTTTTTGATCTTTTGGTATACCCAAGTGATTCAAAGGAACATGATAGTACTTGGTTTAAAGCTCGTCCACAGCAACGTATGTGCGTATTGCCAAATATAGACATCGATCCGATTGTGTTTACTCAGCAACTTCATCAATCTTGTTTTGGCACTATTCGATTGGAAAAGGGCGTAGCTCTTCGAAAAGCGCTAGACCCTACGAATTGGGTTGTTCATGGAGACCAAAATCGGATTGATCGTGCAACACCTATCATACAAAAAGCGATTGCAGTGGTGTCTCATTTACATAGTAATGCTATTTGTATCGCAAATCATGAAGGAACACTCGGATTGGGGCTTGGATTTGTCAATCGTGTTCATGCGATTACACATGCTGTGAATCAGTTGAAAAATCATTCAGATGTGAAGGGACCTGTTGTTCTGGCTAGCGATGGATTTATGCCCTTTGCTGATAACATCCATGCATTGGCAGACTCGCCGATTGACATTGTGGTTCAACCTGGTGGCAGCAAGCGAGATGCTGAGGTTATTCAAGCTGCTAAAAATCAAGATATTTCTCTTGTGTTAACAGGGTCGAGGGTCTTTTTTCATGGCATCTGAATTCATGGTGGTTTGCCAGGGGGGCAAAGTGATTGGCCCATTGACTGAACATGAATTTGTAGTTATGAAACCGAATTTGGACTTAGATGCGCAATATGTCATTTTACCTAAAGAAGGATGGGTGTCTTACGAGAGTTTTGTTGAAAAATGGTCATCGAGTAATCCAAGTACTCAACACCCACGTGAACAGAAAATGGTTTGGACGGGTGTTCTGATAGTGTTGGCTATGACTTTGGGTGCATTTCTGATTATTTGGGGGTGGCGCAAATGGCAGCTTTTGTCGGGATTTTAGGGTCCGGCTCACGAGAGCATGCACTTGCATGGCGAATGAAGCAAGAGCAACCTGATGCTGTGTTGAGTTTTTATCCTGGTAATGATTTCCTTTCAAATTTAGGGCTATGTTTTGATACTTTCGATGATCTTGTAAAATATGGTGAATCCGTTGGACCTGAGCGTGTACTCATCTGTGGTTCAGAAGCCTATGCTGGATTTGGAGATGATTTAGAAGGGTGGTCTTTTTGGGGACCTAGTGCTGAAGCGGCACAACTCGAACACAGTAAGATGTTTGCTAAAGAGTGGATGCAGTCCTATGGGATTCCCACTGCACAACCCATAGGGGTAGTTCGTTCTAAAGAAGAACTGTTGACACTTTGTGATGAACATTCCTTTCCTTTTGTGTTGAAGTATGATGGATTGGCTGCGGGTAAGGGGGTGTCCATTATTCATTCACGACCCGAAGCAGATGCCTTTTATGATCAAGTAGATAAAAATCTAGGTCCTGATTTTACAGGTGCGTTTTTAGTCGAAACCGTACTATCTGGTGTTGAGAGATCCTTATTTTTACAATTGAATGATGATGGTGACATTTTACCCGTCGCATTTTCTATGGATTTTAAAGGAAAAGTTGCCGGTGGCATCAATACAGGTGGCATGGGCGCGTTTACACCAGCATCCATACCAAAGCAATCTCAAGCCGTTTGGGATTCGTTTTTGAATGATGTATTAATACCTCGATTAAAAATTGGGCTGAAAGAAGCAGGGCTGTGGTATCGCGGTATTTTGTACGTGGGACTCATGTTTACAGATAGAGGGCCACAGGTGCTTGAGTTTAATGTTCGGTTCGGAGATCCAGAAGCCCAAACGATCTTACCCGCTTTAAAAAACAAGCTTTGGGATGTTGTTCGTCACGATGAATCGATGGCGATTGACTCGACACAGACCTATGGCGCAATTGTTTGTGCGACTACAGACTATGGAGAAGCTGATACAAAAGAGCATGGATTAATTCCACTGCCTTGGTTTTCTGAATGTCCTTATTTATGTTTTTGGGGCAACCTTTTTAAACGTGAAGACAACCGATATCAAATTAAGAAAGGGCGTGTGGCCACGTTGGTGTATCATTTTCCGTCCGATGCTGCGAATGAAGTCATAGAGGCTGTTGAGAAGGAGTTATTGTCTTGGGTTGATGCCAATGGATGGCCACATTTACACCGAAGAGATGATTTAGGCAATATTTATTTAGACGAACGAGATTGAAATCTATAAAAACGAGGCAAAAATGAGTGAACTAGTTGCAGTAATCAGTGGAAGTAGAAACGATCGAACTACTGTGGAACCTGTACTTGAGGGATTTAAGGAGTTGCCTATTCAACTTGAGTATTATGTGTCCAGTGCACATCGCAGTCCGAATCATTTAAAAGAATTAATCGCTACCCTTGAAGAGCGTGATGTCAAAATTATTATTGGTGTTGCAGGATTGGCTGCACACTTGCCTGGGGTGATCGCTTCAATGACGCTTGTGCCTGTATATGGTGTGCCATTGGCGGCATCTGAACTACAAGGACTTGAATCTTTGTATAGCATAGTAATGATGCCAGGAGGGATTCCCGTTGCGTCATTTGGCCTAGGAAAACATGGGTTAAAAAATGCAATTTTGATGGCCAGTGCACATCTTGCATCCAGCAACGTTGAACTAAAAAAATATTTGACTGAGTTTAGACAAAAACAATCTCAAATGCCAAGTGAGCCATTATGGGCCAACGCGTAGTCGTTCCCATCCAAAATTGGATGACCCAGCCAGAAAAAACGATTGACCAAATTGGGCAATCGTTTTTTGAATCAGCGCTTTTGATTTATCCTACAGCGACCCTATGGGGAATCGGTGGCGTACCATCTCCTGCCGTTATTGAAAAACTTCAAAGCGTGAAAGACAGGTCTGGACCATTCTTAATGGTTTGGCAAGATATTGAAACGTTACTCTCCGCACTTATGAGAGCACCAGACACAACCCGTCAGTTTATTACGCAGTGGTCAGGCAGAGCGGTCACAACTTTAGTCCCATTATCGTATTTTTCTGAACCTCACACGATCCCTGAATGCTGTATTTCTGAGTCTCAACAAGTGGCTGTTCGTGTGGATGGACTTCGTCCTTTGAATTCGCTTATACAAAGTAGTCGTTCTGATGCGTGGTTGAGTACAAGTGTTAATCTCAAAGGTGAAGAACCTTCCATGCGGTTTACGCAACAGGATCTTTTTTTTCAAAATCTTAAGGAAGATGCGATTTTGTTTGAATATGGATTGCCATTAATAGGTACGGCTACAACGATTGTGGACTTAAGTGCGCAGAAAGTTGTCCGACAGGGTGCAGCTCACGTTGAACTCACTTCGGAAGAATAACTTGGGGAAATTGTTTTTCATAACCCTCTAATGATCCTGCGTAGTCATAAAGAAGAAGCTCACTTTTATGAGGACCTAATCTAGAAGCCTGTTGAATAATTTGCCATGGATTTGTGTGGTGGCTCAACAGGTGTGCCGCATAAATATGATATCCATTTTGAATGATGTTATTTGAAGTCATGATTATTTGCCTTTCGAAAAGTGACTTACTAAGATTTTTTTGTATCATTGCGTGGATGCTATCTGCCTCTTTTTGAGATTCTACAAGGAGCAAGGATTGATAGGTATGGTGGCGAATCTGTTGATCAATTGAATTAAGCGTTTGTGTAAATTGCAGATCAAACCAACCGGTGTTTCTGCTTTTTGGGATAACGGTCAAAGGTACATGATAGCCTTTTTCAATTGAACGGTAGACAAGAGTTGCCCCGACATTGGCTAGGGATTCACCTTGATGGTTATTGACTCTGTTGAGCATGCTCAACTCTGAACCTTTTAGAAGTGGCGCAAAAAAATTGTGAGCTAAAAAGCGATTGACAAAATATTTTGTTGCTTCTGAATCGCTACCACTAATATCGTTTCCGACAAATAGAACAGGATGTTTTGATGCTATGAAATGACTATGAATTGAAACAAAATGCTCCGGCTCGATGAGTTGAGCTTCGTCTATGATGACGATCCAAGGTGAGCTGTACTTCCCAATAAACGTCATAAATTGATTGCTCTGATTTAGAAAGTTTTCTCTTGAAACAAGAAATACTTTGTACTCATCACTTATTTTCGCTAATCGGAAGGTATTGTTTTTTTGGAATATTTCCGTATCGACATGATTACTCTCTCGTTGACCTGTTGCGTCTAGTCGAATGACTCTAATAAGATCTCCAGGATAATTTAATTCAACAGACTTGTGAAACCCGCCAACTTTAGAAAGAAAGGCTAAAATGGTGGATTTCTCTGCGGCATTTTTATAAACGTAGAGTACTCTCGGCAAGTTCTTTGACCCAATACCTTTGGGCATCCGTGAATGAAACCGAGCCAACTCTTGAATGTAATATGCGATGGTCAAGTGACGGACAGTCTCAGGTATGATTAACGCAGATCTGCGATAAGGTTGATTGAATCGTGTAAAAATATGATATAGCGCCTGATGTTGTACAAAGAGGGGAATGGGTTTAAAGTTATTAGGGTATTGGGACGGATGAAGAAGATATGGATTAATGGTTGGATCCGCACGTAGCATCCGAAGAATATCGTATTCTCGTGTTTGAGTTGTGAATGTTGTTTCACCTTTATATTGTTGATTTTTTGAGTTAAACGTTAGTTTAGGTGAATACCAAACATGCTCAGTGAGGTCTTCAGTGTAGTAAAAATCATATTTACCAGCCGGTGTCGTGACTATAAAATGGTCTTTCGATTTAATGGTAACTGTATGTCGTATATCTGTGTGATATGCCAGGGTATTGAGTGTCTTAAGAAACTGATCGACATATTGGTAGTTTCTGACATGACTCGATTTCTGGTTACTTTCGACTTTGATGTGTTGGTAAAGCTGGAATGGGCAACCAACAGCTATTTTGAATCCAAATCCTAGAGAAAAAAAGAAAACGAAAATCCTTATCAAACATCCGTGTTTGGTCATAAATTTTCCTGTTGAGTATTAAAAGGCTTACTTTATATTTTATTCCCCTTTATTGCCAAATGCAAGTGAGTCTTAAAAACCATCTGCACGAATCCCCATACCATAAGAATATTTAAACGACATATCTATCCACTGTTGCCGAGGAGATAGCTCAGAATTTGTGGTTTTGTAATCATCAGGCAACATCTCCCATGATCCTCCAAGTGCATTTCGTCCTGCAACGATGATGCCATTTTTTGAGTAGATATGATTGATAAGTTCAAAAGAACGTGAAATAAAATTCGGTGATGAAAAACGAAGCGGTATGTCGAGTGTCGCCATTGACCCTCGAATAACCAACGCATCAATATCTTTTAAATATGAAAAAGGTAAATAAAGTAAATTGTCTTTTCTCAAGGCTATCATGCTGTCAGTGGTCAATGGGAAATCGCGAATTTGTCCTTGTATATAGATCCAACGTTTCGTTTTTGAGTTAGGCCCTGTTTGGAAAGTAATTGAGCCATGGCTTTTATTGTGGACAGGGTCACTAAACACAGTAGCTTGATGGATGATTAAGTTTGGATTATAGGCTAGAAGTTGCATTAATAGGTTAGGTAACGCACCGCCTTGTTTCCTGGTACGACTAGAAACAGCCATGGGAGACAAATGACCAGGTCCTTGAGGGAGACTCATGGTAAGTTTCATGAATGAGTCCATATTGATTTTATGATCACGAGCTTTAATATTTAACTCTCTAAGCTTCTTAGGACACTCTTCAATCTCTTCATTGATCACCCGTCCGAGAACATCTTGTTCAACAATTTGAAGGGATGAAAGTTTTTTGTCGGGCTGCCAAAAAAAACCATCTCGATTGATCGTAATAAAGACATCCGCATTTGGAAACAAAATATGAGGTGTGGTATCCAAAGCTCCCAACGGGTACAACACAACACGAGGGTTGTAGGTTGGATAAATCGGTTGGGAAAAGCTTTGTAGTTTTTGCTTGAATGCCATCAGAAAGGCCCGTGAAAACGGCGTGATTTTCTTGTTTTTTTTGAGCTTCACTCGAGATCCTGCAATTTGTTGGACCTTAAATGTATCGTTAAGAAATGTGTGTAGTTCATTGCACAGAACCTGCGCGTGGAGTGAATGCGCAATCAGGGCAGAAGTAACCGAAATAGAATAGAAAAGATTCTTCAAAGCCAGTTATTTGTATATTTTAAATATTAAAAAGTCAATAACCTCTCATCAGTTTGTGTACAAATCGGATGGGGATAGCTGAGCCTAGACTTTCGCCCTCTGTGAACTCACCTGAATCCTCTTCGTCTGAATCCACATAGATACTACTTATGACACCGATGACTTGACCCGTCAATAGGCTGACCAGGGGGCCGCCACTGTTGCCAGCCATAATCCTAGCATCTAAAACAAGTTGCTTGGGCTGAACGGAAGAGACCAATCCGCTCAAGGTGTGTAAGTATTTTTCTTCAACGTCATTTGGTTGCGTAAGCCCTGGGTATCCAAATATGACTGTGGGTTCAGCAATAGCGTATTCATGGGCGTACGCAAGAGGCAACGGAGTGTAAATAACTTTTTGTTCCAATCGAAGGAGAGCTAAGTCTCTTTTCTTATGTCGTTTGACGACCGTGGCTTTGAGTGAGATTAAATTTAAATGGGTGTCCCATCTGACGGTGATAGGGCCAATCGAATCTTGAATAACGTGGTCATTGGTGATGATGAGATCAGAACTGACAAGAAAGCCCGTACCGTTGGAAGTACCGTCTCTTAACGGTGCACTCAGAGATAGAACACTCCGTTGATAAATTTTAAACAGCCGATAGAGTCGTTTGCTTATGGCATCTTGTTGCTGGAGGGTTTGGTTTGAAGCCAAATCGCTTAAAGAACCGACTTGGTGTCCACAACCAACCAAGTACGATAAGACACACCCTAGAGCTAAACAAATTAGCCTTTGCATGAGCTTATTCTACTGGTTATGAAGCGTAAAAAAAGACTTACTTCTTGAGTAGAGATTGGACTTTTTGGGAAATTCGAGAGATATATCGACTACCTGTATTTTTATGAATAGTGCCCTTACTCACGAGTTTTTGCACTTTTGAGGTGAGAGCCTTCAACTGGTCCGTCAAGCCTTCAACTTTCTTGCCTTCGATGCCTTTTCTAATTTCTCTAATAGAATTACGCATTTGAGTCAAGAAATGCTTATTTCTCTGACGACGTGTTATGGATTGTCTTGCTCGTTTTTCTGCACTCTTATGGTTTGCCATGCGCTATAAAATGCTATGATTTTAAAGAAATGTCAACCTCTAAGTTATTACCAGGCTTCTTTAAAAGTCTTCTTCATGCTGCTTCTGGAACCCTGATTAGCCGGGTTTTGGGACTTGTTCGTGATATATGCTTCGCGGTACTCATCCCAAAGGGGATAACAGACCTATTTTTTGTGGCGTTTCGCATTCCAAACCTATTCAGGCGCTTATTCGGGGAAGGCGCTTTGACCGTCTCATTTGTACCCGTTTTTCAATCCATTCCGGAGCAGGATCGATCTCAATTTTTTAAAGCTTTTCACGGGATACTGGGGTTGCTCCTCTTAGGGGTCATTGGTCTTGGGGTATTTTATGCTGATTCGATCATTGGGTTTTTAACGCCGGGGTGGGCTGCCTCGCCTGGAAAACTATCTGAAGCAGCAACCTTGTTACGGTGGTGCTTTCCTTATCTTGGATTTTTAGCACTGGTTGCATGCTATATGGGTGTTCTTCATGCCCATCATCGTTTTTGGGTTTCTAGTGTTTCACCCGCATTGCTAAATGTACTTTTCCTCGGTGCCATTGCTGTTAAGGGATGGGGTGGGGCATCCATTTCTTGGATGAGTGTCCTCATCTGGGCTGTGCTCTTAGGCGGTTTTTTTCAATGGGCCATGCACATCGTGGCCTTACGTAAGTTAAAAATTTCATTGTGGCCCCAATTTAAGATTACACCTGAAGTGAGACGTGTATTTCGATTGATGCTCCCTTCAGCCTTAGCGCTATCGGCCCTGCAGCTGAATGTGCTGGTGACGTCCGTTTTTGCCAGTTATCTCCCCGAAGGCACGATTAGCGCGCTCTATTATGCCAGTCGATTGGTCGAGTTTCCGCTTGGGTTGATTGCGGTGTCTTTTTCTGTGGTGTTACTCCCACGCCTCAAAGATGGGGTATCAGAAAAACTGTCTGTGGTTTGGGATCGGACCTTGTTTCTGTTAATGCCTATTGCAGTGGCTACCTGGATTCTGCCTGAAGTTTGGGTGGGAATGCTGTTTAACTATGGTGCCTTTGACCCATTGTTACTTGAGCAGACTGCCTTGGCACTTCAATTTGGAGCCTTAAGTATTCTGGGGGGTGGGCTGTATCGTGTATTTAGTGCATATTCATTTTCTGATCAGAAGCCGTGGTTGCCTGCTGTACTTACATTGGGTGGAGCAGGATTACATTGTCTGCTGAGTGCTTGGTGGGTACCTCATCTTGGCTTGATGGGCATTGTATTGTCTCTTGGGCTTATCTCTATGCTGCAAGGTGTCGTGCTTATTCTACGGCAGTGTGGAAGGTTTCCTATCACCATTGATACGCTTCGCATTCTGGGTGCAAGTGGCATCCTGGCCTTATCATTATTAGGTCTCACGCATCTTTGGCCTAACGCAACTCACTGGGAACTTGGATTGGTAAGCTTACCTATCGGGGCATTGGTATATATTTTGAGTTTAGAGATATTTGGGTCAGATTCGTGGAAAGAATGGAAAGATTTGCTACTTAGGCGATTATTGAAGACTAATTCTTAAAACAATTCATATCTTATTGACATATATACATAATATATGTATATGTTCCATGTGTTTAGAACCCTGATTTTTCCTTTTTTGTGTTTAGCTGTTTTGCCAGTGCGAAGCCAAGCCCTGCCAGATAGTTCTCACAAGTGCATGTATGAGAGCGCAATACGGCAGATTGCACTGATTCAAAATTCGTCAGGTTATAACGCTACTGATGAGCTGATAGAAGCCATAAGAGGGTTGGGTAAGGTGACAGAAGAAGATCTTCTGGAGCCTTTATCAAATAATGTGATCCCTACATTGATCCAGTTATTTGATAGAGCAACTTACTCATTACTCATATCCGAAGCATTCAATGCACTCAATCACCATAAGGGTCATCCGAAAGTAGTTGAGATGTTTGTCAATGGTGCTCGGCACAATACAGAAAGAAGGGGGTATTATTTTCAAGCGCTTTATAAATTAAAAACCCTTGGCTCTAAAAAAGCCCTTGCGAGATTGTTGCTGGATCCCAAAATGTCCAAATATCACAACAAAATTCTGACCTTTTTATTTGCAGAAGGTCATCCATATTCTGCAATTTCTGACTTGTTTCAATACTTCAAACCTCTCATGCTTAAAGAAAACGAACCTTTACGTGTTGTTCTAACCTATGTATCCTTACTCACAAAACCATATGTCCAATTGGCGCGTCTTCACTTTAGACTAGCCGCAATAAGCAATGAATCCGTGTTGAAGGGGTTACATCTTCCAGATTTTCCTTTTTTGTTTCATGTCGTAGGACCCGAGAAGTTAAAGGGGTTAGTAGATAACGAGCTCACTAAGATGGAAGACGCACTTGCAGATATGATCACTTTCTCAATATACAAGGGACAGGGCGATGAATTAGGTCCCATTAAATCGGTGCCAACTCAATACAATACAATAATGAGTGACATTACAACTGCATTTATTGCTGCGGGGTCACCCATTCAGTCAAAGAAACTTGCACATGCGCTTGTTAGGTTGTTGACGATAGAAAATCCTGAAATGCAATCGGACGTTAGAGAGGTATTTTCAAATATCAATGAAAGACTCTTAATTGATATTCGCGATGAACTCATCGATGAATTAGACTCCTTGATAGATAATAAGGCTTTTAATTCTGGTTCAAGGTTGAATTTCGCGATTGCGTTAGGCTCCCTAGGGGATATTGGGCAGGCACATGCTCAGAAGGTGACTCAGATTATTTATGATGGACGCGAACAGATTCCAGATTATATCAGTGCCTTGGCTGCAGTTCGTCCCATGCAACGCGAAGTTAGAGAGATCCTATTAACAGAAATTGATGACTGGAGTGACTACTCGTACAGTATGCAGATGTTTGCTTTAAATGCACTTCCTGATGTACAGAGGACAATTCTTATTGGTACCCGTATCTATTCAACTTTTTATAATAGAATGTCAGCTTCTGAATATCTCAAAGAGAAACGAACGCTTTATACTAAATATTACCTCCGAGATTTTAAGCTGATTAGTCACCACCTGTTAAAAGAAAATAAATATGAATCTCTGGTTCAGTTACTAGAGGTGCTTATTCGATTACCAACAGAGCAAGAACGACTTTCCATTGCCGGCTTACAAATGGTTGACACTCTGGGTTCGAAAGCAGATGCCCTCATCCCTTATTTAGTTGCTGAGGTACTCAATGCGAATACAAAAGCATATAAAAGAGACGTCATTATGGATGTGCTTTCTCGACTGGATGTCAAAAGAGTCTTAAGCAGTGTTCTTCCTTATAGGCAAGGTATGACGAATCTTTCAAAAAAATTATTTTT
This sequence comes from Deltaproteobacteria bacterium, assembly GCA_029262815.1. GTDB lineage: Bacteria > Bdellovibrionota > JAJCYS01 > JAJCYS01 > JAJCYS01 > JAJCYS01. Next base: position 8,234 of record JAJCYS010000004.1, on the reverse strand, counting down.
AAAAAGATTCAAGCTGCTTAAAGAACTTTGTCAAACAAATCTACGTAAGCTGCCCTCTGAAAACAATTCGGAGCTGCTGCATCACATATCACTTGGCTTAAATATTGAATCTGTATTTGAGAACTTGAAAACAGGGGACTGACATTCTTCTTGCTATTTAATTTTCTCCCAAGCTTCTTCTGGATCCATACCATCTTCTATCAAAGGCTTTGCTTTTGAAAAACGTTTATGGAATTTTGTGTTGCCCGATTGCATCAATGCGACAGGATCTAATTTTTCCAATCGGCAAATTTGAAACAAGGTGAAAAATACATCTGACAGTTCTTCTTTGAGCGCCTCCTTATTATCGGAGGCTGAAATGGATTCTTCCACTTCTGACTTTAGAGTCTCAAGACAAGCAGCAGAGGTAGGCCAGTCTAGCCCGATCTTTGAAGCTTTGATGCCCAATTTTCGTGCGGTACGCCAGGGTGATCCGGAGAAATGATGATTGGCAGGTTTGGCTTCTGTTGATTTGATACGTTCCCACTGGGCATGGATATCTGCTTCTTTTTGCTCAGCAGGTGGGGTAGGACTATCTCCGAACACATGGGGATGTCGTCGGATGAGTTTGTCACGTAAATGCTCAGCCACATCCTTAAAACCAAATCGATTTTTGGCAAGTTCAGCATGGAAGAGGACTTGAAGAAGCACGTCTCCGAGCTCTTCACAGAGCGCTGCATCATTTTTCTCGTCAATGGCATGAATCAACTCGAACACCTCTTCGAGCCCATGAGATGCAATTGATTCGTGTGTTTGGGCTAAATCCCAAGCACATCCATGGTTTGGGTCTCTGAGACGAGACATAATATCGATACACTCTTTAAGGGCTTGTAATGTGTCGTTCATTATGGCAATTTTACCTTCATGACCCGAAAGCTCAAGATTAGTTTTTACAATTCTATAGAATCATATCCTTTCCGAGGGTTTGAAGCGTTTGCCAAAACAACCTTAGATCAATGTTACACCCGTATAGGACAGCTACCGGTGCATCCTACACATGATATGGGCGAAAATCCAGAAATTGAAGTATGTGTGGTGGACCATCAGCGTATGGAAGCTTTGAACCGGTCTCATAGAAGCCAAATTAATAGCACAGATATATTGTCATTCGCTCAAGACGCACATCTGGACCTTCCTTTTATTGGGAGTTTAGTCCTATGTCCAACTACGATTGATCGAATGTGGGAAGATGAAATTGGTGTCGTTAGTCTAAAAACTGTCTACCAGCGACTTATGATTCATGGATTTGCACACCTCTTAGGATTTGACCATGAGCGTCAATTCAAGGCTAAGAAAATGGCCCAAGCAGAGATTTTTTTTATGCTAGAATTAGGGGTCACATGGCCACAGAAAGTCACATATTAGATCTACAGTCCCTTGAGGGCACTCTCAAAGTACTCGAGCAGGATGCACAAGACGTCCGGGGGTATCTTTGACCCAGATCAGACCCAAAACCGTATTGATGAATTAGAAGCTGAAAGTTGCAAAGAAAATTTTTGGTCCGATCAAGATAACGCCAAAAAAACATTGTCCGAAAAGCGAATGCTCGAGAAAGATCTCGAGACCTATGTCGCTGCCACCAAAGGGCTCGATGATTTTAAAGCACTGCTAGAACTTCTGAAGGAGGAAGCCGACCCCAGCCTCATTGAAGAAGCTAAAGAACAGGCTGCGCTTTTAACTGATCAATTTGAAGCCTTGCAAGTTTCATTTTTGTTTTCTGAACCCCAAGATCAGGCATCTGCTGTAATCGAAATCAATGCGGGGGCTGGCGGAACCGAGAGTTGTGACTGGGCCTATATGTTGACTCGCATGTATACCATGTGGGCAAATTCTAAAGGATATGAATTAGAAGTCATTGAAGAGATGCCAGGTGATGAGGCAGGGCTCAAAAACGCTACATTATTGATCAAAGGAGATCGGGTATATGGACTTCTCAAAAGTGAAATTGGTATTCATAGGTTAGTTCGCATCTCCCCATTCGATTCAGCCAGTCGCCGTCACACCAGCTTTGCGAGTATTTATGCCTATCCTGATATTGAAGAAGAGATTGTAATTGATATTGACCCCTCAGATCTTCGTGTAGATACCTTTCGTGCTTCAGGAGCAGGGGGGCAGCATGTGAACAAAACAGACTCTGCGGTTCGGATTACCCACTTACCAACAAATTCAGTTGTCCAATGTCAAAATGAGCGAAGTCAGCACAAAAACCGTGATCGTGCTATGAAGCTCCTAAAAGCTAAGTTATATGATTTAGAACTCAAAAAACGTAAAGAGGCTGATGCTGAAAAAGAAAGTAAAAAAAGTGGTATAAGCTGGGGGAATCAGATTCGAAGTTATGTGCTACACCCGTATCGGATGGTCAAAGACCATCGCATCAATCTCGAAAATTCGAATACGGATGCCGTGTTAGATGGTGACATCGATAAATTTATTTATGGCGTTTTGAAGTTTATGGCACAGAAAGGATCGAAATGAGTACTAAAAAGATACAACGCATTTTACTTTCAAATGATGATGGGCTAATGGCACCTGGACTTCAAACCCTCTATTGGGCTTTAAAAAATCATGGGTACGACGTCATGGCCGTTGCGCCAGATTCTGAACAAAGCACGAGTGGTCATAGTCTAACGTTGCACAAACCGTTGTATGCGTTGAAGCCAGAAGAAAACCAAGTTGCTATTACGGGGACACCCGTTGACTGTGTGTATGTGGCTACGGCAGAATTTTTTAAACACAATCCTCCCGATTTGGTGATTTCAGGGATAAACCGTGGTGCTAATTTAGGTAATGATGTGTATTATTCCGGAACTGTGGCAGCAGCACGTGAGGGATTTTTGTTAAACCACCCTGCCATAGCAGTGAGTTTGATGGTGACTCAAGATAAAGACGCAGGTGAGTTTGATCAAACGTACCATCATTATGATACAGCTGCTGATGTTATCATCGAGCTTTTGGAAACACATGTGCCTAAGGTGCTTGAGAAGGACAGTCGATTTTTGTGGAATGTGAATGTGCCGGATATCGAAAAAGAAGCAATCAAAGGCATCAAGCCTTGTGCTTTGGGGCATCGGCTCTATTCCAATGAGCTTTTAAAACGTACAGACCCTAGACACCGGACTTACTTTTGGATTGCGGGCCATCTATTGGGCCACAAAGATACATTCGAGTCAGACTGTGTTGCAGTTGAAAATGGGTATGTCAGTTTAACGCCACTCCAGATTGATTGTGCCAACCACGAAAGCATAGCGCACTTAAAAACCCTTATCGATTAAAATATTTAATTCGTCATTGAGAAGAGCGGGTCCGTCCCAAAATCTGTCATTGCTGTAAGGAGACGCAGTCGACGAAGCAATCCAGTTTGAATCTAAATGTGCCTTTGCGATTGTTTTTTATTTCGATTGTTTCTTAGGCAATAGTTTACCTTTATTTTTTAAAAAACTATGAACCTGTCGCAACCCTTGGATATTAATATCTCTGGCCAACTCTTTATCTTTAAACACAATATGAATAACTTCTTCAATTGCAGTCAATACTTCAGGGGTCATATATGCTAGTTCGGACAGCTCTCTTATGGACTTGTATCTATCCCAAATATTCGATTTGGAATTAGTTAAGGTATGCACATAATCCCATGCAAAATGTTGTTGGATAGGTTCGGAAGCAACGTTGAGATAGTCAAGCAGAAGAGATTGTCTTGTTTTTGGCAAAGTCTGAAAATGTAATTGAAAATTGGTAGAACTCATATTTGAGACTTTGGTTACGCGCATGATGAGCTCACTCAAAGAAGACCTATATGATCGCGCCGTCCAATGATCAAATGACTGATCTTTAGTTTTTAGTCTGTTGATTATTGTCTGAAACAAGTTTGGGATTTTTCCAGGGAAAGGCATTAATCCGTGTTTAACAATGGCATTTTTTCGATCAAAATCAGTTGCTGTTTTAAGCATTGGAATAAACTGGTTGGGGTCAAACAGTCCACTTTGTGCAAAGCAGGCTAATGAAGCGGCGTATCCATCAAAAACAGTGGATTGTCTTTCTAACGTGTTACTAAAAATTTCTTTCGCAGATGACAAAACTTCAGGGAATCCTTTTTGCTTGTTACCTATTTTACACAAACCAATAAGGATGGATGCTTTGACAATGGCAGAGACATCCCTGTAGCCTAGCAGTCTTAATAGCCTGGGGATCATAATTTCACTTTTAGAACCACCTCGGGCAATGACATCGACGTAGGCATGCAAGGGGCTGGAAGGCGTATAATCCCATTTCGAATAGTCATACGTATCTACATCTTCGAAATGTTCAAGAAATTCTTTAAAGAAGCTATCAGTTGCAGTTTTTGGGTGTGTTACCCATAATCTAAGCACATGATAAACTGTCATAAATCGATAGAAGTATCGAGCGTCTAACTTCTTATTAGCATTGTCATATCCTTCGAACAGCTCTTTTAGTAATCCAGCTCGTACGTCATCAATAATATCTTGAGGCATGGTATCCATGAAATGAATTGTAAGAGCTTTAATTGCGGAGAGAACCGCATAGCTTTTTGTACTCTTTGCCTTTTCTGATCGAATTGTCTCAGTTAAAAATTTGTAAAATTCCTGAGACGATATTACCTTCTTTTCTGTTACAAAAAATTCATAAGCTCGGCTAAATAAATTACCATCCACGTATCGTTTTACATTACTGAATCCTTTCAAAACGCTCAAAAGTTTTTGAGCACGCTCAGTAGGGGTTCTTTTTTTGGCGGCAAGCTCAATCTCTGAATCACCATATAAGGTCATTGTAATTTCATTATTAAAATGTGCGTGGAATTCTCCTGCTGTCATTGGCACAATACCAATAAACGCCAAAGCACTTGACATAAAACTGGATGCAATGATAGGTGCAAGTCCAGCTATCACGGCTAATCGGGTTGATCCCTTCGCATTCAACATATCCATTGCAAACCCCAAACCAGTTGAACAGCTGATGTTGAGACAAAATCGACATCCTCCGGAAAGGTTGTCTGAAGATTTGACACAGCCTGATTGATTGCTGAGACCATGAGCATTCACGACGCCTACTTCCCCCTTTTTTTGAAACATATCCTTGTATAATTTTTCGCTAGTCGAATCCATTTCCTCGACAGTACGAGGCTGATTCGTACAATAGGCTAGTTCGTTAGCTTGACTGCAATAACCGAATAAATGATTTTTGAGGGAAGTTTCTTTTTTATTTTTACGATTTTTCAAAAAACGGTTTCTGCCATATTTTCCCTTTTCATTAATAGGCTCAAGGGCACCATGTTTGTCCGCATCCCGTAAAACGATCATTGATTTTTCATATTGTAGTTTTTGTGGTTCATTGTAAGACATATTAGACTTATTGAAGAACCTCGTTAAATCTGCTATCCGGTCATTTTCTTTATAGTTGGTGGATTTGATTACACTAAACCTGAATTCCCTCGAATTATTAAGAATGCTCTCATTGGTACATGATTCGCATTCAAATGTTGGATGGCTTGACCAAGAACCGGACGAACGATTTTTCATTCGATACTTAGACTTAAAATCTAAGTAGTAATAATACGATTGTATCTCAGTTGTCAGGCTCAAAAAGGCTTGTACGATATGATTGTAATAATCTACCGGATTATATTTCAATTCGATTTCAGGTCTTGGAATTTTACCGATAAAAATAACTTTCCTTACTTCCTTTTGGGCTAGCTGGAAAAAGGTTTGTTTAATGAGTTCTGCATTTATATCAGCTTCTGCTAATACACAAAGATGCGATCCAAGTTTTCTATGATCCAATAGATTCTTTTGAAATTGATCTACCAAATTAAGGCTCGGTTTACCTTGATTCAAATTTGAATAGGTTTGATGATCGACAAAAAGCACGACTTTAGCTTGGTCTTGAATATCTGGCGCTTGGCATGAAATAGCCGCATTGGCTCGGTCAATTCCAAACAAGCACATACAGAAAAGAAACCCTTTTAAACTCAATCGACTCATACTCGGTACCCTCTCAATTTATATAAAATTCAATTTCGAATTTCATTATTATAAACTATTTTAATTTAAAAACAACTTGTTTTTAAATCTATTTTTAAAAGTTAAAATCGATGTAATATCAAACTGTTAGGGTTATTTATTTTTTTTGCTGACTTTGTCGTTCCTGAAACGCGCGACGGGGAATCCACTAGCGACCGTCAGGCATGGCCAATACACCTGAATAACACTTAATTAGTTTAAGATAGTTCTGATTATAATTGTAAATATTATTGAATATTTACAATAGGTTAAAGAATATGTCGTCTATATTTCAAGAAGATAACCTATTTTTGTTAGACAAAATTACAATTTAGATATAGACTTTATTAAATTAAATATATTTAAATATATTTTTCGGAGGAATTATCATGAATTTGAGAACAAATTTATTCGTCTAGCGAGAAAACCCCAGCCTTTTAAGGCTGGGGATGAATCGCGGCCCGGAGGGAGGCAACAAATAGTTGCCGAACGGAGGTAAATTGGGCATGCTGGATTGGTATGTCAAAAAAAAGAAAATATTGGGTAGGCGCCCATACAAGGCATAGGTTGCTGTACCACTTAGTATGGATTCCGAAGTACAGAAAGCGTGTCTTGCGAGGAAAAATTGCCATCCGCCTTAAAGAGCTGTTAATGCAGTGTGTAGAAGTAAATCGCTGGGAAATAGAAGAGCTAGGTATACAAGAGGATCATGTTCATGTCCTGATTCAGTTAAAACCAAATATATCAGTAAGCAAGGTAGTGCAGTATTTGAAAGGGGGTAGCTCACGGGTTATAAGGGCTGAATATCCAGAACTAGAAGAGTTTTTGTGGGGGGATAGTTTTTGGGCAGATGGCTATTTTGCCGAATCAGTGGGCGCCGTCCATGAAGATGCTGTTAGGCATTATATTCAGAATCAAAACTCCAGCATGCCAGAGGCCTGAAGCTCCGGCCTTTAGGCCGCAGAGCAGGTTCACTCAATGGGGCTTTAACGCTGACCCTATGTATTGTACTAGCAGGGTGTAGTTCTAACTCAGCTGATCAAGGAAAAGTTTCAGAAATTCAGATCGATCATGTAAATACGTTTATAAAGGACTCTTATGTGTTTGTTCGAAATTTCAATGTGTTCAACAATAAAAATGTCATTGGATTTGATTCTGAAACAACTAATAACAAACGCTACATGGTAATTAGCAAAGACACACGGAAATTAATCCTTAAAGAAGTAAAAGATAATAAGGAAGTATTCGTTGTGACATTCTTAAAGTCTGTAAACGCTATCCTAAAAGCCGGTGATGCATTAGTGAAAAAATATGGTGATCTCCATTTTTTCAAGCATCGCGATATTGTTAAATTAAGATTAAAATTAGAAATGTACAGAGAAATAGCTAAGTTGCTTGCGAAGGACTCTATCACCAATAAGGATCTAAAAGGTATCAAATTGCTTTCAAAAAAAATTGCCCCACTTAATGAGAAAGAGACAGTTAGATTCTTAATAAATCACCCTAAAGATGGAACTCCTAATATAATTGCAATTAATACATTTGTGGGAAGGCTGGCTCAGTCTTTTTCTAAACTTTTGACGTGGGCAGAGAAAGTAATGCCGTTAATGGATATCAATTTGGCTGAGGGATCTGATAAAAGTGATACTGTACAAAAGGTTGATCTCAAATTTTATAGCTTAACTGAAGATGATATTGAAGACGATGATAGAGCTAGGATTGTATTTTTGCTTAAAAATCTAAACCAACTCCAGCAAGATTCAGCTTCGGTAAAGAGCTTCATAAGAGATTACAAACACCTCAAGGTATCAACATTAGTCGGGTTTGAGAATATAATTTCATTCTTAGACCGTGCTTTGGTAGTTTTTTCAAACCATAAAGCAGCTCATGAGACAACAGTCGATGATGCATTTCTAAAAGAACTTGTAGATTTGAAACCAATCCAATTCAAATTGTTCAATTTTGAAAAAATGGATGAACTAGCTAAACGGTTATAAAACTAGATCACACTTATTATATGCGTTGACTCCCAAAAGGAGTTGTGAACTTGCTACAGTTTAGTGGACATAGCGAAAGGAGCATGATTTAACAAGACTAAACTGAAATGAGGTAATAAATGAAACGAAATATATATAATCGAGAATTTAAAATTGAGGCTGTCAAGTTAGTTCTAGAACAGGA
>JAJCYS010000003.1 GCA_029262815.1 Deltaproteobacteria bacterium | reverse complement strand
AGGAGGCAAGGTCGACGTTATTTGAGTGGATTGAGGTGTTTTATAACAGAAAACGTCTTCACTCAAACCTTGACTACTTATCTCCCGTCAGATATGAACAAACTTATGTCGCTTAAGTGTCTACTTTTCTGAGGAACCTCATTGTCCCCGAGCTAATCAATAAGTGCCAAAAGTAGGCGGGCACCTTTGCTTTTCAATTTCAAGAGCATGGGATAGTCGGTTTTTAGAATACAAATCACCGAAAACCAAAAATTCTATTCGGAAAATCCCTTTATCAGCAAGTTTGAATAAGAAGCTTCAAATAAGTTGCGACACAATACGTCCACAATCCAACCAATTAGTTTTTACCTTTAGTGACAACCCATTTTCATTGTCCACACTCACTAACCGGTATTTACACCAAGACATTGATCGACTAGGTTTGCCTAAGTTAAATTTTCATGGTCTTAGACATTGTTTTGGAACTTCACTTGCAAGGAAGGGAATACCAGTTTCTATGATTATGCGTTTAATGGGGCATACACAACTATCAACAACCATGAGGTATATACGGTTAGCCGCAATGGATATTGAACTTCCAGAAAAGATCAAACAGATCGATACGGTAAATTTGAACACAAGAAATGGTAAAGTATTTCACCTAAACGTTTAATTCATCACTTTTTGAGATAAATATTTTTGTTAATGGGAAAAGTTCCCACAAATGCGCCCAAGAAATATTAGTAATTTCAGTAACTAGTTAGAATGATTGGTAGGCCCACCAGGGATCGAACCTGGAATTGCGGATTAGGAATCCACCGTTATATCCATTTAACTATGGGCCCAGAAGGGATTAGTTCAGACAATTAAATCACGAAATATGAAAGATTCCTAATCCGCAGGATTAGGCGGTGTAATACACGGGCCGACCCAGGAGGGGAGGCAACAAAAACGCCATACGGAAGGCTCAAGGAGGAGCCTGACCCATCCACCGTAACTTACTCTAAACAGACTAATGCCAAAAAGTAGGCGGGCACACCTTCAGCATATTTGGTCTGCTGACCTGGCGGATGAATCCCTCAGATCTCCTGAAGGGTTTAATGCATTAGTAGAAGCCTCAGCTCAGATGATTGATGATACGGTAAAAACTTCTGAAGTAAGCAGCTTGCTACTCACAGAACAACGGGTTTCTCCGGGAACCTTACCTAGGTATCGACGACTTGATACATTAATTCGCCGAATACAAAGGATCGTTTAAAGGGATATGATTTTCCCATTTCAATTATCACAGCACCTTCATGTTGAAGGTGTCACTTGGTTTGTAGATCCAGCAGTCAATATTGATCGAATCTACCCATTCATAGTGCCAACGATTGCAGACGCTGATGAAGATCCCTTTTCGTTATCAAGGGATAAGGGTAAAACCTGTTATGTAGAGGAAATCACGATATTGTTTGAAATTTTCGTGAATGAATCAGAAAGCAAAAACGCTTTTAAAACGGCTACTGAGATTTCTACAATGCTAAAGAATTGCATTAAGGATGCTGACCTTAGCACCTTAGGTGTATCTCAGATGCAGCTTCAAACCATTGGTGATGTAGGAATAGATTTGAACTTGCCCACTGTCGTTAAGACAAATCAAATATGGCAATTTACAAGAATCTTAGAAAGAGACTCAACACACAATATGGAGCAACCTATTAAATCGATAGACATTCAAAACCGGTAATCGCCATTTTTAAGGGGAGTTGTTTGAAGTTGAAATTTTGATTCATTAGTAATAGTCTCAGACTCTAGGGGAAAAATATGAGATACACTGCCTATTTAGCTTCATTTGTTTTTCTTATTTTAGCTGGATCCTTTGATCTGATAGCAGATGAGAACGGAATACAAAAAAAATTAGACTTTAAAGCGTATCACGAATTAATGATTGGTGAATGGACTGGGAAAGGTGATGTTTCCCACGGATTTGTAGATAAAAAAGATAAAATATTTTTTCAATCATTTTTTCAAAAGCTTAAAAAAGAAAAAAATAAGTCCAAACTAAAAGATTTAATAGAGGAAATGTTTAAACGTGTTGAGAATAAACCATTTGCTAATTTACTTATGTCTAGTGATATTTCACATCATGCAGTCAAGAAAAAGGGCAAGGGTTACACTATAAAGGTTACTAAAGTAGTTACTTTGCCGAATGGTAACAAGCTTTCTAGAAAACACGATAGCTTCATCACCTTAAAAAAATTGAAGGGTGGAAGAATTGGCATACATTCGCATACAGAAAAAGTTCCTCCTCAATATGGAACACCATTAACTGAGAATACCTTATTAGTTGAAGTGCCAAAGCAAAGCTTGATAGGTATTTTTAAAGTAATTGATAAAAACAATATTGCGATTGTATTTCAAGCCAAAGCTCCATCCGGGAACAGTACGTTAATGACAATTTATGGTGTGGCCACCTACAAAAGAAAATAATTTTTACTAAAAAATAATTTATTTCACAAATCCATCCTGTGGTTCATTTGAACTCTGGGATGGATTTTTTTATATGAGAGCAATTATGCAAACTAAACGCATACCTGGACTTTATTCACGGGTTGTTGATAAACAAACTCGAACATCGGATCATTTAAATCCCAACATAGAAGCCAAAGTAGGTATCTCTGAAGGAGGAACGCTAGAGCCCGATGTGCCTCAAAAAGAGAAAGAAAAAGGAAAGAGAAGGTGCCCGCCTACTTTTTGATCATCGGAAAGAGAAGGTGCCCGCCTACTTTTTGATCATCAAAAAAATAGTTTAGATTGCCCACGTTTGCTTCGCAAGTACCTGGAATGTTTGGAGGATGATGGTCAGAATATTTCTTTTTTATTAACCCGACAGAATTGTAATAACGTATCATATGAGAAGCAATTAATCAGACAGACAACATGAAAGTAAATTACAGGAATGATTAAAGCCCTAATTTTTACTTACCGTAATGCATTTAGTGGCCTCCCACGTCAAATATGGGTTCTAGCAGTTGCCGTTCTTATAAATAGGATGGGCACCATGGTGATGTCTTTTTTTACCCTATATCTAACACAAGAACTAGGACTCTCCGTTTCTACAGCTGGTATCTTGCTTGCATTTTTTGGAGGTGGTGCTTTGTTTGGAAGTTATGGGTGTGGGATATTGTGTCAACATTTCAGAGCAAAAGAAATTCAACTTCTCACGTTGGTTTTATCTGCTTTCTGCTTTTTGATACTTCTTTACCAAACAAATCTTGCTATTATTGGGATGCTTCTCTTCTTCTGCGGATTATTCATCGAAGGCTTTCGTCCTGCTAATGCGGTGTCAGTTGCAAATACATGCCATCCCGACTTACATCCCAAGGCTTTTTCGCTCATCTATTTGGCGATTAACATTGGTATGGCCATAGGACCTGTTTTGGGCGGGATTTTGGCTCTGTATAGCTATCGCCTCTTATTCTTTATAGATGCGATCACCTGTATTCTGGCAGCAATTTTCTTATACTTGATGTTTCGCGAGCCTGAATTACATCGCCAGAATGATGTGGAGGCTACTGAAAAAAAAGGAAGCGGTTTTACGACTGTTTGGAAGGATGGTCTTTTTATCACAGTAATTTTACTGATGTGTTTAACAGAAATTGTATTTCGTCAATTTTCAATTACGTTGCCGCTTTATTTGAAATCATTTCATGGGTTTATGGAATCTGATATAGGATTTATTTACTTTTTGAATACAACTTTAATCATTTTATTTCAAATGGTGATTTCTTCAAAAATTCGCACTCAGTCTCTTATTCCGGCGTTGGCTTTAGGGTGTTTGTTGTTGGGTTTAGGGTTTGGAATTATTCCACTTGGTCATGGATTTGTAATTGTTGTTTTGGCAGTTACAATCTTGACTTTCGGCGAGATAACCTATGTACCAGCTTTAAGTACGTTTACGGCAAAACGATCATCTGTTGAAACGAGAGGAGCCTATATGGGACTTCAATCTATGACCTATGGGGTCTCCTTTATGCTTGCGCCATTAATTGGGACTTGGGTGTATGCGCTAAATCCCTATTGGTGTTGGTACGGGGCTGGGCTCATTGGATTTGGACTCAGTATGACTTTTTTGGTATTGGCTGCTAAGGCACAACCTGAAAACAAGAAGAAAGTCTTGGAAACTGCGTACATAATAAATGAATAAAAATAAGCGTTCTAAATATCTTGAGTACGAGTGTATTATTTAAAAGATGGCTAAAATACTCTGTGCACTACCGAGGCGTGATTTTGATCCAACTGAAACTGGCGTTCCTTGGCTTGTGCTTACACAAGCTAAACATCAAATTGTATTTGCTACTCCTAATGGAAAAACTGGTGAAGCCGACCCAATAATGGTTACTGGACAAGGTCTCGGGTTATTTAAATCGTTTATGATGGCTGACTCAACGGGGTTGAGTGCATACAATGAAATGCTGAAATCTGATGCATTTCAGAACCCGATAAAATATTCAGACATTAAAGCTGAAGAATACGATGCAATTATTCTTCCTGGCGGTCATGCGAAGGGCATGCGAGAGTATCTAGAGTCAAATGAGATAAAGCGGGCGATTGTCTTCTTTTTTGAAAACAATAAACCCGTAGGGGCTATCTGTCACGGAACTTTGGTAGTTGCAAGAAGCATATCCACCCGAACAGGTAAGTCTGTGCTGTATGAGAAAAACTCTACGGGTCTTACTTTCGTTCAAGAAATGATAGCTTGGAATCTAACTCGATTGTGGATGGGAGACTACTACCGTACCTATCCAGTACCGATGGAGACAGAATTGCGGTCTTTTCTAAAATTAAAGTCTCAGTTCATTCGTGGACCGATGCCTATTTTTAGAGATAACCCCGAAAATCTTAAACATGGCTATACAGTCCTAGATGGGAATTATCTTTCTGCGAGGTGGCCAGGTGATGCACACAAATTCAGCCAAGATTTCAGCACGCTCATTTCAAGGTATTGGAAGATTGCAAATGCTTGACAATATCGGTAAATATATTTAGATGTTTTATTCCCAAATTATGTCTGTGATTGATTAAAAATCATTTCTAACAAAATTCATGAAACATGCCGATTCGTTAAACAGTGAAGGTTTAGATTGAAATGTTAAAAATTTGTCTAGTAATCAGTTTAGTCGCGGTAAGCAATATCAGCTTTGCGACGGAGTATACATCATTCCCTCTTTTTCGTATTGAGCGAAGCAAAAACAGTAATCAAGTCTTTTATACGGTTCAACTCGATCAAGACTGTGTTCTCAAAAAGAAAAATCCAATCGAAGGATACTGGATAATGTACGCAACTCATAAAAAGAGGGAGAAGTTTAATTTTTTTGACAAATTGGTCTATAGAATTGTTAATCAAAAAACACAACAGAATACTGTGAGTTTTGAATTAAAAGCCCTCTCTAAGAGAAGGGTGCATGTTAATGTCAAAAAAATCAAAAATAAATGTCAAGTTGAAGTTAAAACCACTATCAAAAATAGAAATTCAGCTTTAAAGAAAATATTTGTCTCTTCTGTCGAAGGTATTATGTTTCCTACGGTTAAATATGTGGACCTGTTTGGAGAGGATTCCAAAGGAAAAAAAATAAAAGAGAGAATCATTCCTTAATATATAAGTGTCAAAAGGGTGCCGGGGGAACCTAAATGAGATTGCTTCGTCGGCAGAGCCTCCTTGCAATGACTACCCGTAGAGGATTATCGAGATGCAGCTGAAATCTTTTGAAGCCACTCTAAAGCTGAACGTATGTCATCACGTGATCCAAAAATCCGTCCTTTTCCATCAAGGGACTGGACTAATTTTCGCGTTTTTCTTTCTTTTTTCTTTCGATAAAATATTAGATAAAAACATATGCATGAAATGGGGATGAGGCGGTATCGGCGCGACTAGATAGTCCCGAGTTAGGATTCTTTTCGTTCTGGATTCATGGGTTGTCAAATAATAATATATTTGATTTACTCTTTGCACGAAATCTGTTGGCTGACCTTCCAATGCTTGCAAACGATTGACCTCAAACCGAAGTTGATCCAAAATAATGCCATACAGTTTTGCAGGATCTTCTAGATGCTCAACCCATTTGATAGTCTGGTCATCAGCGCGAACCAGCGCGTTACTCATGTGATTCACATCTTTCCAAATACGTGCTGTAAGCTGACGCTCATATATAGTTTTGAAAATCATTCTCTGAAGGGACATTTTTTCACTGATATAGCGGCTAAAAATGTGCGTATCAAACAAGTTTCTATCCAAATAGGGATCAAATCCTTCCATAGACAAGTATTCCTGTTTGGAAAGAGGTTTGGATAAACTACCTGGATTAGTCCAATTGTCTAGCGTCAGTTGCCAGGGTGAACTCCAAAAAAGTCGCATATGAAGTCTCAGTAGAATATCGACTTTCACATTCGGGTCAATGGGCATGAGCAACTGCTGAGGCATCTGGAGACCCAATTTTTTAGTGCTGAACTCAGGTTTGAAAAACAACACTTGTTCCAAAATAGTTTCAGAAAACGGAAATGACATTTTATCGAATTTCTTTAGCAGTCCCCATGTATTTTGATCATCGGCATATTTCGTATAAATTGCTAGGGACCCTAAATAGACAGCCGAAAGTAACTCTCCATATGAAACCTCTTTTTGGATATCTAACGTAATGATTTTGTTTAACGTCTTCTGAATGAGAAAAGTCTTTCTGGTACTGAATTTGTTCCGGGTGAATTCATTGACTTCATCCAAATACGTATTGATCCATTCTAATATCGGTTTAGTGTTGGGATAGGGAAGCCTGAGAACCTCAGCTAATGTTTTAGCTTCTATTTCTTGAGCTTGTTTTTGGATTGATGTCCAAGAATCAATCAAGCTTTTCGGTATTTCAAGCTCAAACATCTTGGTCCGAATATCATCGATGATACAGGCATTTAGTCTAAATGATGTGAAAAGGAGTGTAGCCACCAAAAAAAATGAATACAAAAAACTATTTGATTTCATAAAATTCCAAAAAATTCCTACCTAGCTAAAGACAGGTGAATTTACAAACTTTTCTTTGATGCTGTCTCGTGATGTGTGTGAATACTGATCTAACCAATCAGATAGAAGCTTTGGTGTTTCTTCAGGAATATAACATATATGGAGTTCTTTTTGAGCTCGAGTAATTCCCACATAAAGAAGCCGTAACTCTTCTGCCAGATGCTCGGATTTGTATTGTTTTTTTAACGTTTCGTAGAGTTCATATTCAGTCCACGAGGCAACCGTATGACGAAATCTCAGTGCCCACTGATTTTCATGCTCTAGAATTAGCGGATATCGCTGTATACGGGGGAAGGCATCTTTAAATAACGGTATGACAACCCTGTGAAACTCTAACCCCTTAGAACTATGCAATGTGGTGAGTTTTAGGGGTTGCGTGTTTTTTCGACGTTCATCTGGGATTGCAATATGCTTGGGTTTTAGCGGATTTATGAGCGAGAGTAAATAGGCTTCGAGTTTGTAAGGATAATCTGGCAGAAATAAACGAGCACCCTCTTCAATAGTTTGGTTGATTCTCTGACAGAGTAACTGCTCTTCGATATTTTCAGGATAGCGGGCGGCACTTTTCTGCAACGCATGAAGTGTAATCGGAGCATATAGAGAAAAATAAGGCAATCGTGTTTTAGGTTTCCAGGGTGAATGAATCCAAGCGTGATGGTAGAGTTCAACGTCGGGGAAGAGTGTCGCAAGATAACCGTAGATCAGACTTCGCACGAACGGCCAGGTATGAACTTCTGTTCTATTATCCAGAGAAGACTGTGTGTAACCCTGAAGTTTCGTTGGGAGCAGGTTCGTAAACAACTTCAATTTCGCAGTCGTTCGAAATAAAAAAGCAGTCTCGTCTCCCTGATCTATCGTATGTTGAGCAATTCTGTTCAGCTGAGATAAAAGGTCATCACTCGAGCTAAATTTATGACAATAAATGTGGCTAGATGACGCTATTTCAGAATTTAGATGCGGATCCTGGGTTGATAAAAATTCGTCTTGAAATGCGTTAGCAATTTTTAGTACCGACGTGTCGGATCGGTAATTCTGACGTAAGGTTATGGTTTGTCCGCCTGTGTTTGCCAGAAGAAGCTTCATCGTATCAAAATTCTTGGCATCAGCTTTTCGAAAAGCGTAGATTGACTGTTTCGCATCACCGACAATAAAGAGTGTCAACTGATTTACATGTGTGAGATAGGCCATATAAATATCGCGTTGAATACGAGAGGTATCTTGAAACTCATCTACCAGAAGTTGCGTGTAGGGGAAGTATGCCAGTCTCCCTTGAGTTAACTTCAAATAGAAAAACACTTCTAAGTCATGCAAGCTAATTGTAGGGCAGGGGTGGTTTAGATAATAGTCTCGTAAAACGTAGCTAATCCATTTGATGATCGGATCTTCGGGAGGATCAAGTATCCAGTGGTGGTTGCGAGTGATGACTTCTTCAACCAGCTGTTGAAGATGAGGTTCGTAGATTTGTTTTAGAGGGCGATGTAGCGTATGCGCAGAAAGAACAACCTGCTTCAAATACGTCTCCCACGCATTTTCAGAAATAAGCCTGAACGCCGGGGCATTTGCTTGCATTCTTAAGAGGTGCAGTAAAAAACTATGAAACGTTTGAATCGTGATGCCGTCTAAGGGAGTTCTGTGGATGAGCTCTTGAGTAGAAGCTTTTGTGAATGTAATACAAGCGATTTCGGATAAAGGGACGCCTACTGCATGGAGTGTCTGCATTCGGAGGATTAGGGAAGTTGTTTTTCCTGTGCCGGGTCCTGCTGTGACGGCTAAATGTTGTGTAGGTGCAAGCTCAGTTATGCGTTGAATTTCAAGCTGCTGCGCGTTATAGGTTTGTTTAACTGCCATGATGATCCAATAATACGTGACAAAATGGTTTATAAGAACAGGTTCTACAGTGAGATTTTGGAGGCTCAGGGCATAAAAAGTCTTTAGCTTTGATACGGTCCATGAGGGCTGTGATGTGTTTTTTTAGGGGAGCGATATGGTCGTGTACCTGTGCGGGTTCGATGAACTTTTTTTTTATTTTTTGGAAAGAAAGCATCGATTGATGAAAATTTTCAGAAAACGCGAGGACAGGCCTAATAAGAGGTTTTTTAGGTAGAAAGTACACAAACCCCAAAAAATCTGCACCATACGTTTCAAGCCCATAGAGTGAATAAATCCAGGGTTGAAGTAATTCATACTCATATAGAGCCTTCCAACTTGGTGGGGTTTCTTGTGTTTTGTAATCAATAAATACAAACTGATCTCCGATTCGATCAATGCGATCCAAGCGCAGCTCGAGTTTATAGGGACCGACTGAAATGGTGCCTTTGGCTTCAGCAATACCGGGGGAGACGGATGTGGTTTCAACCCAGGACTGTTCAAGTTGAATCTGTTGGCTGATGAGATCCGTAGTGAGCTGATAAATAAAAAACGGGTCCAACCCTTGTGAAGACAATGAGTCGGGTGGTTTCAATTCTGGCATAAGCTGTTTTGCGTGCATCAAGGTGTGTTTGCTGTCCACTAAGGAAATCTTTTCTTTCAATAGCGTTTCCATGACTTTGTGGAACAAATGACCTACTTGAGCTTGTTCTGACCGATTGGGTGGATACAACTCATCCTCATATCTGTACACATACTTTTGAACACAGCTTTGATAGGTTTCCAACGCGGTAGGGCTAAAATGATGCATGTTCTGATCCAAGTTGAATGAGGGTTTCTGATCGATAGGTAGGATATATCGCATAAGGGGAGAGGGTCAAATGAGGGGGGGCTTCTTTGATGAAAATCAGTTCTTTCGTTTTTGGCATCCAATGCGGAAAAGTTGTGAGCATCATCGTCTTTGGTCCCACCTTAATCTGTTTTTTTTGAGTGAGATAACGCATCCAAAGGAGGGTCTCTCCTTCTATGCCTTCGATTACTCTTGGGATTTTTGTGTGTCCCACCCAAAACGGATCGTTGGCTAATGCCTCTGGAACCACATGATCTTCCATGATGGACTTTAGACCCATAGGTGTAGGTACATTCTCAGTGAGGCTATCGCTCAAAAACCCGTAGATATCATTATATATCGAGGGTGGCGTATCGAATGCCGGTTGAATTAGGTTTAATGAAGCGCTTTGGGGCCATACATCAGGCGTTTGGACGAACTGTCCTGTGAAACCAGACTTCGTTGCGCGGGATAGGATTTTTGAGAAATGGCTCAAAGACCTCGATTTTATTTTTTTGACCTTAGGTCCAGTGGCCTGATGTTCAAACCCAGTTGTTTTAGAAAAAACTTCGATCATTTGTTTGATAAAAAAAGTGAGTTGAGGAAAGTGAATAAAACGAATCGCCGGACATGCAGTAGACGCTTTTTCGACATGTATTAGCAAATCCCAGGGATCAATAAAAGTTGGGTTATGTTTTTTGAACAACAGGTATTCATGGTAGAGGAACAACAGAGCTTGTAAATTTTGTGACGGTGAAAGTGTTTTGGCTAGGTGTATAAAATCGAGAGCCAAATTATTGGCGCGAAGCTCTAGTAAAACATTAAAAAGCGCCTCATAGGATGATGGCGTACCGAAATGCCGAAAAGGGGGGAATGAGTGAACCAGCATTTGAGGAACTAGGAGTTTTTTGGAGTTTAAAGTGGGAATGTTATTTTTTAGCGCGTAAAAAAAAGATTCAAGGCCCACGAAGGTGGGATGCTCTGATGTATTTCTTCCCGAACGGGCGTCCTGCAAGATTGGTGATTGGAAAACAGTCCAAGCTTCGTTAAGATAAGAAGACATATTAATCAAAATCTATCATGTATGTCATAATTGCAAGGTTTGAGTGTATTTGTAGTCCGGGGTTGCCCCGTGAAAAAGCTAAACGGGTCGTCTATGGCTTGCTTTCTAGCCTACGTAAACAATTGAAATGTAGCGTTATTCGGGTAGATGACCACGATGATGCTTTACGGTTTGCCGTAGGTATGAGCTTGGTGGCTGATCACCACAAAATAGATATGGAAAGTGAGTTTTCTCAAGCAACGGTCGATTTTATTGAGCGCCGCGGTGAGGTCATTGTACAGGATTACGTCTGTACGTTGGTTAATATGGATGATCTGATGGACTCAGAAGATCTAGTCACCTTACATTAGGGCGTGTCCTCATAAGAGATTCTACTGTGGAATAGATCTTTTGGCCTACAACTTCGTCGATTTTCATGAAAAAATCCTCGACGTAGCGCTACTACACCTGCGGTATTTTCACTCAATCTCCTCGTTTCGGCTCAAAATCTCCATTTCCTCGCTACGAATCTCTTATGAGGACACGCCATAGAACTACTCTTATTAGCTAAATAATCTATTAATTCGATTCTATGACTCAGGCCAAAATTCCTGTTGAATAAAGGGCTTAACATTTCTCTGTTTATTGACGAATCAGGGTACGTAAGGAGGGTTATCCTGTGACCAAAAAGAAGATAGTTTCTATTTCAGATTTAAGGGCCCAAAAAGAAAACAAAGATAATCGTAAATTTAAACGTGTTTTATTTGGGAATATTTTGGGAGCCTTTGCGCTTATCGAGCAAAAAGGGTTACTCAAGGTAGAGCTTGTAGATATCAGTGAGCGTGGTTTGCGATTTAAAATGCCTGATTATTATGGGCAGTTTAAAAAAGATGAAAACTTTGCTTTTAGACTTTACTTTTCCCAAGAAGACTATATACCCTTAGAAGTCAAGGTAGTGCATAAAGTAGTGAGTGACCAGGAGGGTCCCACTGAAGTTCAATATGGATGCTCGATACAAGCGACAGATGAGGTATTTCAATGTCTCCAGCACTTAGTTTCGTTCATACAGCAGTATGTTGCTGTTTCGAAACAAGATCACGGAGATAGACAACTTCATTTGCGATAAAATGTGACCAGTTCGTACTGTAGCGTGAGTTTTGAGGCCGTATTATGAGTATCAAAAACGTTGATCTTCCTTCTGGTGTATGGATTGAAGGAGAGGCTCCTTTTAAATTAGGTTTAGAAGATGTTGTGAAAGACACAACAGGAGCCTTTATAGAGTTGAATGTACCTGTTATTGGTACAGTGCTCGAAGTTGGAGAGCCATTGATCAGTATCGTCGGTACAGATGGTGACCTTCAAATATCCTTGCCCGTAAGGGTTGAGATTCTAGATGTTAATGAGGAAGTGATCGAGATCCAGAATATTTCTGGTCGAGACTGGTTGGTTCAGATAACTGAACTTTCTGTTTAATAGCGGGCCAAGCCTCGATCAGCTCTCGTTTCGTGACACTGCAGGTTCCTAACTTTTGAATAACTAGATAAGCTGCTAGGCTAGCAATCTTTAAACATAAGGGTGGCGGTAGTCCTCGACTCAATCCTAAGCTCATAAAAGTCAAAACTGTGTCACCTGCACCGGTCACATCACAAATCTTTTTTTCAGCCCAGGCTGGTTCATAAGTGACGCGATCGTATGGGCCCTCGTAGAGCGCCATCCCTTTGTCGGATCGAGTCAAGCATATGAATGGAATTTTGGTAAGGGTGTACAGCTTTCTCAAACAAGTTGTTACACTTTCGTCAGAACAAATTTCGATGCCAGTGGCATGTTCTGCTTCTTTTTGATTGGGTGTAAGTAAGTCAGCGCCTTTGTATTTGCTATAGTTTTCAAATTTGGGGTCGACTGAAATCCAAGAATTAGCTTGGTTTTTTTTGAGTTTTCGGATGAGGTCTTGATCAACCACTCCTTTGTTGTAATCTGAAACAAAAATCAAGTCCGATGGTTTGATAATAAATTGCATCAAGCTATTGAATTGAGAACGGATTTTTGAAGAAAGTGGTTCAACAGTTTCACGATCTAAACGCATTAACTGTTTATTTTTTGCAATGAATCGTGTTTTTAAAGATGTGTTACGGTTTTTGTCCTCTAAAATATGAGTCGTTTGAACGTGGGGAATGTGGCTCAATAGGTTCTTGAGATGAAACCCTTCAGGGTCATCCCCTACAACGCCGATGCATTCGGTATGAATATTTAGATCAGCAAGGTTTTGAGCTACGTTTCCAGCTCCTCCAGGACGGTTTTCTTGACTCTCAAGAGATAGGATGGGGACAGGTGCCTCAGGTGATACCCGTGTCACATCACCAATCACGTATCGATCCAACAAATAATCGCCAATAACAATCACTCGGTCGATTTGATCGAGGCAGGCAAAAAATTGCGATAATAAATGGGATTGAGTGAGTGACATAACTCTGTTAGTAGTATAGCATAATTAAGTTTAGCTGATTCACATTTACAAGTATCCATAGAATTCACAGAGATTATGAAAAAGAAAAAAAACCGCTTCAAACCCATTTTAGAGCCTCGTGAGCACGAGGTCGTTGTCGAAAAAATGGGATTATTCGGCGAGGGGATTGCTCGTCTTAATGAATCAAATATTCTCTTCATACCTTTTGGTGCCGTAGGTGAGCGGTGCGTGGTTCGAGAAGTTGCTAAACGTAAGCACTATATTCAATGTAAAAAACTGTCCACTATTGAAACGGGGCCTGATCAAGTAACGCCAAAATGCAGTGTATTTGGCATTTGTGGCGGATGTCAGCTTCAACATTTGAGTTATGAAGCACAGGTCGAGCAAAAAAGACAAGTGCTTGAACATGTTGTGCGTAAGCAGTTGGATTGTTCGGTTTCTGTGACAGCGCTTGCTTGTCCGATGCCTTACGGTTATCGTCGTCGTACGCGGTTTAGACAACGTGAAGGCCAAGTCGGTTATTTCAAAAAAGGCACATTAGATTTTTTATCTATACCCTCTTGCCCCGTAGCTGTAGATAGCATTAATTCATGGTTGTCCGACGAAAAAAATTTTCCGCGCCCTGATACAGTGCACGATATCTCCTTAGATGCATTTGACGATGGGTCAGTCAAAACATATACCGGGGCTGAACAAACACAAATGGGATTTCGCCAGGCCAATGCATGGGGAGAAGCTATACTACGGGAATTGATTGGAAAAGCATGTCAGAAAGGCCAAAAAGGAATTTTGGAGTTGTACTCGGGTTCAGGTCAGTTGGTGTTACCTGAATTTAAACCTGCGCCAGATCGACATTATTTAGGCGTGGATGGGGATCCAGTTAATATTGAAAACGGAAAAAAATGTTTTCCCGATTCAAACATTTCATTCGAAGTGGGAACCTTACCTCGGTGGATGATTGAGAAGAATTCACAGGATCCAGGTTTTTTTGAGTCTTTTGGCACCGTAATTTTAGACCCGCCTAGAAGCGGAATAGGTGAAGAGTTGTCAAAAGTTGAAGCATTTAAAAAAATTCCAGAGCTGATCTACATCAGTTGTGATCCCATTTCGTGGAGTCATGATGTACGGAAGCTGCATTCTGATTTTGAGCTCAAAGAAGTCATCATGGTAGACATGTTCCCTCAAACACGCCACTTTGAAGTTTTCTCAAGGTTTGTCTCTAAAGTGTAAGGGGCCTTTGTTCTAGAAGTAATAAAACGTCTGGACACTAAAATAAGGTACGCCTTTAAAATCAGTGACATCAAACAAATACACGATTTCTGTTGAAACACCAAAGCCAGACTCGTGAATATACTGCAAGCCAATCGAAGGGTAGGCCAAGTGTAAGGCCAAACCGTCTTTTACGGTACTTTTTTTCTGTTCGTCATTGAGCAACGCAGAGAAGATAAAATTAGGATACAAGGCACCGATTTCATTGATACCTCTGAACGATCGCCAATGGGCATATCCAACGCCGATAAAAGGGCTTAAGATTGTACCTAACAAGTAGTATTGAAATTTAGCACCGGCAGCGTAGTAGGCATATCCTGTGCCTAGCGATACGGTTGTGCTGAAGAATGGGTTGATGTTGATATCTGCAATGAGGCCCATGACGCCACTACTGCCACCGATCATCAGACCCGCACCAATTCGGTGGTCGACTTTGAAATCTGAAATAGGAATTTCATTTTGTTGGGCTTCAGCAGCATGAGCAACGCCAAAGTGGGTGAGCCAAACGAAACACCCTATCAGTACGATTAGCGATTTTTTCATTTAAAACATCCTTGCTTTGATACCTTCTTTTTGCAGAAACTTTCTTAACGCTTTTTCGTCGACTTTGTAAAGTCTTTCGATCATTTTTCGGATTCGAAACAGAGCAACCTTTGCATTTTCTGAAGTCGCATTGCGAGCTAACTCGCTGGTTTTCTGGACGAGTGATTTAACGTGCGTCCAAGTCTTAGCGTCCATGGTATTAACTTTCTTAAGCAATGTATCCATTTGGGTCACGAGGGAAATCAAATGTTTGAGAAAAAACTGTTTGTCTTTACCAGAATATGCACTGACTGTTTCGTCAACTTGTTGAACAAGTGGACGTAAAGCGCTCAGTATATTTTTGAGCTCAGGTCTCAATTCAGACATGAATGCATTTGCTGCTTGAAAAGTTTTGTAACTTTCAGCCATGATTTGGTCGAGGCGAGGTGGATCAATGCCACGAATATGACTCTTGGGATTTTGGGCTATTTCATCAGGATGGCCGGGGGTGATTTCGACGTAGCTTTCTCCCATGACACCCACCATATTGATGACGAACTGAGAGTCTTCACGAACCAGTTTTTGAGCTTCAGCAGAAATTGAAACAGACACAGTCACAGGAGGACGTCGGCCTGGATGTAAAGTGATGCTTGAAACTTTACCTACGGATACGCCTGCAAGTCTGACTGGCGAGCCTTTGAGCAAGCCGCCGCTAAACCCAAAATCAACGTGAAATGTTGTTGTGTTTTGGTTGATAAAGGGAAGATCACCCATGACGTAAGCAAAAACACCAAACAAGATAACGCTGATACCGAGAAAGAGCGTAATTTGGAATTTATGTGTGAACGTCAATTTAAACATAGCTTTGCCTACCTGATACTACTATACAGAATACACTATTCTAAAGCGGGTTTTTAAAAATTCAACACCCGTTTGATTACGGCATGAGTCGTTTGAAAAGACCCAACTTCTTCTGTGTGTAGGGAGGATACCGTAGGGGAAGGTCAAATAGTAGGGTTTTTCTAAGTACACTTTTGTAATGTGTAAATATTTCAAAACTTTTGAACCCATGGTATGCCCCCATCCCACTTTGTCCGACCCCACCAAAGGGTAGGTGGGGATTACTGATGTGGACCAGGGTATCGTTAAGGCAGACCCCACCGGAGCTGGTTTGGGCCAAAATCGCTTCAAGAACCTCTTTTTGCTTTGAAAAACAATAAAGAGCTAGTGGCTTCGGTCGATTTTGAATAAACTGAACGGCCTCGTCAAGTTGGGTGTAAGTTCGAATGGGTAGGATGGGACCAAAAATTTCATCTTGCATCACAGGTGCGTCGTCAGGGACTTCGTCTATTACCGTGGGCGCGAGTGATTGTCCGTTGAATGTGCCTCCTATCCTGAGAGTACCTTGATCGAGATAGGTTTTGAGTCTTTCAAAATGTCGTTGGTTGATGATTTTGCCATATGCAGGATTGGTCAACGGATCAGTCCCCCAGAATCGCGTCGTTGCAGATTTCAGAGCTTGGATGAAGGGTTCTTTAATAGACTCATGGATGAGTATGTAGTCTGGTGCGATACAGGTTTGTCCTGCATTCATATATTTTCCCCAAGCAATTCGGGTCGCTGAAAGTTGGATGGGGGCATCTTTGTGAACGATACAGGGGCTTTTGCCGCCTAATTCGAGTGTGACTGGGGTGAGGTGTTCAGCAGCAGCTTTCATGACAATTTTGCCGATCGTAGTGCCACCCGTAAAAAACAGATGATCAAAAGGTTGAGCGAGCAACGCTTGGGTCTGTTCGACACCCCCTTCACAGACAGCAATATAATCTGAATCGAAAGTTTCAGTAATGAGTGTTTTGAGAACATGGCTGGTATGGGGTGCACATTCGGATGGCTTCAGAATAGCGCAATTTCCTGCGGCTATGGCGCCGATAAGCGGTGAGATGATGAGTTGAAACGGATAGTTCCAGGGGCCGATAATGAGTACGGAACCTAGAGGCTCAGGTACGATTTTGCTAGTGGACCAAAAGTGGAGCCATGAGGTGGGGACCCGTTTAGGTTTCATCCACTTGTGTAAATGGTTTTTAACAAACCGAATTTCATCATAAGAGAATCCGATTTCGGAGATGTAGGATTCAGTTTGAGATTTCTGCAGGTCTGCATGCAGGGCGTCCATTATCTGGGGTTCAAACTGTTTAATTGCTTTTTGTAAAGTGCAGAGGGATTGGATTCGAAATCGGAGAGCGTGTGTTTGTCCGGTACGAAAATAAGCCTTTTGGGCTCTAAAAAGGTTGGTCATTTCCCCCATAGATGTCGTCAGTATAATTCAATTTTTATTGAAAGTCCTCATGCACAAAACATGCTCCTTCAAATTAACCGCTTAAGTCTCATTAAACTATATCCGATTTAGACCTAAATGAGTTAAAGTGTCATTTTGCTGTTTAGTTTGGAGGTTCAGATGCGTCATATCTACCTATTTGGGTTATTTGCTGGTGTTTTGATTTTTTCAGGCTGTTCGAAATCTCAACCCAAAGGTGGCAATAACCGAGCAAACATAAAAAAAGACAAAATCATTGAACAGAACCAGAATAAATTGAAAAAAAATCAAAGCGAAGTAGCGACAGAAAACCAGCAAGTGGAATCAGAGAATAACCAGCAAGGTGTGGTGGAAGTTAAAACGAATGACGGTGTTCAAGATCTGAAAGAAGTCGAAACCTCCAAGGTGGTCCAACAATCCGCAGATCCGATTATTAAAATTAAAGAAAATCTTCAAAATTATAAATTAGGTAGTACACAGCATCTTGAGCTGCTAGACGAGTTAAAAGGTGAAGTTACCAAAATTGAAACAGCCAAAAAGGCTTATGACCTCAGTCTATTTTTGATCCGTACTTTTTTTGAATATTCGAAATATCCAAATGACTATGACCGAGGAACTGATAGTTATCTGAACGTTCAAAAAAAAGTAGCCGTGTTGATAGATGAGGTTCTTTTGAAAGAGAAGCACCTGAACAAGATGACACTTGATCAGAGCCTGGATGTGGTGGTGGAAACCACCCCATATGTGTTGTTAAGTGATTTATCGGATGACACTAAGAATATACATTTAACAAAAGTTTCTAAAGTCGCATTGAAGGACGAGGAAGCCTTTAAGTCCAAGGTAATACCTAAACTATTCAAACCTTTATCAGAAAATCCGAATAATGAATATTTGTATCTTCCCCTCCTTCAGCATTTGTACAGTTTGAAACCTGAGTGGGTGATAGATGGTCTGGCTGCCTCAGGATTAAAGGGTAATATAAAGGCTCTTGTTTTGATCGAAGCATCAGTTGCCAAGCCTCATTTGAAAAACTTGAAGGACAAAAAAGAGCTTAAACAATCAAGAGAGGCGTTAGTTAAAATTCTTAAGACAAAAGCCTCAAAAGACTTACCTGCACGTGTGTATGTCAGACGATTTGAAATCTATACACCTCTAAAAAGGTCTTTGGTTGAAACCGATAATGTCGACAAATTCCTGTATCCCGAGGACTTTCGTTCAGATCTTTTGAATGACTTTGGAGACATTGGAGAACGTTATCTGAAAAGCGGAGAGCCTAAAGATGCAATTGATATGGTTAAAAAAATAAGAACAGATTTTTTTAATCAATATAAAAAAATTCCAAAAGGTTGGCAGAATAACAAAAAAAGAAATGAGATTAATGAACGTGCAAGACCTTATTCAGAAGTAAAAAAAGGATCTATGCTTCAAGACATACTGTATTCCTTGACCGAAATCGCATCCAGTGAAAGAGGGGATAGTTCATTCCGATTATCGGCAACAATATTGAAAGAAAAAATACGTCCTGCGATTATGTCAGGTCGGACAATTGAGGAGTCCATGGCCTTGATCGATTCTTCGGGAATCAAGGAATTCTCGCTTGGTCGAGAGTTAATGATCAACACATTCAATGCTTATATGAATTTAGCTACAGATTTAGGCGTACAGTCAACGTTTAAGGCTTTTTTTCCTAATTTAATTGAAATGTACGTAAAGAATAATAGTTTTGAAGCTGAAAAGATCCTGACGCAACATGAGGATTTAGGGATCAATCAAGATTGGGCTATTGAACCTCTTAAAAAACATATTTCAGATCAAAAACTTATATCAAAAAACAAGAGTAGACATTTAACAGTAAAGCGGGGGTTATTTCTAGCAGGTTGGTTTAACCCATCAGCCTATGTCGAAAAGCATTTACCTACTCTAAGAGAATCTTCGAATCTTAACAATTTAGACCCTATGCCCTATGTCATTCAAGGTCTAACAGATAAAACGGATGCGAAACCATTATGGAAATTGTTAATAGATATCGTGACGCTTCAAAATGGTATTAAAGTCAATCGACATACCTTGATTGGGTTTGATGATCCGTTACTCGCTTTGGCTCAAAAGCGACCCGACTGGATTGAGTCTAAGATGATTCCGTTTCTAATTGAGCAGTCGATTTCAGACAAAAAACCCTTTGGTATGGCTCCGGCCTTAAAAAAACTTATTAATGAAACCAATCGGCAGTCTTATTTTGAACAAACTCACATGAGACCTCTCTTTACAAAAATTGCTAACAACAAGGCATTATCTGCTACAGAGGGAAAAACATTTTCGATGCTGAGTGGATATCAC
Source organism: Deltaproteobacteria bacterium (assembly GCA_029262815.1). Classification (GTDB taxonomy): domain Bacteria; phylum Bdellovibrionota; class JAJCYS01; order JAJCYS01; family JAJCYS01; genus JAJCYS01. The sequence goes on along the minus strand of JAJCYS010000003.1, from coordinate 19,779 downwards.
GATGACACTTCTACAAAAATATTCAAATCATTATTAGAAGCTACCCAAAAAGAAAATTTAGCGGCAAAGAAAAAGCTAATTCAATCTTTTGGTACCGAAAGTATTAATTTCACTCAAAACGTACTTTTTCCTCTTATCTCAAAAAACACGGGCGAGCCTTGGATGAACCAGCCCGAATTGAGAATGGAAGTTTTGGAATTGTGGGCGAAGCAACAAACGTATATCAAAGAGGAGTTATTAGTAGAGGATATTAATGATGAAAAGACACTAATGACTGCTTGGTTTGAGACAGCTTTTCAATTGCTTAAAACGTATGCTTCTAAGAATGATGGAAAACTCAAATACGGTATGAAACTACTACATTTAATCGGTGACCTGAGTAAAGTTGATCGAAAGTTGATCGAATACCTTGTGAGTGAATATAAGAAAAAAGAAGAGAATAAATCATTGTCCGAATATGATTTTTGGAATGTTATCAGTCATACAATAAAAAATTATTATTAGATCCGGTCTCATGAATAACTTCTATTCCGATCAGCTGCAATCTGTCTAGCCTCGTCGTTCTCGGTAAAAAATGTTCTCGATGGCCAATGAGGCCACCTCCGAGCATTTTTCACCTGCGGCCTTGAGGCTACAGATTTCGCTCGATCTCATTACGAAGTTATTCATGAGACCGGATCTAGTTGAATAGATGAATGAAAATGTAAGAGAGGAGGAAATCCTCGACAATGATGGCAAAGATACCTAAAACCACCGCCTGAGTAGAGCGTTTGCCCACATCAGCAGAAGAGTGTCCTGGTTGTGCGCCTATGAAAATTGCAATGGAAGAATAACTGAATCCAAAGAAAGCCCCTTTACACAAGCCTTGAATCAAGTCCGAAAGACTACACATATCAAACAACGTATCGATGACTTTGGCCCAAGAGAGCCCAAGCTCCCATGGACTGATGGCAACAAAGCTCACAATCTGTCCTGCCATATTTAGCAACGTCAGTGCAATGCAGATACACGTACATGCCACGATGCGGGGCCAAATATAAAACGACCACAGTGAAATATGCTCAAGCTTCAACGCGTCCCATTGCTCTGTACTCCGCATGAGTCCTGTCTCAGACGCGATGGCAGCCCCAGAAAGAGATACCATCAACATACATGCCAGTAATGGACCGAATTGGGTCAAAATCATAGACGTAGCAAAGGGGGGCACAAACGTAAGTTCGTGCATGATGTAGCGTATGTGATAGGCATACTCAGCGATGATGACCTGACCTGTAAATATAGCTGCCAAGAGCACCACCCAGAGACCTCTGATCCCGTGAAGATACAATTGCTCTAATAACAGGCGTGAAAACCGCCACCGACCGGTCATGATAATACCCCGAAGTATTTCAGGACGAACATAAGTCCCCTGAAGGTGTGCGTAGTGAATGTATCGAGGATGATTAGAGCCATCATATTTCGAATGGCAGTTTTCTGAACAGCTGTGCTAACGCCTTGGACTGATTTTTCTGCAGTGTAACTTGTATAACAGCTGATAAATGCAATGGCTGAGCCAAAGGCAAAACACTTATAAAAACCGGACCACAAAGAGCTCCATTGGATCAACCACTGAAATTTTGAGAAAAAGAAATAAATCGACATGTCGTATAACGACGCGGCAACAAGATAAGCACCCACAATGCCACCTGCAAGACTCAGCATCAAACTAAAGGTGGTGGCCATAAAAATACTTACAAACCGTGGCACAATGACCAAATCCATGTCCGAAAGTCCCAAGCTGCTTAATGTGTCCAGTTGATCCGTCGCTTTCATAGTTGCGATTTCACTGGCGACATAAGCCCCACATTGTCCTGAAAGTAAAAAACCAACTAAAAGGGGGCCGACTTCTCTGAGTAAGGCTGATGATGCAAAGGCACCCAAAATACTGTCGGCGCGAAAGAAGGAAATGTGGTGTTGGAATACGACAACTAAAATACCACCCACAAATAGGCTGCTTAGAATAACCATCACTAGGCAGGTTCGAATCATTCGGAGTGTACCGATGATGATCATATTCCAATGTTGGGTGTGCGGGCGGAACAATCTGGATGCAAGCTCCAGTGTGAACGTTTTTAATTGGATGGTCTCTTGTCGGAGGTTAATCATCAGAACACCTCGCCATGGTTGAAAAACTCGTTTACGAGCGGATCAGGATGAGAGGTGAATTTTCTGGGATTTTCAATGTTTGCATGAAGCTGTGTGTCGTAAAAAAATAAAATACGATCTCCAATCGTGAGGGCACTATTGACATCATGAGAGACGACAATGCAACTGCATTGTTTCATTCGGTGTGTATTGACTAAAATATGATCCACCTGGGTTCGGGTTGTCTCGTCTAATCCTGTTGTAGGCTCGTCAATAAACATAACCTTGGGATTCAGCATCAATGCGCGTGCAATTGATACCAGTTTGGCCTCACCAACTGTACATTGGTCTGGCATTTTTTTGAAGGTGCCTCGATATCCTAGAGACCGTAACACGCCTTTTGCTTTTTCAAAGACGTAGGGTGGATCCATATCAGGGTGATGTTCGAGTAACGGGAATCCAACGTTTTCAATGACAGTCAAAAAATCGAACAAGGCGGGGTGTTGAAAGATGAAAATATGGCGAACCCGGATGGCACTCAACTCAGAGATATGCATTTCAGAGAGTGGGATACCTGCCAGATGAATTTCACCTTCGTCGGGCTCTTCAAACCCAAGCGCCAATCGTAAAAATACAGTTTTACCAACTCCGGATGGTCCCATGATGAAGGTCAATTCGCCTGGCCAGATATCGACCGTGATATTTTTGAGCACCTCTTGATTTCCGTAACGTTTACTGACGTTTCTGAAAGAAATGATAGGTGTTTTCATGATATCGCTTTGATATGGGGGTTTTTACAATAAAAATCTTCAATATTGCCACAAAATACTGGATTTCCTGATGAATCTAACAAAAGCAGGTGCGTAAAGTGAGTGAGGGCTAGCGTATAGCTTTGTAACGACATCACAAGGAGGGTTGAACCTGTATTGACGGTCTCTTTGAGCATCGTGAAAATGCTATGAGCTGAGAGCGGGTCCAATCCAGCGAGCGGACTATCACAAATGAGAATCTTGGGTTTTTTGATCAGCGTGCGAGCAACGGCAAGGCGTTTTTTCATCCCACCACTTAGAGCTCTCGGGAACTTCTTTCGGCTTTCCCAGAGTCCGATTTGTTTGAGCAAGCGTTCGCCATCAGAGGGTTTCTGTGTTGTTTGAGCCTCGTCTTGAAAGGCGCCCGCAAGAGAAAGGTTGTCTTCGACAGAGAGGAATTCAAAGAGGGCGTTTTTTTCGAAGGCGAATCCGATCGGGAGTGAACGCTTCGGGAATTTCAACAGTTTGGGTAACGGATGATGGAAGAAAGAGTCAAGAAGCCTGAGTTCCCCGGAAAAGGGCGCTAACCCCACAAGAGATTTCAAAAAGACGCTTTTGCCGCACCCTGTAGGGCCCAGAATAGCCAAAGAATGGCCTGCGCTCAGCTTCAGGTCCACACCTAGGCATCGAGGCTGATTCTTTGGATAAAGATAATAATTTTTTAATGTTAGTAAAGCATTCATAATTTTGCAGAATGTCATTTCTATGGTAATTAGAAAAGGACTACCATACCAGGTGTTTTCTCTTATGAGCTAGTCCATTCTTGAAGGAGGCGATAGTGTCAAGTGAACAAGCAACCCACGAGACGGTGGTAAAAGTCCCATATATTGAAGGTGACGGGATTGGTGCCGATATTTGGAAGCCCAGTCAAAAACTTCTTAATGCAGCAATATCAAAGTGTTACGGCAAAAGCCGGAAGATTGAATGGATTGAGGCTTTAGCAGGTGAAAAGGCGGTCGAAGCCACCGGAGAGCCGCTACCTGAATCCACCATCGAGTTGATTCGAACTCATAAGGTTTCAATTAAAGGCCCGTTAACCACACCTGTCGGTGGGGGGATTCGTAGTCTAAATGTAGCTTTACGACAAATTCTGGATCTCTATGCCTGTATTCGACCCGTTCGATACTTCAAAGGGGTCGCAAGTCCCATAAAATTTCCAGAGCATGTGGACATGGTGGTATTTCGAGAGAATACAGAGGATGTGTATGCTGGGATTGAGTTTGCTTCGAACACACCCGAGGCCAAACGACTCAGGGATTTTCTAATGAATGAGCTCGGGTCAAAAGGGTTTCATGAAACAGCAGCCATCGGGATCAAGCCCGTGAGTCCATTTGGCTCGAAGCGGTTGATTAAGAAATCTTTCGACTTTGCGATTGCGCAACGTAAACCCAGTGTGACCTTAATACATAAGGGCAACATCATGAAATATACGGAAGGCGGATTCAACGAGTGGGGCTACGAGTTGGCTGAGGAATCTTATAAGGATCACATTATCTTAGAAGAAACTTTGGCCGAGGGCGAGGCACCACCTGATAACCATGTGGTTTTGAAGAATCGAATCGCGGATGCTTTTTTTCAACAAGTGCTTATCAACCCACGAAACTATTCCGTTATTGCAACTACAAACCTGAACGGTGATTACTTGAGCGACGCTTTGGTTGCACAAGTGGGTGGATTAGGCTTAGCTCCTGGAGCGAATATTGGGGATAATATTGCCTTGTTTGAGGCGACCCATGGGACAGCGCCTAAACACGCGAATAAAGATAAAGCCAACCCGAGTTCATTAATGTTATCGGGTGTCATGATGCTTGAGCATTTGAAGTGGGCAGAAGCTGCCGAGATGGTTGTTCAAGCGATTCGAAAAACAATTCTAGATAAAACGGTCACCTATGACCTTCACCGTCAAATGGAAGGTGCGACCTTACTTGCGTGTAGTGAGTACGGGGATGCTGTGATTGAAAATTTGGGTAAATAAAAGAGGAGGCCCTATATGCGTACACAACGACGACCTAAGGTGACTGTAGTAGGCGCTGGCTTTGTGGGATCCACATTGGCCCATTGGATTGTGACTCGAGGCTGTGCGGATGTCTCACTCATCGATGTCCAAAGTGACCTTGCCAAAGGCAAGGCTTTAGATTTGCTTCAAGCCACGGCTGTGGGTCGGTTTGATGTTTCAGTACAAGGCGGCAACGATTATGCGCTCTGTGAAGGCTCAGATGTTGTAGTGGTGACTGCAGGGTTGCCGCGCAAACCTGGCATGAGTCGGGATGATTTGCTTCGAAAAAATGCTGGCATTGTTTCCGAAGTGGCTCAGGAAGTCAAAACTCGTGCACCAGATGCTGTTGTGATTGTGGTGAGTAATCCGCTAGATGCGATGTGTCATGTTTTTTTAGACAAAAGTGGATTTCCAAAAGAGCGTGTTTTAGGGATGGCGGGTATTTTGGATACCGCGCGATATAAAACGTTCATTGCGGAAGCAACAGGGACTTCGATTCAGGATATTCAGGCACTGGTTTTAGGCGGACATGGAGATACGATGGTGCCTCTGTCTCGCTTCACAACTATTGGTGGTGTGCCGTTATCACAATTTTTAAATGAAGATATCATTCATGCCATCGAACAACGAACCCGTGATGGGGGTGCAGAAATTGTAGGACTTCTCAAAACCGGGTCTGCTTATTACGCGCCATCTATCTGTGTGTATGAAATGGTCGAGTCTATTATTTTTGACCAACGCCGTGTGCTGCCTGTTAGTGTTCTGTGTAATGGAGAGTATGGGGTTGATAATTTATTTGTTGGCCTACCCATTGAATTAGGCAAAGAAGGGCTGAGACGCATTATTGAACTTGACTTAACAGATGATGAAAAAGAGAAACTGAACGTGTCTAAAGAAGCAGTATCCCAACTTGTGGGTGCATTACGGTCCATGAAGTTGATTGCATAAAGGAGCTCATCGTTGAAATTACATGAATATCAAGCGAAACAGTTATTTAGGGATTATGAAATCTCAGTGCCACTGGGTCAGGTTGCGCTTTCAATAGATGATGTTGCACGTGCGTATACCGATGTTGGCGTATCCGATGTTGTGGTAAAAGCACAAGTGCATGCAGGCGGTCGCGGTAAAGCCGGCGGGATTCAAAAAGTAACCTCAGCTGATGAAGCCACAGCGTTTGCACAAAAACTGTTAGGGTCACGTTTGGTTACACATCAAACAACAGCTGAAGGGCAGCCCATCAATGCGGTATACCTTGAAGCTGCGTCTGACATTGAATGTGAGTATTATTTGGCGCTGTTACTTGATCGCAAGTTTAGTAAGCTTTGCATCATGTTCTCAACTGAAGGCGGGATGGACATCGAGGAAGTGGCAGAGAAAACGCCCGACGCTTTGTTGAAATTTTATATTCCGTTCAGTCCTACTGTGCCCGCATATGTGTCACGGCGCATCGCGACATTGATTGGTAAAACACACGAAAAACCCTTGAGAGAGTTACTTTCAAAGCTTGCCAAACTGTACATAGAACGAGACGTGAGTTTGCTAGAGATTAATCCGTTGGTTCAAACTACTGAGGGAGATTTGATTCCTTTAGATGGCAAAATTGAGCTTGATGACAATGCGGCTTATCGTCAAAAAGATATTGAAGTTGATTCCTCACAGGATAATCCTCATGAAGTTGAAGCGGCCGAAATCGGCATTAGCTACATACACCTTGATGGTTCGATAGGATGCATGGTGAACGGCGCAGGGCTTGCGATGGCTACCATGGATTTGATCAAGTTACATGGTGGAGATCCGGCCAATTTTCTGGATGTGGGTGGCGGTGCAAGCGCTGAGCAGATCAAGCAATCCTTCTGGCTTATTTTGAAAGATAAACGTGTGAAGAGTGTCTTGGTCAATATATTTGGCGGTATCATGCGGTGTGACATTATTGCGCAAGGGATTATTGAGGCAACTCAGTCATTGAAACCTGATGTGCCGATCATTGTACGATTAGCAGGTACGAATGTAGAGAAGGGCAAAGAGATGTTAGACAACAGTGGACTGCAGCTGATTTCTGCTAGCACATTAGATGAAGCTGCCCAATTGGCTGTCGAAAAAGGTGCCTCATGAGTGTACTCGTAGATAAGCATACAAAAGTTCTGACTCAAGGTATTACGGGTAAGACAGGGCAATTTCATACCAAAGCCTGTCTTGAGTATGGCACGCAGGTGGTTGCTGGTGTAACGCCTGGGAAAGAAGGCGAATCTTTTGAAGGGATACCTATTTTTAATACGGTTGCAGCAGCCAAAGCTGAGACAGGTGCCACGGTCAGTGTGATTTATGTGCCTGCGCCGTTTGCAGCAGATGCAATCATGGAAGCAGTGGATGCAGAATTGGATCTCGTGGTGTGTATTACGGAGGGTATACCTGTTTGTGATATGGCCAAAGTTTCTGAATTTATGCAAGGGCGAGAGACCTGTTTGATCGGACCCAACTGTCCTGGGATTATCACACCGGATGCGTGCAAGATTGGCATTATGCCAGGAAATATCCACAAACACGGTCGTATCGGTGTGGTCAGTCGCAGTGGGACTTTGACCTACGAAGCCGTGGATCAAATTACCCGGTCGGGTTTGGGTCAGTCTACGTGTATTGGTATTGGTGGCGATCCTATTATTGGGACGACGCACCTAGATGCGTTGGCGCTTTTCCAAGCGGATTCAGAGACGGATGCCGTTGTGATGATTGGTGAAATTGGTGGTGAGAGCGAAGAGGAGGCTGCAGATTTTATTCAAACATATATGGATAAGCCAGTAGTCGCTTTTATTGCAGGTGCCACAGCTCCTCCTGGGCGACGCATGGGTCATGCGGGCGCAATTATTTCGGGAGGTCATGGGACTGCAAAAGGAAAAATGGATTATTTATCAAGTTGTGGCGTACGTGTTGTATCGTCTTTAACTCATATTGGTGAAGCAGTGAAGGAGATTGTGTCATGATGGAACGTACTTTTGGGATGATCAAGCCCAATGCAATGAACAAAAATATTATCGGTGAAATTATCAAACGTGCTGAGTCTAACGGATTGAAATTGATCGAAGCGAAAATCAAGCAACTTACGACAGACGAAGCTAAATTGTTTTATCTTGAGCACAAAGAACGACCTTTTTATGATGAGCTTGTCACATTCATGACGTCAGGTCCTGTGATGGTTATGGCCTTTGAAGGTGAGAATGCGGTAGATGTTTGGCGTACGGTGATGGGTCATACGGATCCTGCTCAAGCTGAAGCGGGTACGATTCGAAAAGACTTCGGTGACTCCATTGGCGAGAATGCTGCACATGGTTCCGACGCGCCTGGCTCTGCCAAGCGTGAGCTCAGTTTTTTCTTCGAATAATCTTATTCAGTCATTGTTTTTTTGTCATCCCTGTCCGCTATCGCTCGAAATGACAGGTCAAGTGTTTCGCATGTGTCGGGAATGACAAATGGAATGTTAACTCAATTGGCTTAGGGGATCGCCCTCAGTTGTCAACTTCGCCTTTATTTCTTCAGGCATGGGAATTGGGAGTCCAACAGAATCCACAAATACCATCGTGACTTGAGCTTCGACATAGGCTTGCCCTTCGACATTTTCAATAATTTGACGAAGCACTACACCTTTAGAGAAAAACGTTTCTGGAGATGTTCTGATCTTCACCGTATGGCCAAACAGGGCAGGGCGTTTGTACTTGATGTTCAAATCACTGACGACTGCGCCTATTTTTTCAGCAAAAAATCGTGTCATCGGATATCCAATCACATCCATGATGTCCACACGTGCACGCTCCAAAAATGTGAGCCACGTTGCGTTACCGACGATACCCATGTAGTCAATATCATCTAGTCTAACCTTATACTCTAATTCAAACGTCATTTCGTCCCCCAAATTCGTGAAAAAAAACAGCTACAGCGTTCTCGATCAAAAAAAATCCTCGATGTACTTTGAGTACATCTCCGGTATTTTTTGATCTGCGGCCTTGTATCTGATGTTTTTTGACGAACTTCATAATCATGGTGTCATTTAACGTGTATCAAATTTCGCAGCCCAGTTTGCGAGCAATCACAATTCGTTGAATCTCGCTCGTGCCTTCCCCAATTTCTAACAACCGTTGGTCTCGATAAAATCGAGCCGCAGGATATTCTTCCATGAGGCCATAGCCTCCATGGATTTGAACACATTGATGAGCCACCCGACGAAAGACTTCAGACGCGTAGAGCTTTGCCATCGCTGCTTCTTTTCCGTAGGGTTGTTCAGTATCGTAAAGCCAACAGGCTCTATGGAGCAGCCCCCGAGCTGCTTCAATCTCAGTGGCCATATCAGCGAGTTTAAATCCGTTCGCCTGAAAGTGCGCAATCGGTTTGCCAAACTGCTTTCGCGTTTTGGCATACGAAAGCGCCGCTTCAAAAGCGCCTTGTGCACCACCCACAGCCATTGCGGCAATGCCAATTCGGCCTGAATCTAATGTCTGAAGCATTTGGGTAAATCCCTCACCGCGTTTGCCTAAGATATTTGATTCGGGTACAGTCACATTGTCAAAAAACAACTCACTGGTATTCGAAGCCCGCCACGTCAGTTTGTTTTTCATATCTCGAGTCGTAAAACCTGACGTCCCATTCTCAACTATGATGCAAGTCAGTTCGGGTTTGTTATTGTCCCGTTTACCTGTACGGCATTGCACTGTCGAACCCCAAGTCATAGGGGAGCTGCCGTTTGTAATAAAAATTTTGCTACCGTTTATCGTCCACTGCTCATTGGCGAGCTCAGCTTTCGTCTCAGTCCCGCCAGCGTCAGATCCCGCGTTGGGTTCGGTTAACCCAAACCCCCAGAGTTTCTGCCCTGTACAGAGGTCAGGTAGATAGGTTTTTTTTTGGGCCTGTGTGCCGTAGCGATAGATAGGGTTGATGCCAAGGGAATTTGCAGCCGTGACAGTCGCAGCATGCGAGCCGTCAACACGCGCAATTTCTTCGATAGCCAAGGTGTAGGTCAGAATATCTAACCCTTGACCGCCAAAATCTTGTGAAATACAGCAACCAAAAAGACCAAGTCGTCCCATGGCTTGCGTAAGTTCGACATCAAAGGATTCAGTACGGTTGAGTTCAAAAGCCCGAGGCGCGATCTCCTGTTCCGCGAATTCCCGAACCACATGCTTTAGGGCAGTCTGCTCCTCGGTTAGATTAAAGTCCATATATTGATTATGCTGGCTTCCAGGCCAAATCTAAGATAGTGAAACTTGGTTTTTGGGTATTAAACGCAGGCTTAACCTTTAATCCTATTTCAGGCTCAGCATCGATGAGATAGCTCATCAGGATTGTAGATACCCCTTCCAATCTGACTGAAATCAGATGGCAAGGGTTTGGAAGCTTATTAAAAGCACCCGGATATTTCACCGAAATATGAGTATAAATTTCTGCCGGCCGATCCTTCACATCCATAAAGGTCATTTTTTCGAGACAATCGGGACAATACACCCGGGGAGGAAGCATTTCACCAAGTTTATGGTTGTGGCACTTTGCATTTGTGCACTGTGCCCCTAAGAGCTTACCTTCTGCCAATCCCTTAAAAAAAGGTGTCTCAGAACCATACGTATGGATATGCACCAACGACCTCGGCTTTTCAATGACCATAGTAGGGTCAGATTGCCGAACAGTTGTAGGTTCCATAGGGAGTGGATTCAATGTTTCAAAACTCATACGCCCACCTCCTTGCGAAGTACGGCAGCTGTCACATGACTCCCTACACCGGCATGGCTGATTGCCAAGGCCGTTTTTGCATTAGGGACTTGTAAGTTTTCGATGTCTTCAGGTATGGTCTTTCCGAATCGTTCCCACATATGAGGTTTGGCATGAAATTTAGCCCATTTGCCCTGAAGTTGCCACATACACTCTTTGATTTGCATCAATCCAGTCGCACCGACCGCATGCATGCATCCCAAAAGTCCGCCAGAAATGTTAGATGGACATTTGCCGCCGTAGTAGGCATCGCCACTTTCGATATAGTCGGCCCCTTCGCCGTAAGGCCTTAATCCGAGATCCTCATAACTCTGAACGTCAGAAATCGTGAATGCATCATGCAGTTCTACTAAATCGAAGTCCTCAACCGGATTTTCAATACCCGCCATACCATATACGTAGTAAGCAGCCATTCGAGCCGCTAGAAATCCAGTAAATCCCGGATACAGATCTGCACCGGGAAATCGTTCTTCGAGATGCATATATTGATCTTCACGTTCGTTAGGTAACAAAGGAATGTCCATATTGCGTCGATCTGCAGTCCTCAGGGTGTGGGTGCCACCCGCAATATAAAACCGAATAGGATCGTCGCTCAATTCATAAGCTGTTTTTTCATCACAGAGCAAAATGCTCGAAGCACCCACACTCATCAGACAGCAGTCTAAAAAACGAAGGGGGTCCGCCACGATGGGTGAGTTGATGACCTCGTCAACAGTCACTTTCTGATGAGTTTGGGCAAACGGATTGGAGTAAGCGTATTGCCTATTTTTCACTGAAATTTTACCCAGCGTACGTCGAAAAGCATCCGAACCTTTGCCAAAAATCTTCCAATACCGCTGAGCCATTAGGGCATAGTAGCCGGTATAACTGTGGCCCAACTCAGTCTCAAAGTCTTTGTCAGCTGCAGTGGAGATATAATGGTTGCCGACCTTCGTGTTGACCTCATCCATTCGTTCCCAGCCGAGAGCCAGCACGCAATCCGCTTGACCTGAAGCGACTGCCATCGCAGCAGCGAAAGCAGTACTACCACCAGTTGCACCGCCCGTTTTGACAGCGTAATTGGGGAGAGGGTCTAAACCAAGTCGATCGTGAATCAAGGATTCGCCCAGAAGTTGATCGCCAAAATGGTCCGCAAAATGGCCATAAATGGCCATTTGAATCCGGTCTTTGACCTCTTGAATTGAATCGACTTTTAAATCATTTTCGAGAGCCATCATACGAAAGGCTTCGATACATAGCTCCTCAGTTTTCTTCTCAGGATATTTTTTTCTAAAGTCGCTAGATCCCCCTGCCACCACATATACGGGCCGCATCTGATTTGGGGTTGCTAGGTGTTGTCGAGAGAATCGAATCATCGGTGTCCTCCATTCTTTGTCACTATACATCGCTTCCTCAAGGGACGCAATTTTTGAGATAAGGCCTCATTTGTGCCAAACTAGTGCCTAGTGGTGCGTCTTGTTGTTGTTTTGATGTGTGTTGGGGGTGGCCCCGTGATTTGGACGACTCACGTCTTGGCTGCTGAAGGATCTGATGGGGAAGGGAATTCCCTTGATACAACAAAGATGTTTGAGTCTTTATTCGCGTTCAGTGTGGATGGTACGACTGCTGATGCGAATCTCGAAGGAGAAGGAAAACCAATTCCACAGTCTGTGCTTGAAAAAAAACTTTCTGATATTACACCTTTTTATTTGTTTACAGATGATGTTGGTCAAGCTATTAAGGGGTTGCGTGATAAAAATCCAGACAAACGGCTCGCTGCACTCGAAACTCTAATCGTATGGAGCGAAACGGCCCCCATTATTTTTTCTGAATTTGAACCTTTATTAAAAGACTCTGATCTTCGTATCAGAGCGAAGCTGGCAGGTCACTATCTATACAAGCGTCGGTTTGTGGCTGAAAGTGAGACATTTATAGTTCAATTAGTAAGAACGTCAAAAAATGAGTCTTTACTACAAGACATTTTTTCTCAATTGCATACTATTGGTCCGCTTGCAAAATTTCTATTGCCTGAAGTGCTGCTGCATGTTGTGAATTCACCTGTGTTGCGAGGCAGTTGTTGTGAGTTGATCCAACGTATGGATGTGCGTGCCCCACAAATGAGTTTGTCAAATTATTTTAGAAAAGAAATGGCCCGAAACTACGAAACACTAGAAGATATCAGCATACATTCTTTCATGAAAATGCATAAAGAAATAGTTGAGTTGTTTTATTTGTCACATGTAATCGCTTCGTTGCAAACGTATCCTTGGTCACAGATAAAACAGGCGCGTTATGTTGAAGATCGTGTGAAATTGATTTCCAACTTAGTAGAGAGTGTTGACCATATCCGAGATAACATGCCTACGCTGTTGCGATTTTTAGTATTTAGTCATACGAGGCAAAAATCAGTAACCATTCTTAAAACCCTTATGAACCTCATATCCCGTATTGAACGAATGATTCATTCGGTTTTGCGGAACGACAAAAGCGTCCATGTCAGAATGGAAGCGCTAAACCTCTACAGTAGGGTCTATCGTGGAAGTACACAGATGCCACCCGTGTTTCGTGATACGCGTAAAACGCTGGAATTTGCCCTCAACAGTGATTCTTTGCGGCTTGTCAGAAAAGCAGTCGGACTCGTTGCGTTTCTGAATCGTCGAGATTTAAGCCCTCAACTACGCCACCGGATTAAAAAAATCCCGACACGAAATCAAGGACTTAGACAAGATATTCTCTCCGTTTTGAATGATTTTAATCGGAGTTGCGAAGATCCCTAGGCCTTAATTTAAAAAAAGTACACTATCTCGAAAACATGCTGTAGAATCGACTTTTGGATGATTCAATGATGTTTAAGTTAAGTGGAAAAACCTTTATTTTGGGAATCTTTTTTCTACTCCATAACCCAAATTTAGGGGTCTCACTTTGCCCTCCAGATTTTAGACTCCTAGCAGAACGGCTTCTTGAATCTCACCCTGATCTCTTAACAAAAGTGAAAGAAATTTCAAAAGAGATGGAAGCGGTTTTGATGAAACCCATTAACCGTATGAACGATGTCTTCCTCTTAGTTTTGGAGCAGTATGGCGTATTGTTTTCTGACTTGATTCAAGATTCAACTAAAAGGGCAGAGGTAATTGAGCTGCTGTCGAAAAACAAATGGGATCGTTCACAATTTCAGTTACCAACTGATTTTCACGAACGAATTGAGGCACTCTCAGAATTTCGAAAACATAATTTGGCTAAATATATTCAAAGTTACTATCCGACAGGCTCTCAAGATCTTAATTATCATATGAAGCTCAGTGAGGTAGTCAATAACGTAAAACTTTTTTTGGACCAAGAATGGACAACGCTAAGAACAACAGCCATTACAGATCAAGAGAGGATTGATGCATTATTGAGTTATGAGGCCTTCAAACAAGAAACAGCGTATGTTTCAAATCCTGATGGATTATTAAATATTTTCAATCAAACAGCAGTTTATGGATTATTACATCGTTTCGATCAAGCAGTGCCTGATGCGTTATTAAATATTTTCAAACAAGCAGTATTTGATGGATCAAATTATGTGGTCATACAATCAAATGATGACTTGCATTTTAAAATAAGCCCAGGGGATATCCTTCATCATCCATATATTGGACTCCATCAAGATGTTGTTTATGCAGGTAAAATTTCCTTTAACAAGGACGCGCAAATTACATATATTGATTTATGGAGTGGCAGTTATATGTTGCCTAGATTTGAATCAATTTTGATTACTATTAGGCAATTGTCGGACTCTGAGGACCCACTTTTGGCAAAAGAACTTTATTCTGTTACTAAGGCTTGGGATCTTGCCTATTTAAAAACAATGATGACAGAAAAGTTTGGGTTTATATTCACTCAAGACGCTGAAATACATGTCCGTTTTAATCAATAAAAAAAATCTTACTCGAGTACGCTTCGATCAAGTGGCTGAATTACGATGGATGTGTTCGTGTGTGAATCTAAAAAAGAAACCTCAGTTTGTTCAGGTGGACATAATTGACATAAGAGTCCATGCAGAAATGGTCGAAAGGCTTTATCATCGTAAAAAGATTTGATTGAGACGCTGTGGCCTTCAATTGTAACTCTATCTTTTTGAAAAAAATTAATGAATAAAAAAACGCCTGAAGAGGACGAATCGGAGATGAAATATTTCTTGTCCTTGGTTGCAACTAATTTTGAATGCGCATGTGTTTGAAGATAGATCTGATTGGTGCTCAAAGTTAATCCTAACTCATAGGCATGGGTAGGTTGTTCTAGTATTTCTGAATGAGCTAATTGAGATTGAATATCTTTGGGCGAATTCAACCTTGGGACGATCAGAGGTGAATATTGATGTGAGTTTCGCCCTTGTAATGAGAAAATGAATCCTAAATTGTGACTTGTATGTTGAACAGGCAGCCTAAAGAACGAATTCGAATTATTAAAGACTGTAGTTAGCAGGGTACTCATAGTACTTTTTAGAAGTTTTTTATCGAATGTTATTTGGCCTTTTCTGGCATAAGGTGAAAAATCTTCATAAATTTGTTTGGCAATCATGCTGCTAAAAAGTTGGGTCACAATATCGGGGGTGGATGTTTTGAAATTATAAAAATGATCTCTTATGGTGTGCCAATCAAACATCACGCTAAACGTGGATTTACTATATATTTTAAATATCGTGATTCGGAAGGTCTGTTCAAACGGTCGCTCTAGCAAGGAAACCTTTATATTATTTAAATTTATATAATCGGAGAGATAGGGAAGGTGTTCAAGAAGTAGGGGAAGAGCTTTGGAGTTTGGAAAGAGTGCATGAAGATGATGCAAGTTGTTAAGCTTCGACTCACATCCATTCGTAATCCCAACATGGGAGAAGAAAACGATAATACTACTAACAATAATTTTGAACTTCATGTTCTTCCTTTTGTGGCATAGGCCCATCCAATGGGTCCCTGCCTTCGGTCGTAGATGGATTGCTTCGTCGGGTCTTCGACCCTCCTCGCGAGTGATATGAAACAGTTCGGGATTGGTAAGAAGTGTTACGTTTTCTTCAATTTCTTGGGGTCCAATAGCCCACCTGTGATTAATCGAGCCGCTCGGTTTCGAGTCAAATAGTTCCAGCTCCATTGAAAAAAGACCAATACTCTGTTTTGGAATTCCACGAGCTGCATAAGGTGAATAAAGAGCCACGCCAACCAACCCACAAAGCCCCACAGCTTCCATTTGCCGATCACTGCAACCGCGGAAGCGCGACCGACGGTGGCCATTGCACCCATGTCTTTGTATTTGAAGGCAGGTAGGCTCTTGCCTTTGAGATGAATACGTATGTGCTTTGCGATATATTTGCCTTGTTGGATTGCCACAGGCGCGACACCGGGCAGAGGAGCGTCTAGCTGATGGTTAAAATGAGCCAGATCGCCGATGACAAAAATGTTGGGGTGTGCAGGTAAAGAAAGATCAGGCTCGACGGGTAGGCGGCCCGCTCTATCGGGTTGAACTTGGGTAGCTTGTGCGAGCGCAAGACCAAACGTGCCAGATTGAACACCAGCGGCCCAGAGGATGGTATGGCTATACATGATGATCCGATCATTCGCATCCGTCTGAAGTTGTACATGGCCAGGCTGGATGTGGGTGACCATATGATTTGTGAGAACTTGTATGCCAAATCGGTGTAAGGATTGAAGTGCACGTTCAGATAACTCTGGGGGATAGGTGGATAAAACGCGATCTGTGCCTTCTATCAGCATAATTTGAGCTTCCGATGGGTCAATATTTCGGAAATTGTGTCTGAGGGTGTGATGTGCGATTTCACCAATGGCACCAGCTAATTCAACACCTGTTGGGCCTCCTCCTATCACGACAAACGTGAGATAGGCGGTTCGTTCTTTTCCAACGGGCAATCGTTCAGCTTTTTCAAACGCCAACAGGATTTTTTTGCGAATTCGAGTGGCATCTTCGATTGTTTTGAGTCCAGGCGCAACGGATTCCCATTCTGGATGTCCAAAATAAGCATTTTCCCCGCCTGTTGCAACAACCAAACTGTCATAGGTGAGTGAATCATCTTTCAAGTGTAGGGTATTTGTTTTTGGCTCAATACCGTGTGCTTCGCCAAGCCAAACGGTCACGTTTTTTTGGTGTTTTAGAATGGCACGCAAAGGGGCAGCTATATTGGCTGGTGAGAGGCCCCCAGTGGCTACTTGATACAAAAGGGGTTGGAATAAATGGAAATTTCGTTTGTCAATTAAGGTGATTTTAACAGGAGACGATCGCAGTGACAGCGCAGTGTGCAGCCCACCAAATCCACCGCCGATAATCACAACATGGTGCATTCGTTTATTTTAATGCATTTGACACATAGAGAAGAAGATTATCGGATATTTTCTATACCATCGTAATCGAGAATGACTGTTCCATGCATCGGTAACAAGTTTCGAATGCGCCTTTTCATGCTCAGTAAGGTCCTGAGAGTTCTGGCTAATTTTATTTTGTTTATCGAAAACCCACTGTTTGATGCGTTTTGGCCATATAGGTTGTTTGGTCAGAGACATTAGCCATGCCTGTTCAAGCTCAGTGTGTTTTTGATGATGACCGTGTTTACTTATTGAGGCTAAAGTAGCGAATGACATCGGTTTGTTTAATAAGAGCGATTCAATCTTTTCGAAAATCTGACCCGCGTAAAATGGGTCATCAGGGTTTCGAATATCGCTATTGAATGTAAATATTAGATGCCATTCCATAGGCGTTATATTTTTCTTTTTTGAAATCAGCTCAATCACATTTAAGACGGTATGAAATAACGTATCAGGCTTGAGTAATTCAGGCGTCATGTCTTCGATCAGGGACGTCGTTAATCTAGGGTATTTGTTTAACTCAGTTAGGGCGACGTTAATAATATTGTTCTGTTTAAGCGCTACGATCTGAAGTTTTAAAACATGAGCAAGTTCAGACGGGACTTGGTGATTGAGATCCAGAAAATACGTCGACATCGATAACCAACGTTGAAGGGCGTCAGAGGCATTGAGATCTTGATGTAAATGGATGGCATGTTTTTGAATGAGATGTTTTAATCCTTTAGCTACAATTTCTGTTTTAGGCCAATAATTGGGGTTGTCTACCAAGATGGATTCTAAAATGGTGTCTTTTCCTATTTTGTCCCATTTTCTAACAACCCTAGAAAACGAATAACTTAAGTGCGTGTTCTCAGAGGGTGAGAGTAGGGGTTCAAGTAACGTGTAAATCACAGCGTTTGCAAGATCTGGATCAAGCGTTTTTTTGAGATTAGATGTGAGAGAAAACAACATGGCTTGTGCAGAATTCTCCCAGGCCTTTAAGTCAATCTCAGGTGCATCGTACGTGTTTTCGAGCTTTTCGACTTGATCCTTATTAAACAATCTTCCCTTGAGAGATTCCTCATACAGGTACCTGAGAAGAATGGCCTTCGGTAAGGGTTGGTTGTTCCACTTTGTTTTAAAAATGGCACTTATTGTAAAATTTTGTTGTAGAAGGGCGCCAACAGCATTTTCATAACGTTGAAATCCATATTGATTGGGTATATCTGTTATTTCAGATAGGACCAGAATAGCGAGTCCTTTGGGCATGTTCAGTAATGTACGATTATGTTTAACATGAGCTGCCAGTTTGTTTAAGTGTGTGATTTCATTATTTTTGATCTCTTCGAAGCACATGAGAAGTTCAAGGGCGGCATTTTGATCAGGACCGGCAAATGTTATGACTGAAAGCAGGGAGAGAATGGCAACCGTTGCATGGGCTCGAAATTGACGCACAGGCTCTTATACCTGGAAAAAGCCTTTGGGATCAAGAGAAATTCAACATTCTATATTCTAGTTTTCACATGATTTCGAAAAGAGTAGCTTGTTGTAGATCCGGTTTCCCTCGGGGTTTCGGCGAGCAAATTCTGCTGTGGCTTCTATGAGCTGGCTTTTGACCTCTTGACTCATAGCCATATTCTTGAAATTTTCCAAAAAAACACTGTTTTTAGTTGTGGTAAATGTACCTTTCGCTTTTTGAGGGGCGTCATTTAAGCCATGCTTGTGGCCCAAAAGCGCAGCCCAGTAGTAGATTTCTTTGGGCCATTTGGGCTGTTTTTGAAGAATTGCCAAATAAAAGGGTAACGTCTGTGATGCGTAGAGCCAACCTCTAGTTTCAGCAAGTTTGAGTAGGCTAGGGGGTGCCACTCGGTTTTCCATGACTTTTTCAAATGCTGATTTGATTTGATTGTATTTTTCTTGACCGGGTTTGAGGTCGCTCATCTGCACAACGTTGCCTAGGAAAGAAGCAAGCGTTTTCCATGTATCTAGGTTCCAGGTTTTGAGATGCCCCAGCGTTTTTATAGCCTCTAGTTGGATATCAATGCCGAAAGCCATTTTAGTGTAGGTGGCTCTTTTTTTGATGATGGTAAGAAGGTCTTTTGGAAGAACAGTTCTTGACTCAAGGGATTGAAGTAATGTTGTGAGGATCATCTTTTGCTCGGGAGGCAACCATTCGGTATTTGCTTCTGCGCTGCCCACATCGAGTCGAAAGAGTAATTCATTTCTAAATATTCGTGAATTAAATTTAGAACGATCGAGGACCGTGGACATATAACCTACATACTGAACCCATGCAGTGAGTACAGAGAGTTTGTTCTGCTGATCACTTGAGACTGTATCATTTTGGTGAAACGGGGAAAGATCTCTGTACGCAAGATGGAACTTCGTATTATTCATGAGTTTAAATATTTCTAGGGCAAATTCTGGGTTTTTGGGCCAAAAATGGGGTGTCGCAATAAGTTGTTGCTTCAATGTCACCTTCATGTCCATATGCGCACCAACATCGAACGAGGATTGTGCCGTATGTTTAATGTTTGTTTTATTATTTCTTACCAGAGCAACGAATTCTTTGAGGGTTTTAGTTTTTTCAGATTCAATCGTGAACAGTGCAGGAAAAAAGATAATATTATAAAATCGTGTAACCGCTGGATTTTGAAGTTCATTAAATTTCGTGAGTTCTTTTTGTAAGCCTCTTGATAATCCTGTCCAAACAAAATCAGGATTTGAAAGTTGTGGGTATCGTGTTTGTGCATCGTAGGCAAGCCGAAATGTTGCTAGTTTGCCTAGTAAC
>JAJCYS010000002.1 GCA_029262815.1 Deltaproteobacteria bacterium | reverse complement strand
AGCATCCCATGGGTTCACATGGATATTGCAGGCACCTCAACAGATAACACCACTCGACATTTTTACCCAAAAAAAGGAGCCTCAGGGGCTATGATCATGACATTGGTAACTTGGTTAAGACAAATTTCCGAATTGTCGTGATCACAAAGACGTGGAATAATGATCATGAACTATTCATCCATAAAGATATAAGAAAGGATCCTATATTATGAAAAAAGCAGTTGGATATGGACTAATTATTGCACTGTGTTTATCTGTAGCTATAAATGTTGGGCTTGGGATTCTCACCTACAAAAACTCTCAATCTACGGCTTCAACCTCGGCATCTAAATCAAATAAGCTCCTAGCAAAAATTGAAGGACAAAAGCTTTTTGAAGAAGATTTGATTCAAAAAACACCGAATATACAGAGAACCCGAGAACAGCTCTATCGAATTAAAAAGCAGGCTGTTGATCAATGGGTAGCCGAAAAGGCGATCGAACTCGAGGCAAAACGACAAAAAATGCCTGTAGGTCAATTGATTCAAAAAATCGTGGCTGGACTTAAGGTTGCTGTGACAGAGCAAGAAATTACAGCTGTGATTAAGCAGTTTGGAAACGCCTATCCCGACCCCAAAGATCCTACCAAAAAAGGACCTATTCCACGTCCGCAAGCACGTCAGTATTTGACTCAAATGAAACAGCAACAAGCCTTGCGAGGAAAGATCGAAGAGCTAAGGGCTGCATACAGTTTTAAAATTTATCTTGAAGCACCAAAAACGCCTAAGGTTAAGAAAAATCTAGCACTCACAAACAGGCCCTACAGTGGTAACCCCAATGCAAAAGTTAAGATTGTAGAATTTGCTGATTTTCAGTGCAGCGCGTGTGCATATATATACACCTCTACGCTGGCAAAATTGAAGACCGAATACGGCGACAAAATAATGTTTGTATTTAGAGATTTTCCCCTGCCCCAACACAAAGATGCTTACCTCGCTGCAATTGCATCCAAATGTGCAGCTAAACAAGGAAAGTTTTGGGAATATCACGACCTACTGTTTAACAAACAAAGACACCTCAAGCGTGAAAGCCTAATCACTTATGCTTCAGAAATCGGTGCAAATATGGAAACATTTAAACCGTGTTTGGAAGACAAGTCGATCGCCAAACTTGTCGACGAAGACATGGCTCTTGCGAATGAACTCGGCATCAATGCCACGCCTACCGTGTTCATCAATGGTGAAAAAGTTCATTCGATAACGTACGCGTCATTGAAAGAAAAAATCGACAGTATCCTTAAGTAATTCATTTCTAATATGATTTTAAAACACGCAATTGTTGTTTAAACAGTTGCGTGTTTTACGTTTGACTCAGTTGACGTAAACTGGGGCTCTTCATGCGCTTCGAAATAAACAGAAACACGCGTTTCTTTGCCGCTACATGATACATTGAGCCGACCACCTAGTTCTGAGACAATTCGATACGCACGTGATAGGCCCATACCTGTATGACCAAGCTTGGTTGTGAAATATGGATCAAAAATATAAGGCTTAATGGCATCCCCTAACAAACCCCCGGCATCCACAATATGAATACCGACTTGATCCTCAGATCGATCCAATTCAAGTGCAATACCTTCTTTGGACATGCCCGCTTCGCATACGGCATCAACGGCATTATCGACAACAAGCATCAGTGCTTCCAATAGACGATCATGATCTACCATAATTTGGACAGATTTAGACAGTCGGTTATGTACCCACAACGAAACTCCTTCAGATAAAACTCGTGTATGTCTCATGGCTTGTTCGTAAAGCTGGGTCACGACACGCAGAACATCTTCGGGTTGTTTTTCAACTCCTATGGGTTCGATGAAACGAGATCGGAAGTGTTGAGCCCAGTTTGTCAACCGATCCTGCTCCTGCTGCATCATCTCACTTACACGGTTTTTCTGAGCATCATCACCCGGTGATTGAGCCTTAGATGAAAGCGACATATAAGCTTCCAGGGCAGGCCAAAAGTCTTTGAATACGCGTTGAATCCCCTGGTGAAACATTTGCCATTTTTGTTTCAAGGTTTCTGATTCGTGGTTCGCCATCCAATCAGTTACATCAAGCCATTGAAGCAGATAAAATTGAGTTTTTTGTTTTGAGCCCTTATTTAATTCAGTCGTATCAACTTGAAATGTGTGGTGTACATGGGTATCAGGATGAGGAACTTTGACTTGAAGCCCTTTGACTTCTTTTATGTGGTTCACCTCATTGAATTGAGCATCATAAGATAGAATGGATTTCCCAGACTTGACTACACTGCTTATGAAAGGCGTGATATACGGATTTGTGAGCAAAATATAGCCCTGTTGATCACAAAGCATCATCCCATGTGGTTGGAATTCAAAACTTAATTCTTTGAGCTCTTTGAATTTGTTGTGACTTAACGCATTGAGCCACAAGGGTCTGATACATTTTTCAAGATAAAAAACACCCGAAAAGGCTAGAACAGAAATGGCGCCGTAGCCACCTACAAGCCATTTCCAATCCACGCCCAGAACTACTTCAGGTATCCAAGAGTGCCAGACAAAAAATGCACAAGCACAAATCATTAGTCCGTGAGAAACGATGACACTATGTACAGGAGTAAAGAGAATCACCCCAATGATAAATAATGCCGCAGGCAGAAGCCCTAAACTATAGTGTGCCCCTGTAACACCGATCAGAGCCCCGATGATCAAAGCATCAATACCCATTAAAGACCAGACTGTCCAAGTATCCCACTTTGGCATAAAAATAATGAACCCAACAGCAAGTGCACTAATGCCGCCCCAAAGAGCTAACCATTTCCACCCTAATAACAAATGCCGACTAGAAAACACAGAAGCATACGCATACCGCTCGTAGCAAAGCCAGGCCATGATTAAACCAATCCACAAGAATCGGACGACAAGCAGGACATAAGCGCGCGTCTTTTGATCAAATAGTCCTTGATAAAACAAAGAAAGAGGCAAATGGTGTTCAAGATAAGGAGACATATGTACACGCCCTGTTTCTTGCTTCATGATCTCCCCCCTTGTGTGTCCGACAATTTCAGCATAAACTCCATTTTACAATAGGAATTGAAAAACATCCCTGATTAATGGTTTGCAGGATGGATCCATGCCCCAATTTTTGCTGGAGCAGAATGAGCCTAAACGATAGGAGGCAACCTTGAATATAGCTGTATGCATTAAGCAAGTCCCTAATACGGAAGCCCAAGTCATCCTAAATGATGGAATTCTGGCCTTTAGTGACCCCAAAAAAATCATCAATCCATACGATGAATTTGCTATTGAGGCCGCATTGCGTGCAAAAGAGCAGGCGTTCCCAGATGCCTCGGTCACTGCAATCACACTTGGACCTGAATCAGCCACTGAAGCATTGAGAACAGCTTTGGCCATGGGATGTGATCAAGCTATCCATATCACGCATGAACCACATCCTGGATGGTTAGCACCTCTGACAGTAGGTCAGGCTATCGGTGCAGCATTGAGGCAGGTTGACTTGGTATTCTGCGGACGACAAGGCATTGACCATGATGATTTTACCGTACCTTACGTTATTGCCAATGCGCATCAGATGAGCTGTATCAATGTGGTCAAAGAAATTACGTACAAACCTGAAGAGAAAAAACTGTGGGTGGTTCGTGAAAGTGATGGCGGTCAAAAAGAATATTTTGAATGTCCAATGCCCGCCGTATTAGGGATTTCTATTGGTCTCAATAAACCTCGTTATCCATCCCTACCTGGTATTATGAAAGCCAAAAAGAAGGCTATTGAAAGTCTAAATTTAACGGATTTAGTTTCTGATTCAAACTGTACTTGGATTCAACCTAGCACTTATGAGCTTCCTAAGGCTAAAGAGGCTTGCAAAATGATCAAGGGAGATATAGCAGAACAAGCATCTGAACTTGCTCGAATTTTAAAAGAAGATCTACATATCGTATAACACACGTGAGGATTGATTCATGAAAATACTAGTTATAGCTGAAACAAAGGAATCGAAGCTTAAAAGTACTGCTTTAGAAATGATTTCCTTTTGCCAACAGGCGAAAATTCCTTTTGATCTCCTGACGCTTGGGCCTGCTGAAGATGCTCATACGCTGGGTGCTGAAACATGTATTGGCGTACATCAGATATTGAGTGCCCGAGATAGTGCTTCGTTGGTTGCTCAGCATCTGCCAGCATATACATTGATCCTTGGTACAGCCTCGTTAGCTGGCAAGGATTTGTTTGCTCGAGTGTCGGCACAAAGTATGCGCCATTTATACCAAGATGTGACTCAGTTGGCATTACAGGGTGAAACCCTCACGATTACAAAACCAATTTATGCCGGAAAAGCGTTTGCAAAGATCGAAGTCAATACGGTGCCTGCCTTAGTCACTGTTAGACCCAATGCCCTAGGCGTTCATCTCACCGAACAAGAGAACACCTCTACGCAAACCAATAAATCAGAGGCAACCACTACCACAGACCGTGAAGTGCTAACCAAAGTTGAGCAAGGTCAATCTGAGCGCCCTGATCTTACGGAATCTAGGGTTGTGATTAGTGGCGGTCGTAGTCTAAAAAACAGTGAGAATTTTAATATCTTGTGGCAACTGGCTGATTGTTTGGGTGGAACCGTAGGCGCCTCTCGAGCGGCTGTCGATGCAGGCTACGCGACACACGCTATGCAAGTGGGACAAACAGGCAAAACTGTGAGTCCAAAAGTTTATGTTGCATGTGGTATTTCGGGTGCGATTCAACATTTGGCGGGCATGAAAACATCCAAACATATCATTGCGATTAATACCGACCCTGATGCGCCCATTTTTAAAATTGCGGATTACGGCATCGTGTCAGATTTATTTGAATTGGTGCCCAAGCTAACAGAGAAATTGAGTTAAGGTTCCAAGTACTTAGCGATTTTTTTCCCAATTAATGGTAAAGTGGGTGCCATATGGCACATCTCTTGACTGAGTCTTGGATCAACGAGTTTTTCTTTATTGCAGTCGTTCTCTCGGCTTCAAGTTTTTTTGGATTCACAATTGCCAGCCGAATCAAAAGCATCTTACCAGGCCCACAAGATAATAGATTTGACCAACCTTTCAAGCGTATTAAAAATATTTTCAAGCACGTTTTCGCGCAATCTAAAATGTGGAGACGTCCGAGCATTGGGCTAGCCCATTTTCTCATTTTTTGGGGATTCTGCATGGTCAGTCTCGGGACGATTGCGTTTTTACTAGAGGGGTTGCGATTTCATGTCGGGTGGGCTCAAAATTTCATTTTTTTAGGGATTCAAGATTTTTTCACAGTCTTAGTTATCGCAGCAGTGCTGTTTGCTTTTTTTAGGCGACTTGTTCTCAAACCCAATCATGTCAGATTGAGCGGTGATGCACTTTTTATCTTGGGCATGATTCTGTGCCTTATGGTAACCGATTTATGCATTGATGGCGCATCTGCGACGCTTAAGGGAGAGCTGAAGTCTCAGGCATGGGCAAGTTTCTCTTTGGCACATTTCTTAGGATTTCCAAACTGGTCGCCATCCGTATTGGCTGGGTTTCATCTGGTCAACTGGTGGATACATTTGATCACCGTGTTTTTGTTTTTGTGTTATTTACCATTTAGCAAACATTTTCATGTCATTACTGCTGCTCCCAATATATTCTTTGGCACATTGATCCCTTGGGGTCGAATGAAAACTCTGGATCTCGAAAACAGCGAGCACTTTGGGGTGGATCGTCTGGATCAACTTTCTTGGAAACAAAAGTTGGACACGTTAGCCTGTACAGAATGTGGCCGATGTTCTGATGCCTGCCCTGCGACGACGATGGGTAAAAAGTTGGATCCAGCAAATATCATAATCAACCTGAGGCATCATTTGGAACATAAGGATGTCAATACTTCACTTCATGGTCAAACGATTTCTGAAGAAGAACTTTGGGCATGCACCACCTGCGCTGCATGTATGCATGCTTGCCCCTTGACTATTGAGCACATCCCAGCGATCACAGACATGCGGAGACATTTGGTATTGATGGAAGGCAAAATGCCCGAAGAGGCTATGTTGGCTTTACGAAACCTTGAACAAAAGGGAAATCCTTGGGGCATTTCAGAACAAGAGCGTGAATCCTGGCTCGATACACAAGGTATCACGCCGCTCAATGAAGGGGATTCGGTTGATCTCTTATTTTGGATTGGATGTGCAGGATCATTTGACGATCGAAGTAAGAAGATTGTGCTGGCTATGATCAAAATCTTGAATCATGCGAAGATTTCTTTTGGTGTCATCGGAAAACACGAATCTTGTACGGGAGACCCCGCACGACGTATCGGCAATGAATATTTGTTTCAGATGCTTGTACAAGGAAATGTGGAAGCATTGAACAAGTTCAACTATAAAAAATTGCTTACGATTTGTCCCCACTGCATGAACTCCCTGAAACATGAGTATCAAGAATTTGGGCTATATAATTCTAAAATTTTGCACCACAGTGTCTTCATTAAAGAGTTGATGGATAAGGGACTCATTAGATTAAAAGAAGCCCAAGCCTCACAAACCGTAACCTTACATGACAGTTGTTATTTGACCCGATACAACGATATTGTTGATGCACCACGTGAAGCGCTTAAATCCGTACCTGGAACACAACTGATTGAGATGAAGCGTCATGGTAAGTCAAATTTCTGTTGTGGTGCAGGTGGCGGCCGCATGTGGATGGAAGAAGATAAATCCGCCCGAGTAAATGTACAACGGGCTGAAGAAGCTGTTCAAACAGGGGCTCAGACACTTATTACTGAATGTCCTTTCTGTATGACGATGATGCGAGATGGCACTCGTGCCATGTCTGAAAAAGAGCGAGCTGATCCGATGGTTGTCAAAGATATCGCTGAATGGGTTTCCGAACATCTCGCATGATTGAACATTTAATACGTTGGAGTATTTATGTTGCGGTTCAAATGTATACCCGAAGTTACCGAACGCAAAAACATGGATTTGTAGAACCCCTCATCCAAAAACCCATGATCTACGCCCATTATCATGGGGATGAAATTGCGCTTATTCCGGCATTTAAACATCAAGGAATTACCACGTTATCGAGCCTTTCTCGAGATGGCCGCCGCATGGCATTTGTCCTTAATCAATTGGGCTACCATACTGTGGATGGGTCCTCTTCTAGACGAGCGGTAAGTGGATTGATCGGGTTAAAAAATAGAATTAAAGCTAAAGCAGCGCCAGTCTCATTTGCAGTGGATGGGCCCAAAGGACCTTTGGGCATGATTAAACCAGGTATTTTTTGGCTCAGTCAAAAAACAGGGTTTCCCGTGACGTTTACGGTTGCGCTCGGCACACGAAAGTGGACGATTGAAAAAGCATGGAATAAAGCTTGGATCCCTCAGCCATTTTCAACGGTTGGCATCTATGCGTCTCGCCCTATTCTGATTGATGTTCATCAAGATCCCAAAATTATGGCGCAGCAACTCACGCCATGGTTTCAAACATGGCGTGAATCTATTCTTTCAAATCCTTACGATACGACTCGGATCAGTCGATTAGAGGCTGAGTTGAGTTCATTTACTCGACCATCAACAGACGCGCAACAGACTTTGACATCGGTTTAGCAAGACTGTTTATTGATTGCCATTCTGCACGATTGCGCCCGTACTTCGATATTACAAATGAATTTGAGACAACTTGAAATATTTTTGAAAAATTAGCGCGCACAACAGTCCCATTCATTTTGGCTACCCAAAATGAATGGGAGCCTTTTTTGGATTCATCCAAAGTTGCAGAAATTTCGAGTCTTATTTTTTGAGCTTCAGCTAATACATCAGATGAAAGGTCTTTGTTAGATAGCAACGCATCAAACATAGCTGTATAGGCTAGTCGCCTGTTGCTATGATTCGCTTCCATTTCAATTTGCAGCGAGTCTTTTAGAAAAGAAAATCGTTTTTTATCTATAGATTCAAGCTCATCTGCTCGAATCATTCGAGCTATCTTCCCACCTACTTTTTTAGACAATGCAACAACGGCTTCGTAATGAGCACCAGCAAGTGGATCTCGATTCAATCTTCTGTATCTATAGTCTTTATCATCAATAAAAGGCTCGGCCCCACTTTCTTTTCCTGAATCCAATCTGAAATACGTAATTGTTTTATCTGAAGTTACATCAACAAGCCTGCAACCGATTCGTGCATGATACTCATCTATCCGTTCATTATTCTCAAAATAGGTTTTTTTACTAGTCCCGAGAGATAGCACAATCTTAAGTTTTGTGTTCTTCCATTGTTTCCAGCGCAACTTGCGTTGCAATGTCCTCAGAATCGTTTTTTTCATATCGGTCCGATTGCTCCGAATATTGCCGATGTTAAACATGGGCATCGATTCATTGATCAACTCAAAGCCACGACCGTGCGAATATCCATTAATTGAGTATAATAAACATCCTAATATACAAGTACTTAGCCACATTTTTCGTTTCATACCTGACCTCTCATTATGTCTCCATATCGGTATTTTCGAAAGAAAATACATAAATTTAATTTAAAATATAACTTCTATCATTTATTATCTCTATTTGCAAATAGAAATTTGAACTTTTTAGCTATACTCAGTGTTATGGGGCGCTTAATATAGTGGAGCTATGAAGCATCGATTATATAAGATAAGTCTATTTATTTGGGTTCTGCCGCTTACCTGTTTTGCGCTACCCATCGAAAAAACCATACAGGCTGAAGCACCTGCTTTATTTAAAATTTACAAAGGTTTTCATCAAAATCCGGAACTCTCAAATCAAGAAACACGTACTGCCAAAATACTGGCCCGATATTTAAAAAAAGCAGGATTTAAAGTCAAGTCACATGTGAGTAACCACGGCGTCATCGCTTACTTTCAAAACGGCAAAGGCCCTACCCTGATGATTCGAGCAGAACTCGATGCACTGCCCCTTAAAGAACGCACGAATCTTCCGTTTGCGAGCCACGTGCAAAGCACGAAAAATGGAAAAAAAGTGGGGGTCATGCATGCATGTGGACATGATGTGCACTTAACTACGGCAATTGGGCTTGCGAGACTGTTTAAACACCATCAAAAATTATGGCGCGGCACATTGGTTATCGTGGGTCAGCCAGCAGAAGAAATTGGTCGAGGTGCTAAGGCGTTACTGAGTGCCAATTTTTTAAAACATCTCCCCCAAAAACCTGATGCCATTCTAGGGCTTCACGTATCAGCGCATCACGCAATAGGAACCGTTGTCTATAGCCCTGGTTGGACAACAGCTCATGTCCAAACCCTTGGTATTTCTATCACAGGCCGGGGTGGTCATGCGGCCATGCCCCACCTTGCCAAAAATCCTATTTATGCAGCCGCTGAGTTGACCACTCAGCTAGAGAAAATCGCTGCTACCCATCACAAATACGCGGCTCTTTCATTGGGTCAGTTCAGTGGCGGTACTAAATCAAATATTATTCCCAAAACAACACATCTTAAACTGTCTCTTCGAACGTTCAGCAAGGCTCAAAGAAATAAAGTTATTAAAGCAATAAAAGATCAGAGTGCTGGCATTGCCAAAAAACGAAATGTTCAAATCAAAGTTAATGACGGATCAACAGGCACGTCTGCAGGATACAATGACCCGAGTCTTTCAACCCACCTTTCCAAAGCCTTAATACCGCATCTGGGTAAGAAAAATATTATGACGACGCCACCTGTTTTTTTTGGAGACGATTTTAGTGAGTATTATCAACAGACGAAAATCCCTGCCATTCAATTTGCGGTAGGATCTATTAGCCCAAAGCGATTCAAGGCGACTTCCAAACTCCCCAGCCTTCATAGCCCACGGTATTATCCGGATATGCCAGGTACGTTGACACATGCTATGCGCACAATGGGACATTACCTGATTTACCTATTCAAAAAACTTTAGCACACTAAGGTTCCCCGGCTACCTTTTGGCACCTGCACACTTAGGTTCCCCGGCTACCTTTTGGCACCTGCATATGCCTTGATCGACTAATCCCAAATGAGGACACGCCCTAGTGGTGAAATTTTGTATAAATATAATATATTTATATTCAAACAATATATGCTTGATCGATAAGCAAAGAGTGGTATGATGGGCATGAAAAAAAGGAGCGTTTATGTTTGGTCTAGGAACCACAGAATTGTTATTGATTGCGGGTGCTGGGCTTTTGCTCTTCGGTGCAAAGCGACTACCCGAGATTGGATCTTCCTTAGGAAAAGGGTTGAAGAACTTTAAGAAAACATTTGAAAGCCCTGAAGAAGAAGAGCAGGTCAAAAAGACGACCTCACCAAAGAAAAAGGCTCAAGCATAGAAACATGTTTGGTATTGGGATCACAGAGTTACTGGTTATTGCTGTTGCGGCATTGATTTTCATTGGACCTGAACGGCTTCCCCAAGTGATGACTAGCCTTGCAAAAACCATCCGATCCCTCAGAAATACAGTTACAGATATTAAACAAGAACTCTCCTCATCTCCCAATGACACAAAATCCTGAGACGGTCTCAGCACATCTCAAAGACTTACGTTCTGTCGTTATTCATTGCATGTGGGCGTGGGGTATCACCAGTCTAATTTCTCTTTTTTTCTCACAGGCATTGTTTGACATTCTTAAAGCGCCGCTTGTCGAAGTATTGCCCCAAGGGGCATCGCTGATTACGACGCATCCGATTGAAGCATGGTTGGTTTATTTGAAGGTCGGTATTCTGGGCGGTTTTTTGTTCAGCTTTCCTTATATGGCCTATGAGTTTTGGTTGTTCGTGTTGCCGGGTTTATACAAGCATGAAAAACGACTCTGGAGTTTTTTGGGATTTGGGCTGGGGTTATTATTTCTATGCGGCGCTTTGTTTGGATATTTTCTCGTATTACCTATTGGTCTTAAAACGATCGTGGGTTTAACAGTGCAATCTGATGTACTTTTTCTGCCTACCCTTTCTCATACCCTGTCCTTTATGACAAAAGTATTGTTTGCATTCGGCATTGCGTTCGAGCTGCCACTAATTGTGTTTGCTGTTGCCGCACTCAAAATCGTCACACTCAAGCAACTCATGCATTTTCAAAAATATTTATTAGTTGTATCTTTAGTCGTTGCAGCCGTGCTCACCCCGCCTGATCCAGTAACCCAGGTATTGATGGCATTACCCCTCATTCTGTTATACCAAGTTGGACTAGGCATTGCCTGGCTGTATCTCAAAATGGTCACATCACCGCTTGCGTCTCACGAAGAATAATTAAATTTGCCAATACAAGTATAGACTGTCACTTTTTATAGTGACTTTGTTTTTTTTCGTTGATAGATATCAACATATTGCTCGTGTTCACTGTTGGTTTCTGAGAACACATGAGACCCATCATTCTTGCTTACGAAGAAAATATAGCTATGTTTTTTGGGATGGTAGGCCGCTTTAATTGAATCTAATCCGGGATTACAAATGGGACCAGGTGGTAAACCGGGTATGACGTATGTGTTGTAGGCCGTTTTTGTTCGCAAGTCTTTTGTGGTCAAACGAGCACCAAATTTACCTAGCCCATAAATTGTTGTCGGATCACTTTGAAGTTTCATACCTCGATCCATTCGGTTATGAAATACGCCTGCAATGATGTCTCGTTCATAGCCAACGCCGGTCTCTTTTTCGATGATGGAAGCAAGCGTTAAATAATCGTGAACCGAACGCATATAAAGATGGTTAGTTTTAGGTGAAAAAGTTTCTACTGCATTTCTGAACATGCTGATCATTTTTGTCAAGACCCTGCGAGCCGGGTATTTCAGCGGCAATTTATAAGTCGAAGGAAATAAGTACCCTTCCACACTCTTAGACAAAATTCCCTGTGAAGTCAAAAACTGTGAAGATGTTGCAAGGGTAATAAAAGCTTCTTTATCATCCAGCAAACCTCGCTCACTAAGACGAGTTGCTATCGCATGAAACGTCAGTCCTTCAGGAATTGTAATGCTATATAGTCTAGGCAACCCTTTTTGAAATTTTATTATCCAATCCCTGAACGAATCTGAGGGTTCAATGGTATAGGTTCCAGCTTGCAAAGGTTTATTACGATAGTGCCATCTGGCATATAGGCTATACACCCAACGGAATGGTGGAAAGAAAATACGTGTATCCTCATCTGCTAAATGATCAACCAACGTCGTCGGTGCCACTCCTTGAGACACGTTAATTTCAATTTCATAGGGGGCTTTTAAAGGCGTATAGATTGCCAACCAATAGACGATGTTTATTGCAATTATTAAAGTCCCAAACAGAATTTGATATTTCAGCTTCATGAGTCTCTTATTGTACTCTAAAGCGGTTGAGAGCTCTAGGGACTCAAGTGACGTTTTAAAAACTGTCCTGTTTGATATAAAGACATCCAAAAAAATGGAAACGAAGCCAATGTATAGTGCCCGCACCAGTAAATCCGATGCGTCACATCCATACCGTGTGATCTGCAGGTTTCTAGCCAATCCCGAGTCAGTTTAGGTAATACAGCCGCATCATAATAGCCTGAGATGGTAAATAAGGGAAAATTACGCCCTTTAAATTTATGGCAATACGTGTCGGCACTGACCAGAGACCATATTTTACGCAGTTCGGCGAGCTCAATCCGATTTTGGAGCCCTTTTCGAATATGACGTGAGGCAATGCCATGCCAGGCCACATCTGACATATTACAGCCATTCAAATGTAAGCAAGCTGCATCTACCATGGGATCATGAGCTGCCACGATGCTGCCGACATGGGCTCCCAAACTGACTCCTATCAGGCCAATTTTTTTGTACCCCTGTTCCTTAAGCCATGCAATGGCCACACGTGCATCAAGCACAGCTTGACGCATGGATCGAATGGTTCTCCCTAAATTCGCACTGACCATGTGGTCCGCGATATCCATATAGCCTGGACGTCTCAAATCGTGATAGGGAAGGCTCATTCGTAAACTCGAGAGTCCAAACCATCGTAAACTACGTGCAACATAGTCATATATAGCACCTTCAGCATTCCAATTCGGCAAGATTAGAATGGCATGATCCTTATTGCCGGCCTCATACATTCGGCCATGTACCCTATTGTTTTCTAGATGTGGCGTAACGACAGGGCTATCAAATTGCACACGTCCATTTTTGAAAACAACATCGGATTGTGACTGGGGTGTATAAAAAGCGTCGCTACGCTCTACATAGTCTTGAGCGTAAGCCATCAACGTTCTTTTTGGAGACTGTGTAAAAGTGGGAGTCGGATCCAGATGATTGAGACCCCAGCTTAAGGTGTCAACCCGACTTAAAAATCCATTTTCGGAAGCAATTTTGATTTCTTGTGCATTGTAGTATCGTGCCAGCATGTGTTTTCCTCGTTGTGTCTATCTTATGGATCGACACAACGGGGAAAAGCTTTACCTAAAAAATCGGATTGCTTGAATAAGATTAATAAGATAGAACGGAAAATCACCAAACGAATAATGGCCACAGGGCAACCAACTAGAAACATATTGAGTCTTATAAATATCTAGTTCGTTGAGTAGAGCTTGAGTCCATTTAGGTTCTACGACAGCATCGTATTTGGCGTTTGTAAAACGAAGCGGAATATGCCGATTTGCCAGTTTTTTTGCAAAAGAAATGGGGCTAACGATTGACCATATTTTTCTTAAATCCGTTAAAGAAACTTCTGGTTCAATACCTTTTTTGATGTGAGACAACCCTATTCCCGTCCAGGCAATATCCGTTAAATCACTTCCCCCTAAATAAAATGAGGCTTTATTGAGTAGGGGTTCGTGGGCAGCAGTGATAAAGGCAACACTCGAACCAACACTGGTTCCCATGATGTAGATTTCTTCATAGCCTCTATTGGATAACCAAGCCACTACACAGCGAACATCTATCACAGATTGCTTCATGACACGAATGGTCCGACCGAGGTTTGAGCTGAATATGCCTTCGGACCCTGGCATGTATTTAGGTTTTCGTTGATCATGATAAGGCAAGCTCACACGTACAGCTGTGAGTTTAAAAAGTTTAAAAACTTCACAAATGCGATCGTAAGTGATTCCATCACTTCCCCAGTGGGGGAGACTGATCACAGCTTTTTTAGAATTTCGAGCTTCGGCAATATACCCTCTAACCGTGTTATTTATGGGATCTTCAATGGTGGGGTAAACACTATCAAATGATAGAAGTTTTTTTTTGAGCCGAACAGTCGGCAAGGTGTCTGGTAATTTAAAATACTGATCACTATGAGCTAATGCGTTTTTCGTATACTTTTTAAGAGCATTTAGCGAATCACCTGAATTTAGTTCGTTAAGACCTAAATGATTGAGACCCCAATCTAGCGGCAGAACACGTTTTCGATATTGACGACGTTTCGCTCGTATAATTTCTTGTCGCTCCCAATAGGCCCTCATTAGCCCTGTTTTAACATTTTTAGATATTTTTTTTGAAACTATTTAACCTTCTGTAAAATATAGAAAATTTTCTCTAAATTATTATTATTTGCAATTACAAACGATATTTGATTGAAACCGCGTTGACTTCGAGCCCCTATCAATGATACCCATGGGATCTAAAGTGTAAGTTGAGTTTTTAAACTAAACGAGGAGTGTCATGAAACTATTCCAGATAATGATGGTAAGTGTCGGGTTGTTAACGAGTATCCAAGCGTCAGCGTTTTTAACTTTTTATGATACCAATTACAAACCAACGGTGTTTTATACGACCAAATCAGTTACAAAACCTATTTCATCAGAAGGAAAGGAAACCCAAGTTACAACACTTAAAATTATACAAAAAACATGTGTGAATTATGAGACGACGCTGTCACTCAAAGCCTGTGCTGAGTTATCAGGAGAAACGATTGAGCATACACCAAAAACCCTTTGGACCTTAGTTCTTGCTTCAGCAAGATATTCCGGCGTATTAAGCCAACAAGAGCTTGACATCGCCCTTCAAACGACACAAGAAACCGAGGAAAGATTCACATCAGTTGCAAAATTGAATTCATTGTTCCCAAAAGCCGAAGAGACCGTAATAGCAGCTACGGCCATAGAAATTGCAGCCTTAGACAAGACAGGTGATCTCGTAATGCTAGTCACTGGATTAAAAGAAAAAGAAGAAATAATTCGAAATATTTTAACTGTATCATTGAAAGAATTCGTAAAGACCTCAATGACGTTGAATCAAACTCGCTCAACTCTAAAGCATGACAAAGTTAAAGTTTCTACACTATCAGCACAACTCAGTATTCAATCTGGAAAAATTAAAAAAGCACGAGAAAATCATCAAAAGTTAACACAAGAAATAAAAATAATAAAAACGAACGGTAAACTCATTCGTAGAATTATTACGCTAAA
The DNA here is from genome assembly GCA_029262815.1 of Deltaproteobacteria bacterium. GTDB lineage: Bacteria > Bdellovibrionota > JAJCYS01 > JAJCYS01 > JAJCYS01 > JAJCYS01. Next base: position 6,735 of record JAJCYS010000002.1, on the reverse strand, counting down.
TCAGCTCATTGCGACTCATGGTACACGTACTAAAACGTTGAATCCTAAGTTAGTTCAACTCAGTAAACTGATGAAAGCCATCACAAGTACAGAAGAATCAGTCTTTAAGATATTGTCTGAAAATCGAATTCAAGAAGAAGATGCTACTGATTTTGAAAAAATCGGTGTTAAAGTTCTAGCGCTTATTACACAACATAAACTCACACATAATGCTCTCGAGGTCATGATCAGCAAAGACCAAAATAATATCGATGCAATTGGAAATAGACCATCAACCTCAACTCTCTGGACTTCTTCGCTACCAAAGCGTAAGAACCATTACGATCCAGAATTTAATTTTACTGCAGTTAGTTCCACTGATTCGCTTGTAATTCTCTTGCTAAATAAAGAAGTTAACTCTTCTTCGGTTGGCGAGAATACTCTGATTGCTCTCGATAAATTTACAGGCAAAGAAATGTGGCGAACAGATATTAAAACGACCAATAATTCTCCCTATCCATATGATATTGAACTTTACCTCACCCAAAAACATGCTGTCATTTTTCTCTATAGTGAATTACAAGGTTACAATGACTATGAACGTAAATATTCGTTTTTTACGTATGATTTATCAAATGGTAAAAAAATATGGCATAAAAATAATGAGATTCCCAACTTTGATACTTCAATTCGACTGAATGACCAATTTGTCTTTATTAACCATTATTCGACTAGAAGCCCTAATTCAGATGATGAAAAGAACTGGGTTCGGTATGAGCTGAATAACGGGCAGCATGATACCAACGCAGATATAGTGTTGCCAGATTTCATATCACAAGAAGCAACCGAAACTCACAGTCAATACATTGTCTCAGACAAAGGACTTGGCGCCATGCTCAAACTCATAGCTCGTCTGAAATAAATTGGGACAGCCACCTATTTAGGTGGCTGTATTCCCGCTCGCATGCTTATTGCATACGTCGGGAATAACTAAAATTTTGGATATTTTTGGAGTGGTGCCCAGGGACGGAATCGAACCGCCGACACGAGGATTTTCAGTCCTCTGCTCTACCGACTGAGCTACCTGGGCAAACGAAACTTCTAATCATCATAAGTAAAGGGCGCGGTACGTGCAATGATTAAAATAAATTTTATGCCTCAAATAATTGGCCGATTGAGTCATGGTGCAAGCAAACCGTCTGATCCCGGTGCTGACCATAAGACACACCCGAAATACGTGCACCCGTAAACGCTTCAATTCGCTCACAATACGCTTTAACTTCAGGCACCAGCTGATCGTCGGACTGAAGTACAGCAGACCAACTCGGCATGTATTCAATCACAGGTTCAATCCCATCTGTAATATCAAACCCACCATCGATTGAATCGATAATTTTACCGTCTTTTTTATATCCAACCACAAGACCAATTTTTGAGAAAACCGACAGTACATCAAGCTTTGTAAGCAAAATATCCTGAATTCCGTTGGCTTCAATCGCATATCGCAATTGAACTAAATCTAACCAGCCGACCCGACGCCGGCGGCCTGTTGTAGCCCCAAACTCATGTCCTGCTTCTTGAAGTTGACTCCCCGTATCCCCAAACAACTCACTGGGAAAAGGGCCGTGTCCTACACGGGTACAATAAGCTTTAGCAATCCCTACACCTCGCTGAATCGGCACATAAGTCCCTAAAGACGCATACGCACCCGCCAAGCCTGTCATGCTGCTTGTTACATAGGGATAAGTTCCTTGTCCGATATCCAACATCACCCCTTGTGCACCTTCAAACAGGATACGTTTGTTCTTCTGGTGTGCAGCTTTGATCACCGGGGTTAAAGGGCGTACATGATCCTTAACCCGATCTCGAAAAACCGTGCAAATTTCTATGGTTTGTGAAATTTCTCCTGCATAGGGGGCTATTTCAGAAAAATTAAAGAGATACAATTTTTCAATTTTAGCTTTTAGAACACTTGGTGTGTCAGACACCACGTCCACGACCCGAATCGCACGACGGCCAATCCGATCTTCATAGGCCGGACCAATCCCACGTTTGGTTGTTCCCACAGGGTTAAATTTTTCTCGTTCGATTTCGATCCGCTTGTGAAGCGGCAACAGCATTGTTGTATGGCCACTGATTAACATATGTTCGGGAGTAACAGCGACTTTGGTCAATCGTTCAACATCCTCAATCTCTTTGAGTAGAACATCAGGCGATATAACCATCCCCCACCCTAATAAACAGGCTGTGTTTTCTTGAAATATTCCAGAGGGCATGTGATGCAACACCACCTTCTGATCTTGATAATAAATCGTATGTCCACTATTGGCGCCACCTTGATAACGCATGACGACATCAGCCGAATCTGCAATAGCATCGACGATTTTGCCTTTTCCTTCATCCCCCCATTGCAACCCAACGACAAGCATTGTAGACATGCGGCCTCCTAAGACACTTTGAGCATTTGATTCACAGCATTTTCAATAGCTCTGACCATACGATCACGTGCTGCAGCCGTCCGGCTGCCCAAATGCGGCGATAGTATAACACGGTCAGAAAATCGTGTTTGGAGCCAATGATCAGTGGGTAGCGGCTCTTCCCAAAAGACATCCAACGCACAACCCCCGATTACCTCTGAGGTCAGCCCCTCCATGAGTGATTCCTCATCAATCATTTCAGCTCTAGATGTATTGATGATTCTAATTCCAGGTTTTGCACTTTTCAAAAACGCTTTATCAATTACTGGCAAATAGGCTCTAGATGTTGCACTTCGGCTCGCAGCACAAAGTACAACCACATCTGTCTGAGGTAAATGGTGAGATATTTCTGAAACGTATTGTGCGTGAGGGATTTGAAATTCTTTGCTATAAAGTGAGCTCTCGCGATAGGGATCATAAATCCATAGTTTCGGACAAAAAGAACTCAAATGTTGAAACACACGGCTTCCTACATGTCCAAATCCAATGATACCCAGCGTCAACTCACTGATCTCATGAAACCCAATATCCGGACGAATCCATGCATGTTTCTGCTTTATGTACTGATCAACCATGGGTAGCTTTGAAAACAACCCGAGCATTAATGCCATGGTGTGTTGGGCTGCTGCGGGCGCATAGGGTTCCGGTAGTGCTAAATGCCGAATATCTCGAGACCTCAAAGCCTCCAAGTCAACATTTTCATCCCCACTGGCAGCTCGAATATGAACCCTCAAGGCATCAAATCCGGCCAACTCATCCTCTGTAACAGCTTGCCTAGAGGTCGTAACTAATACTGAGATTTTGGATTTTAAGGCTAAATCGATCGATTCAATCGAAGATATGGGTTCAATGTGAAACCCCGGTAACTGGGGTTGAAATCCCCCCTGAATGCCAATTATTGGAACCATATAAAAAACCTATTCAAACCACCGGCAGACATATTACCCTATGAAATCATGACTGTGAATGATTTTGAACTAAAATGCCCTTTTACCCCGACAGGTGATCAACCGCAAGCCATTGATACCTTAACTCAGGGAGTCGTGAGCCAAGAAAAGCACCAGGTGCTCTTGGGTATTACAGGTAGTGGCAAAACTTTTACCCTCGCAAATGTGATTGCCAATACCGGTCGCCCTACCCTTGTTTTGGCACCCAACAAAACATTAGCAGCTCAACTGTTTAGTGAATTTCGAATGCTCTTTCCTAACAATGCTGTGGAGTACTTCATCAGTTTCTACGATTACTATCAGCCCGAAGCCTATATCCCCACCACCAACACGTACATAGAGAAAGACAGTGCTATCAACGAGCACATTAACAAATTACGTCACCACGCGACAATCAACGTTATATCCCGACGGGATGTGATCGTTGTTGCAAGTGTCTCTGCCATTTATGGAATAGGATCACCTGACGCTTACAAAAATTTAGCAATTACATTAGAGGTTGGACTCGAAATAAATCAAAACGATCTTGTTCGGTTATTAACTGAGATGCAATACACACGAGTGGTCCAAAATGATCTTGAGCGTGGCATGTTTCGAGTCATCGGAAATCGAATTGATATCTATCCTATGTACAACGACCTGGAGGCTATCCGGGTCACTCTCACAGGTTCGATCGTTGAGTCGATTTCAAAAATTGATCCAACGACCGGATTTTTATATGAAACGATCGCAAAAGCAGAACTTTTCCCGGCCACACATTATGTCGTTCCAAAGGCCGTTCAGAAGCACGCCATTCAATCGATTCAGAAAGAACTTAAAACCCGCCTAAAAGAACTCAGACACATCGGAAAAATCATTGAAGCTGATCGACTTGAACAACGCACCAATCAAGACCTCGAGATGATTCAACACATTGGTTTTTGTAGGGGTATTGAAAATTACAGTCGTCATTTTGAGCAACGTGATACAGGCGAGCCGCCCTTCACCCTACTCAGTTATTTTCCCAAAGATTTTTTGCTCATTTTAGATGAAAGTCATATCACAATTCCCCAACTTCGAGGCATGTACAAAGGAGACCAAAGCAGAAAGCGAACTTTAGCAGAATTCGGATTTCGACTACCTTCAGCGCTCGATAACCGGCCTTTAAATTTTGAAGAATTTAATGCCACTGTTGGTCAGACCATTTATGTCAGTGCAACCCCTGGTACGTACGAGATGACACACCTCCCTGCTAGCAAGGTTCAGCAGATCATTCGACCCACAGGTCTATTGGATCCTGAAACCCATGTGTTTCCTGCTAAAACACAAGTTGACCATTTGATCAGCCAGATGAAAGAAGTCATTGATCGCAACAATCGTATACTCGTCCTAACTTTGACTAAAAAAATGGCTGAAACGTTTACAGGTTTTTTACAGGATTTAAATATTGCGTGTGCGTATCTGCACTCTGACGTTAAAACCTTAGATCGCACTCGAATTTTAGATCAATATCGACGCGGTGATTTTGATGTGCTGGTGGGCATTAACTTACTTCGAGAAGGCATCGATCTTCCGGAGCTTGAACTGGTTGCCATTTTTGATGCCGACAAAGAGGGGTTTCTGCGAAGTGAGACTGCGTTGATTCAAATGATCGGCAGGGCTGCACGAAATCTTAGAGGCAAAGTCTTTCTGTATGCGGACCGCATGACACCTGCGATCACCCATGCCATCAATGTCACTCAACATCGTCGTATCATGCAAGACGCACACAATAAAAAACACAGCATCGTACCCAAAAGTATATCAAAGCCCCTGACTAATGCTGTAGAAGATCATTTGCTTGCCATCGGAAGCGGCGCTTCGGAATTCGAACACAAAGAAATGGGTGAACTCAATGAATTTGATATCGCACTCACCCAAGATGAGGCTGGAGATAAACAAAAAATCTTAAAAAGAATCAAACAGCTTCGCAAAGAAATGCGAAAAGCTGCCCAAAACCTAGAATTTGAAAAAGCCCACGCAATTAAACAGAAAGTCATTGAGTTTGAAAATCATTTAACCGATTGAAAAGGGTATAGCCTTTTAAGTTTATTCGAGATATGGTTGAGTTACATTATGGATCTAGAGCATATAAAAAAAGAAGTCCTAAACGCGATTGATCGATTTACCAAGTTTATTCAAAACCCTTGGTACCAGATTCAGCATCAAAAATCGATCAGCCCTGAGGAACTAACATTTTACATTGTCACACTCTCTGTATTCCCTATTATCATTAACTTGCTCACCCATTTTGGCATTCGGGGATTTGTCGGCATTATTATTATTCCGATTCGATCTGTTGTGACAGTCAGCCTTTGGTTGATTGTGGGATACATTGTTCATGTCATCGCATTTCGTGAGAAAAAAGAAGAAGAAGAACCTACACCAACCGAATCTGACCCCGCTACACCACCAAACGAACCCAAAAAATACGATGTGCTTTTGGTAGCGAACCTAACCACATTCGCCAGTACATTTTGGATTTTAACGCAAGCCATACCCTATATTAACGGCCTTGCAGGACTCGCAAGTTTTGTACTGTTTTGTGAAGCCTATAGCGTTCGCTTAAAAGAGCCAAAGTCCAAGGTTTATATTGCCTACCTTCTGGCTTTGGTGTTGATCCTGATTCCTACGTTAGTTGCGTTTAGAACCTACTAATATTACATGTTTCGTCGATACTGGCCGCCACACTCATAAAGCACATCAGAGATTTGCCCCAGTGACAGCACCCGTGAAACTGACATCAATGTCTCGAACAAGTTAGCCGTGGAATCAAGCGCAGCCGTTTTAAGTCGGTCTTTGGCCGCTTCAGCATAGTCTTGGTTTCTTTCTTTAAATCCACGCAACCGTTTAATTTGATCTTGTTTCTCTTCATCCGAGGATCTACTCAGTGGCACTACAACAGGTTCTTCGGATGAATCAGAATCTGCCACAAACGTATTCACGCCCACAATTGGCAATGTTCCATCGTGTTTCATGTGTTCGTAAATGTAACTTTCGGACTGGATTTTATTGCGTTGATATTGAAATTCCATCGCCTGCAGTACACCACCACGATCACTGATTCGGTCAAACTCTTGTAACACCGCTTCTTCAACATGGTCAGTGAGCCACTCAATGTAATGACTCCCTTGCAGTGGCGTTTCGTTTTTTGTCAGCCCCATTTCCATCGATGTAATCAACTGGACAGCCATAGCACGCCTGACCGATTCGGGTGTAGGCGTCGTGATGGCTTCATCGTACGCATTGGTATGAAGAGAGTTGCAGTTATCAGCAATTGCTGTCAGTGCCTGCAATGTCGTCCGAATGTCATT
>JAJCYS010000001.1 GCA_029262815.1 Deltaproteobacteria bacterium | reverse complement strand
TATAGTCGGTTAGGGTTGCGGGTGTAACTCAGCTGGTAGAGTGCTACCTTCCCAAGGTAGATGTCGCGAGTTCGAGTCTCGTCACCCGCTCCAGCCTTCGCCCGGTACATACCGGAGACATGGCTACGCCAGGTTTAAGTTGCATTGCTTCCTGCAATGCTCTTTGTTTGATGTGGGTTCCCGCACACGCTGTGCGTGTCGGGAATTTATCGACAAGGTAAGGAGCAGTAAAGGGGAGGGATTGGAAGCAATTTTACTTGTGTCCTTGATGAGCAAGTTTTAGTATTAGACTGAACCATAGGTCTCTAATATGAGCTTACAAGGGGAATTTTAATGACTGAACCCGTGATTACTGTCGAGCGATTCATACATGACGCACAAAAACGTCTAAATCCCGATGCGACGGGCACGTTATCCAATCTCCTGGGTGACATCATCCTGGCTGCTAAAATCGTTTCTCTTGAAGTCAACAAAGCGGGGCTTTTGGATATTCTCGGAGATACCGAGAAGACCAATGTCCAAGGAGAGACCGTCCGAAAACTCGATGATTACGCCAATGATGTGTTTATCAACTGCCTCAACCACGGTCGTCACGTATGTGGCCTCATCAGCGAAGAGATGGAAGAGATCCATCCTATCTCAGCGACTTCGGAGAAAGCACGATACGTCATTGCACTAGATCCGTTGGATGGTAGCTCCAATATCGATGTCAATGTCAGTATTGGGAGTATTTTTTCAATTTATAAAAAAATATCTGATGGTGATGAGATTTCAGTCGCAGATTTTTTACAGTCTGGTTCAGAGCAAGTCGCAGCTGGATACATTATTTACGGAAGTTCGACGATGTTCGTATTTACTACTGGACGAGGCACCCACGGCTTTACTTTAGATCCGGGTGTTGGAGAATTTATCCTCTCTCATCCCAATATCCATATGCCACTTATGGGTAAGTATTATAGTGTGAACGAATCGAATGCATTGACCTGGGCGCCTGAAGTCCGATCCTACATAGATCACCTTAAATCTCCAGATCAAGGATACTCAACACGGTACATTGGCTCCTTGGTTGCTGATTTTCATCGAAACCTTTTAAAAGGTGGGGTCTTTTGTTATCCTGCTTCTACTTCAGGGAAACTGAAGTCAGGAAAGCTCCGACTCATGTACGAGGCCAACCCTATGGCCTTTTTGATTGAGCAAGCCGGAGGTCAGGCCATTGACGGCACAGGTCCTATATTAGAGCGTATGCCCGAATCGATACACGAACGGGTACCCCTCTTTATGGGATCAAAAGAGGAAATGAAAACGTGCTTGTCATGGTTGACGGCTGAGTGCAATCGTTCTCACGCATCTGCGTAAGTCGGAGAGGACACCATCACACAATTAGGTGTAATTAAATACTATGAAATCGTTTGCTGCCCTGCTAGGGCGATGGTGCTTAGCGTATTTGTTTTTGAACGCGGGCATCTATCAAATTTTACATTTCCAAGATGTTCAAGTCTTGATGGCTGCCCACGGCATCCCATTAACGGAGTTTACCCTTGGGGTTTCAATATTTTTTCAAATCTTGGGTGCCGTTTGCTTGATTTTTGGGATTTGGGTGCGGTTTGGCACCGTTTTATTGATGCTGTTTTTAGTACCCGCAACTTGGTATTTCCATAGCGACATCACAAACCCTGAGCACTCGGCTCAATTCATGAAAAACCTTGCTATTTTAGGTGGATTGCTACACATTCTTGTATATGGGTCCGGTGTGTTGGCACTGGGCAGGGATAAATCATCTAAATAACGGAGGCATCTTCTATGTCAAAGTTGATTGAACTCTTAGGGGATCAAGCCACTTCATTGTTAGAGCATGCGTGCACAACCATTCCTCAGGAACACCTAAATTTACCGGGGCCAGATTTTGTTGAACGGGTTGTCAGTCGAACTGACCGCTCCGCGGTCGTGCTTAGAAATTTACAGAGCCTCTTTGACCATGGCCGTTTAGCAGGAACTGGATACGTCAGTATTCTACCGGTTGATCAGGGTATTGAACACACAGCTGGTGCATCATTTGCGCCTAATCCGATTTATTTTGATCCTGAGAATTTAGTTAAACTTGCTTTAGAAGGTGGCTGTAATGCGGTTGCTTCTACACTTGGCGTCTTAGGCTCAGTCTCACGAAGCTACGCGCACAAAATTCCATTTATAGTCAAATTGAATCACAACGAATTGTTAACCTATCCGAACACCTTTGACCAAACGATGTTTGCATCTGTAGACCAAGCGTTTGATATGGGTGCCGTTGGCGTAGGGGCTACCATTTATTTTGGGTCTTCAGAGTCCAATAGGCAGATTCAAGAAGTGACTGAATCTTTTCGTCATGCGCATGAATTGGGATTATTTACGGTGCTCTGGTGCTACCTTCGAAACAGCGATTTCAAAAAAGACGGTGTTGACTATCATGTGGCAGCGGATTTGACAGGCCAAGCCAACCACTTAGGCGTGACGATCGAAGCGGATATTATCAAGCAAAAGTTACCTGAAAATAATGGTGGGTTCACAAACGTATCGTTTGGAAAAACACACGATAAGGTATACAGTGAGCTATCTTCAGATCATCCGATTGACTTAACGCGATACCAAGTCGCCAACTGTTATATGGGTCGAGCAGGATTGATCAATTCGGGTGGCGCCTCTATTGGTCAAGGGGACTTATCCCAAGCAGTACAAACGGCTGTGATTAACAAACGTGCTGGCGGTACTGGGTTGATTTCTGGTCGAAAAGCTTTTCAGAAACCTATGACTGACGGAGTTGAACTTCTACATACCATCCAGGATGTATATTTAGACTCAAATATAACTGTCGCATAATTTATTTTGTCATTGCGAAGAGGGTCGCAGACCCGGCGAAGTAATCTAAATTACTCTTTCTTCCAAGGCATGGCGCGACGGGCTTCATCTAACGCCACAAATTGCAGTTCTGCCGTACACACAATTTTCGACTCACCAATCAAAATCGTGCGGACTTCAGTTTCAACCGTTAGTGAGGTGGTGCCTTCCTTTACTGTCCGGCATCGAAATTCTAGGACATCGTATAATTCAACGGGATGTTTAAAGAGCAGCTCACTGATGCGCAATGTTACGATTCTTTTGGTTTTCATCTGACAGATACAGTAGATACACGCCATATCGTCTATCCACTGGGCCAAACGTCCCCCATAAAGGGTGCCCTGGGAATTTAAATCTTCATATTTGATTAGCCGCCGACCTTCAGAGACCCATTCTTGACTAGCGTTTTGTGATGTCTGATCCTTAAAGTTCATGGGGTAGGTTATGCTCCTTCAACCATTCACTATTATACATCTTTGTGAGATAACTGCGTCCAGAATCTGGCAGCATCACAACAATGGGTGAAAGTTCCGGCTGGCTTTCCGCGAACTTAATTGCCGCCGCAAGCAGTGTTCCTGTGGTTCCGCCCACCAACAACCCTTCAGTACGACAGAGTAATCGGGCATATTCAAAGGACTGAGCATCCGTCACTTTATAAAATGCATCTGCAATATGGGCGTCATAGGTTTCAGGAAAAAAATCTTCGCCAATCCCCTCCACATACCAAGAAGGTTTGGCACTGGGGTCATGTCCGCTGATAATAGACCCCACAGGATCGCCTATGACAACCTTGACATCAGGGTTTTGATCTTTGAGGTATCGGCCCACACCACTGATGGTTCCACCCGTGCCGACGCCACCCACAATGGCTTGAACTTTTCCCTTAGAATCTTCCCAAATTTCTTTGCCCGTTGTTTCGTAATGGGCTTGTGGATTGCCAAGATTCGTAAACTGAGAAATGAATACACTGTTTGGGATTTCTTGTTCAAGCCGCTTAGCAACATTGATATAGTTTTCAGGATCATCCGCTAATGCTTCTGTCGGGGTAACGATGACTTTCCCACCGAACGCTTGAATCATTTGTTGTTTTTCGTGTGAAACCTTATCTGCCACAACACAAATAAATTGATAGCCTTTCATCGCTGAAACCATTGCCAAAGCCACACCCATATTACCTGAGCTGCCTTCAATGATCGTGCCACCAGGGGTTACTTGACCGTCGGTTTCTGCTTTTTCGATAAGCCGTAGAGCGATGCGATCTTTGACACTGCCAGATGGATTTAAATACTCAACTTTTCCGAGTAGTCGATCAGGGGCGAGTCCAACTGCCTCACTAAAACGGGCCAAAGAAAGAAGGGGCGTATCCCCGATGATGTCCGTGATTGAATTTACATAGGCCATAATTATAGTCCTTTCAGTGCAGTATTCAGATCATCGCGCAAATCGTGTTTGTCTTCAATGCCAACAGATAATCGGATAAGCCGCGACGTGACGCCAAGGCGCTTTCGAATGGAGACAGGCATGCGAACATGAGACATTGCGTAGGGTAGGGAGATGAGGGATTCTACACCGCCAAGACTTTCAGCCAAGCGAAAGAGTTTGAGTCGCTTAAAAAACTGATCTGAATCACAGCCTCGTTTGAGTTCAATTGAAATAACACCCCCAGCTCTACTCATATGGTTTTCAGCCAATCCTTTCGTGTCAAATCCAGGATAATAGACCTGAGAAATTTTGGGATATTTCTTTAATTCTTCAACAAGGTACTCTGCATTGTCACAATGAGCCTGCATACGGATTGCCAAGGTTTTTAATCCTCGATGCGCCAAGTAACAATCCATGGGTCCAGGAATCGCACCGGTTGATTTGAGGTAGAAATGATAGGCTTCGTACAACTTTTTGTCGTTGCACACTAATGCCCCGCCAATTAAATCACTATGGCCGCCTATATACTTTGTGCTGCTATGAACCACAACATCGGCCCCTTGAGTTAGAGGGCGCTGCAAAATCGGTGTAGCAAAGGTATTGTCAACGACGATCTTGATTTTTCGTTTACCTTTCGCAGCTAAGCAATCGGGTAGGCTGAAGACTTGTAGTGTAGGGTTGGCAGGGGTTTCAATCCAAATAAGCTTTGTTTTGGCTGTGATTTTTCGTCGAATATCCGAAACGGAATCCGTAGATTTAAAAAAAGAAAAGGTAAGACCCCACCGGGTAAACAGTTGAGTAAATAAAGCGTAAGTTCCACCGTAAACAGTGTCAGAAGAAAGTACATGATCTCCTGGCGACAGACTCCCCAATACGGCTGTTGTTGCGGCACACCCTGACGCAAATACCAGACCGTAGCGACCTTTTTCTAAAGAGGATAGAGCTGTTTCGAGATGCTGGCGGTTGGGGTGTCCCCCCCGTGAGTAATCGAATCCCTTATGATTTCCCACGCCATTTTGGTAATACGTTGATGTAAAGTAGACGGGCGGCATAATGGCATTTGTAGTGAGATCAACAGGTTGTCCTTCGTGAATCACTTTAGTTGCTTCTTTCATAAGGTGTCCTTTTTTTAGTTTGTAAGTTTTAGAATGGTTTGCCATTCAGATTCAGTGACGGGTTGCACAGATAAACGCATGCCTTTTTGAAGCAGTTTCATCGGTTTGAGTTTAGCAATCGGTTTGAGCTCTTCTAAAGTGGCGGGACGATTTAATGCTTTTTTTAATTGAATATCCACCATGTACCACGTAGGAGATTCTTTTTTGCTCTTCGGGTCATAGTATTTATTTTTTGAATCAAATGCGGTGTGATCGGGATACCCCGATCGGGTTACTTTGCATACGCCCACAATGGCTTTCTCCTGGCTATGATAAAAAAAGACTTCATCTCCAACAGCTACATCGTCTCGCAAGGTGTTGCGGGCTTGATAATTTCTTACGCCTTCCCAGTAGGTGGTTTGTTGGGGCGCTGATTCGAGATCGCTCCAGGAGAATACACTGGGTTCAGATTTAAATAACCAATATCGTTTCTTTTGACTCATACGAGGACATCCTAGCATATTCAGACGGTCCTAACTATTTGGGAAATAGATTCTTTTTTTAGATATTTGCTCTGAATTCATTAATATCAGGAGGTAAACTGTCTTTGAATCGTGTTCGGGAAGGGCCAATATTTTCGGGCAGTACCCGTTGTCCATCTAAAGTGGTTGGCTCAGATTTGACAAATACTTTGATTGTGTAGACCCGCTTATCTTTAGATACACTGTGGTGTTCAAATGCCAATGTATCCTTTGTATTACCTTTAAGTTGAACGCGTCTAACAAAAAAGCGATCTTTTTGAATACTTGTTGGTATTCCGAGAATACCGCAGGCTTGAAGATTATTTCTTTGTATAGAGCTTGTTTGAAGTGTAACAGGAGATTGTTTGGGACTGAACTTCATAGTATCTGCAAATTGGGGATTTAAAACTAAGGAGTTTGGAGCAGTGGGGTTTGCTTGTTCGCAAAAATCAATGTGTGGAATTCCCTGGCGATCTACAAATGAGTAAAAAGTTCGAATGCGTAAAATAGCGTTATTGGGTTTATCCTTTTCACTGGCAATAAAATACAATCGAGGTAATTCTTTACGAGGATCTGCATTTTTGAGTTCAACTCGTTTGATCAACTGACCTGGCGTCACATTTCCAGTGCTTCTATCTACAATCCCTACATAGGTTCTTCGTTCGATTTGTTCATACCAATGTCCTAATAAGGTTCGTGCATCGAGTCGCTGGGTTGGATTGTTTGGGTTTGTGGGTGTTACGGGGTTGTTGGGATTGACAGGCAGGAGGTTGCTCTGATTTCTCCTGTTATTATTAGAATCTGAACTCTTCTTTTTGCCACCCCCACAGGCAGTTAGCGAAATACAAATCACCATGCTTGCGACAAAAACAGCCCATCGATGTGAAACCATTAAGATCATAGACCCTTCCTTCTTCTCCTCATCGACATAACTGGTTTTTTCTTTAGTATATAAGATAATTCGGCACCTTTTGGAGAGCACCAGAAAGTTCCCCGGCACCCTTTTGGCACATGACGGCTGTGGACTGGAATCTATATTTTTTGATTTACGATCTGATCGATGCGTTTGTGCAGGGTGTTGGGATCAAAAAGGGGTAGAGAGCACAGCCGATCTGTGCAAACAAATACAGCTGCTTTTTTGAGTTTAGGGTATTTTTGCTTTTTGTGGATATGAGGGCCTTCACTCGGATCCCACCACGAAAGAATATATGACACGACAGGGTAGGAGAGTGCCATTTGATACAACGCTTGAGCCGCTTCGTCCTCTTTTGCACCGACGATTGTGACATGCAAGGGTTGAGGTTGAAGGTTTTTTTGAATTACACTAGGCTGAATTTTTTTAAGTTTTTCCGCTTTTTGTTTAAAAAGCTCAAGTCCCGTATAGTGATAGGATTGATGCCAAATGGTATGGGCAAATGTCTTCAGCGAATAGCTATCGGATGGAAGAACAACTGCTTTTCGACTGGCTGAAACAGCTCTGCCCAACCAGGCACGTTGTCCAGTGATGCCATACACGGTGAACCCCAATTGAGCCAATGCTAAATAATCCGTTGATGAATGTGGATGTTTCGAAAAGCCTAATGTAGCCCCTTTGATTATTTTAGTTAGTGTATTTTGTGACAACGAAGCTCTGTAAAACAAACTCAATGAACTTATTTTTTGTGCCAGGATTTCAAGTGAGTCTTTGGGGCTCAATGTAACAGAACGCGCAAGGGTTGCTGCTTCATGAAGGGCTTGTTTGTTTTTAGTTTGCAAGGCATGTGTTGATTTTTGAACCAAGGTTAAGTAAGCAGGTATTGGCTTAACCTGATTGGACCGGATGTCCCTGGATTTTTGGATTGATCCATGACATAACAAGGGATAGCTCAAACAACAAATAAGAAAGGATTTGTAAAGTGATTTCATTTCTAAATATAAATTTATTAAATTTTATATCAAAACTCAATAGAAAGAATAAAATAATATTTTTCATGCTCCTAACAACCTGTTTTATTGGGGGTTGTACAAAATCGGGACCTGCTTCAAACACGACGCAAAAAAAACAAAAAGGCCCAATCATTGTCACTAGTACGACCACAATGCTCACGGATCTTGTAAAAATCGTGGGTGGCTCCCAAGTCCGGGTGCAAGGATTGATGGGACCTGGAGTGGACCCTCACCTATATAAAGCCAGCTCCAAAGACCTTTTTAAATTAAAGTTAGCCGATGTAATTTTTTATTCTGGGCTGACTCTTGAGGGTAAACTTCAAGCCGTGCTTGAAACTTATAAAAAAACAAAAAAACATGTTTACGCAGTGACGGATGCCATTCCAAGAACACTATTAATCAAGGCTGGTGAGGGGCATGATGGAACCTATGATCCTCATATTTGGTTTGATGCTTCACTTTGGGCCCGGTGTGTAGATTCAGTCATATACGGATTGTCTAAAGTTGATCCTAAACATGCAGATGACTTTAAACGCCGTGGAGCTGATTTCAAAAAAGAACTTGAAACATTACATTCATGGGTGCTTGAATCCGTTCAACCTATTCCTGCGAAAAAAAGAATTCTAGTCACAAGCCATGACGCTTTTGGTTATTTTGGGCGTGCCTATGGATTTCAAGTCATCGGACTTCAGGGGCTTTCTACCGTAGACCAAGCGGGTCTCTTGGACGTCACAAAATTGGTGGATTTTATTAAAGAACAAAAGGTCAAAGCTATTTTTGTTGAAACCAGTGTGAATGCTAAAGCACTCAAACAAATTAGTGCTTCAGCCGGTGTTGCTATTGGCGGTGAATTATTCTCTGATGCAATGGGGCTTCCAGGAGAGATTGATGACGATGGGAACGACAAGGGAACATACATTGGTATGATGAAGTACAACGTTTTGAGTATTGTAAAAGGATTGAAATAGCATCCATGAGCCTCCCACTAACGATTGAAAACTTAACCGTTCATTATCAAAAAAAGCCTGCTTTGTGGGGCGTCGATTTAAAGCTCGAAGCGGGTCAGATAGTCGGTATCATCGGGCCCAATGGCGCAGGAAAAAGTACATTAATCAAAGCCGTTATGGATTTGCTGCCTTTAAGTTCAGGTGTCATTAAAGTGTTCGATAAATCGTTTTCCAAAAACCGAAAACGTATTGGTTATATGCCACAAAGAGAATCCATCGATTGGGATTTCCCTGTTAATGTGTTCGATGTCGTTCTGATGGGACGTTATGGTCATCTCAAGTGGTTTCAGCGCCCACGTTCTGAAGATATTGAAAAAACATGGTCGTGCATAGAAAAAGTAAAACTTACTCCGTTTGCAAATCGACAGATCTCCAATCTATCCGGCGGTCAACAACAGCGGGTTTTTCTTGCTCGTGCTTTAGCACAAGAAAGCGATCTTTATTTGATGGATGAGCCTTTTGCGGCTATTGATTCAGCTACCGAAACGGCAACAATCGAATTGTTCAGAGAACTCAAAGAACAAGGCAAAACCATCATAGTGGTGCATCATGATCTGGCTACTGCCCGTCGTTATTTTGATAGCTTATTATTGCTCAACAAACAGGTTGTTGCTTTTGGACCCACCCAAGAAGTGTTTACGGGAGACCGGTTGCAACAAACGTATGGTGGAAAACTCACCATCCTCGAAGACCAAAGCATTGCTGCGTCTGCAGAGCCTTCTATCGGATGAGTAGACAGTTGACACCCCTATTTACTAAACTGTCTTCCTCGGTGTGTGCGCAATATTTCGCCCATGTACCATCCCCGACACGCACGAAAGTGAGTGAGCGGGGGTCTATCTTCTTAATAACCATCCTCTGTTGTTTTTCATCTTGTGCCTCCGCTGCACAAGCAGGGTCCCTTGCTCATCATAGCTTTTGGGAAACTTTGATGCGGTTTTTTTCCCTACAAGATACCGCGCTCCAAACTGCGTTATGGGGTGTACTACTGCTTGGCATCAGCTGTGGTGTACTGGGTAGCTTTATACTCGTCCGTAAGCTTTCGTTAATGGGAGATGCATTGTCACATGCTGTATTGCCTGGTGTGGCAGCGGGATTTTTGTGGACCTACGAGAAGAACCCCCTCATCATCTTATTGGGCGCGTTACTTACGGGTCTTTTAGGGTCTGCAGCTGTGGGATGGCTCACGCAACGAACTAAAATCAAAACGGACGCTGCTATTGGTATGGTCCTTTCTGGGTTTTATGCGGTCGGCATTTGTTTGATGACCTATATTCAGAAATTACCCACGGGCAACAAAAGTGGATTGGACCACTTTCTGTTCGGGCAAGTTGCCGCATTAAGTACCCAAGATATTTGGCTCATGGGCAGTGTCACAATTGGCGTACTGGTTGGTGTGTTCATTTGTTACAGAGCCTTTCTCATTCTCAGCTTTGACATGGCATTTGGTAAAAGCCTGGGACTTCCCATGAAAGCGTTGCACTACACAATGATGCTGCTTCTTGCATTCGCAGTGGTCGTCGGGCTTCAGGCAGTGGGCGTCGTATTGGTATCTGCAATGTTGATCATCCCTGCCGCAACTGCTTACTTACTTACTGATCAGATGAAAGTTTTACTACCACTAGCTGCTTTTATTGGAATTGTAACAGCTTTTATAGGAGCCTTTTTATCGTTTGTAGGGGATGGTCTTCCAACAGGTCCATTAATGGTTTTATCGGCAGGATTTGTGTTTGCTACGGTATTTTGTTTTAGCCCGAAACACGGTTGGTTGACACGTGTTATACGCCATTATTTATGGCGACGACAGGTAGCACGTGAGAATGCCCTAAAAGGGGTTTATCAGCTGATGGAAGCTGAGCAGTTTAAAATCGAGGGGATTGCTCTCGATGATCTTGCTCTGCGCCGCCATCTACCCATACCGATTGTCAAAAAGCACGTCCGTATGTTGTTTAAACTTGATCTTGTAACGATAGATAAAGTCACAGAAAAAATCTATTTAACTCCCGAAGGATGGCATATCGCATGTTCCGTAGTGCGTAAACATAGACTCTGGGAGCTTTACTTAACCCAAGAATGTCATATGGCAAGTGATGCGGTGCACGAAGACGCTGAAGAAATCGAACACATGATCGGTGAAGATACGGTACGGGCTTTAGAAAAGCGTTTGAAATTTCCCAACAAAGATCCTCATGGAAGGCTCATCCCCAGTATTCAGGATATGTGGCAAAGCAGCTCCTACAAAGTCACTGGAGCTGACGAAGAAAGGTCAAAAGATGAGTGAGTTACTTTCATGGTGGGCAGTTGCACCATGGCAAACAGGGCAGGGAGGCTATTTTTGGGCCTTGCTCATGGGTTTTTTGGTTACGGCATCCTGTGGATTAGTCGGCAATTATCTGCTTGTCAGAAGACTATCCTTAATGGGAGACACGATTAGCCATAGTATATTGCCAGGGTTGGTTTTAGCTTTTTTATGGACTGGCCGCCGGACATCATGGGTTATGTTTGTAGGCGCTGTGATAGCCGCATTGGTGACTGTCTTTCTCGTTGACCTAATCCAAAAGGGCTCTCGGATCAAACAAGATGCAGCCATGAGTGTGGTGTTTACCGTTCTCTTTGCACTGGGCGTCTTACTAGTCAGTATTTTTGCACATCAAGTTGATTTGGATCAGGACTGTGTGCTCTATGGTGAGATTGCTTTTGTTCCTCTAGAGACATTAATTTCAGTCGGTGGGGTTTCTATTGGACCACCTTCTGTTGTTCGAATGGGTATCGTGTTTCTGTTCACCTTAGTTTCGGTGGTTTTATTCAACAAAGAGCTCTTACTTTCTTCTTTCGATCCAGGCCTTTCAACCTCAAGCGGTTATTCGGCTCAAAAAATCCATCTTGGACTTATGGCTATGGTAGCCATTATCGTGGTCAGCGCCTTTGAGTCTGTGGGTGCAATTCTTGTGGTCGCTATGTTGATATTTCCAGGTGCCACAGCATCACTCATTACTGATCGATTAAATTATATCCATGTCCTAACAATCATCCAAAGTGCTCTTTCGACCTTAGGAGGCATGTACTTGGCTCTTTGGTTGGATACGTCAATCGCAGCATCAATGGTTGTTGTGAGTATGTGTTTGTTCGCGCTCGTTTGGTTTTTTAATCCTTCCTATGGATTAATTTCTACATTGGTAAACAGAGGGGTTTCTAAAGACAAGACTTTAGAAACTGAATAGCGCGCACACCAAACCAACTGTAACATTCGCCAGAAACAACAGCTGATGGAAAGGGGAGTTTCGCTAACTCTTTTGTTTTTTTGTGAAATGGAAAAGGTTCAGAAGCACATAACAGTAGCGTAGTTTCAGGGTTGTATGTCTTAAGATCAATGCAAGGGTATTTTTTTGAAAACGATGGCAACAAATGACCATACCCTAAAGTCGATAACATATCCCCAATGAAAGTCTCTTGAGAAACGCACATCCAAGGGTTTCGCCAAATAAGGTATAGCAAGGTTTTTATTTTTTTGCGTGGACGCTGTACCCACTCGATCACGCCAGGCAGCTCTTCTACGGGTTTCTTTACGGATGGGTTGCAGAGGGTATGACATTCTTGTGATAGTTCGTATAGCTTGGGACTTTCTAAGTGCGTGGCCAGTTTGCGAAGATCTTTTGCAAGGCAGGGTAACGATTGTACATGCGTAATTAAAGTTGGATAAGGTGAAGCTTCTGCCATGTGAAGCGTATTTTCTTCTTTGTCGATGATTACATACTGACAGTTGCTTGTGAGAGGCCACTCTACAGATTTGGTACCCCCAATGATGGGAATAGCTCGTATTTTACCTTTCGGATGGATGCAGTAGCGAGTGCGTCCAATGACGGGTACGTCAGCCCAGAGTAAAGTTTCGGTCCAAGATGGGACAAGCGAGATTACCTGAGTCATAACACCTTCTCCTACTTACTAGGATTTATCATAATTTTCAACAAATCGAAAGGCACTCTTAATTGATGAGGACACGCCCTTGGGATCAGTTATGTTATGATAGGCCTTAATTTAATTCGACAATGGCGAGGTTAAGCATGATCAGAAGCGGTAATCCGGCTCTTAATGATAAAATGTTTCGAAGTTTTCATCCCACTACTCAAGAAAATCGAATGACCCTTCAAGGGACAGTCAATAAAACTTTGATTGCTTTGCTCTGCGTTGCATTCACGGCCAGTTTTACCTGGAATCAAGCTCTGACGAACCCAGGCTCAGCGAAATTATGGATTGGTGTTGGATTTATGGGTGGGCTCATTGCAGCAATAGCTACTGTATTCAGGCCTACCTGGTCACCATTTACAACTGTAATTTATGCTCTACTTGAAGGCTTAGCGCTTGGTGGTATCTCTGCTATATTTGAATTAAGGTATCCTGGCATTGCATTTCAAGCGATTATGCTGACATTTACCACACTGGGTTGTTTATTGTTGGCTTATAAGTCAGGGCTCATAAAAGCGACTGAAAATTTCAAACTTGGAATTGTGGCAGCTACAGGCGCAATTTTTATGTTTTATATGATTTCGATGATCGCAGGGATGTTTGGTTTTTCGATGCCTTTGATTCATGATACGGGCATTCTAGGTATTTGTTTTAGTGGGTTTGTGGTCGTCATTGCTGCGCTCAATTTGGTGTTGGATTTTGATTTTATCGAGCATGGGGCTGAAACAGGTGCACCCAAGTACATGGAATGGTATGGCGCTTTTGGGCTCATGGTAACGTTGATTTGGCTGTATATTGAAATACTGCATTTACTGGCAAAGCTTCGAAGTCGATAGCACTCCTACAAAATAAAGCATCATATATAAAATTCCTCTCTATGTGGGTGCCAAAAGGTAGCCGGGGAACCTAAATGTAGGGGAACCTAAATGTAATAGATCAGTTTTTCGATGCTTCTATGATGCCATCTAATGCATCTAAATTTAATTATATGAATCTGTATTAAGTAAATTGCTAATATTAGATCCCCAAAGTGTTTCAGTGCATATTCATCCAGCCTTCGCAAGAAACCCCGGACGTAAGTCCGTGGAGTGGCTTCATTTGCAGGGGTAGAACTCTCCATTTGTTAATTTGTAATGAGGTCCTTCTGTGTTTCCAAGATAGGCTAAGGCAATTTTGGCATAACTATCCATCAGTGACTTATTTTCAATATATAAAGGTTCCCGCTTTGAGGGTGGGCCATTATATTGTTGGAGCTCATGGACCACATCAACAAGTAGCTTATTCGTTGATGTTTCAGAAACCTCCTTTGCTTTGATCAATAGGCCAAGGGTAACAAGTAGATGATGCTTATGATAGCCAAGGGGTGGCAGCAAGAAGTTTCGTTCTTGATTCCCTGCCATGTAGCGCAAGGAATCATCAATTAGAAGCGCATAATCTAAATGAATACCTGGTAGGACATCTAAATTTTTTCTTAATGACGTATTGTTATCATTTTCAATAGTTTCGTGAGAAGCTCGTTTGAGATGTTTGGCAGTATATACTCGATAAGAGTGATAGCCCCATAACCTTAATGAAAAACGGTGCATGAAAGGGTTTTTAATAAGATCCCACAAGGGTTGCCCATCTAGCAGGTGTACTTTTTTTAATAGATGTACATCGTGACTTTTCCTGCTGGTAAATAAAGAAACGGGAAACTTCATGTCTTTTAAATACTGCAAAAGTTCAGAGATGCCGGGAACAAGATAAGTAACTAGATATTTATCTGACTCTAAGATGGAATAATGATCGTAGCGATAGGCATCCTTTTTATCCAAGATAATGCCATCAATATCTAATACAATGTGAATTCGTCTGGAGTTACCTGATGCGTTGTGAGGAACAATGTGGATCACAACAAGACAAGTGAAAAATGTGAGTCGCTTTAACATTGTTCAACTCTGGGACGGCATAAATGGGATATAAAGTAAATTCTACTTCTTTGCCAAAAGTGTAACCTATGTGTCCGGTATGTACCCTGTCCCAGTTGGTAGCAGGGGGCGGAATCGAACCGCCGACCTACGGGTTATGAATCCGTCGCTCTCACCAACTGAGCTACCCTGCCAAGGTCCTTACGATATTAAGCACCTACTATATATAGGTCCTTAGAATTCTTCAAGGTTTGAACTCATTTTAGAACAAAATGAGCCTGAAAGGGTAGGAGTCATAGTCTTTTCCGTATAAATTCGATAGGCTAGAGTATATGACCCAAGATTGGATATGCAGGTTTTGCCTATGTTTTGTGCTTTTTTTCCTATCTAATCCCATAATGGCTCAGAATAAATACAAAGGTATCCTTGTTCACAAAGACCCTACCTACGTCATGGCAATGATCCCATTGCCGCTCAAAAAAACATGGGATCTTAGTAGAGAGGTTTTAAACTCGTATACCCTTGAAACGGCTGATTTTGAGTCTAAGGAAATTCGAACCCAATGGGTACGTGATCCCTATAATACGAAACTCTTCAGTGTCCCAGGGTATTTCCCCCTTTATGAGGATGTAAGATCCAGGCTTACGCTCAGGTTTATTGAGCAAAAAATCGAAACCAACGTTTTGGTTCACAAGTCCTTCGAATACTACCCTTCACTATTCGAAGGATGGCGTCCTTTGGATTCTGACAGCATAGAAGAATATACGCTGCTTTACATAATCCGATTAAGGGCTTACATCTTTGATGGATCCACACTAGAGAAAAAAGAAGCTTCTGTAGTAACGCAATAATCTATCCACTGTTTTTTGTTTATATCACTCAATTTATGTCAGAATTCAACCGATTTCATGTTTTGTAAGAAGGTGAGTATGCGTCACAAAAAAATAATCATCGGATTAGGTCTAACTATAGTCGCTTTAGGTGTATGTTGGGTTTATACATCACATCTTAATAAACCGAATAAATCAGTAACAAAAATGGGTTATATATCCAAAAAACCACCCTTAGCTAAAAAAATCAGGGCACAACAATCAGGAATTAAGCGTAATCTTCCCCTTGAGGATGATTCTGACGCTCTCTCAGATTTAATAATCCCTTCTCAAGATGTCATCCGCAAAGGTACCGCACAAGACCCACACGCTATCCCTGAAAGCATCAGCACCTTTTCTATTGCACTAGCAAGAGAGCTTAAATTAGCAAAAGATTCAAAGGAGAAAGCAACAAAACTTATGAATACCCTCAAAACGTGTATGAGCCAAAAGAATACTTCTACTATCCATTACTTGTGCTTCAGAAATGCAAGAATTCTTGCCCGTTACTATGAAATTGAGAAGAAAGATGCATCTCTTATGAGAATTTATAACCAGATCGAATCTGAATCAGAAAACTCAGTCGTATCTCGCATGAGAGTCGTTGAAGAGTAGGCTTACAAAGAATTTCCTAAACTTTTGGTGCTAATTTGACGAAAGGAAGGGTAGAGAGGTAAGCATTATTAAACAACAACAGAAAAAAATCTTATTCCAAAAATTGAATAATAAGTGGTATGCCTTCTTTGAGAAAGATGGCGTCGTTTACTGGAATGTCGTCTCACCCAGCGCTTTTAAAATAGCTGGCGTCAACGACCGAAAAAAGACGAGCAAAACGAAAGCCCGTTTTTCCAGAAAAAACAATGAAATTGAAAAAGCTTAATCCCTTTCGATATAAGCGATACCATCAATGCAAACTGTGACACCTTCCGGCAGTCGGTCAACGAAGACAATCGTTTTTGCAGGGATTCGATCACCAAATGTTCTTTTTAGCGCTTCATGAAGTTCATTTATACTATCGCTAATAGAGTTGCTGGCTAAATAAACCGTAATTTTCACCAAATTTTCTAGTCTGAGAGATTGTGTGCCCAATGTTATACGAATGTTCGAAAAGATTTGCTCCACTTGTTGTGAAATAGAGGTAACAACAACTTGATTGGTTTTGTAGTCCATGGGGAGTACCCCAGATAAGTAAACAAAATCTCCAGCTAGAATAGCCTGGGTAGCACTTGTGTCTTTTGATGTATAAGATCTGGACCTAATAATTTGTGTCGTAACCATGACTCTTCACTCCTTCTAAACTTGTGACTCGCAATATGTTTTAAATTCTTCTAACATCTTATCTACCTGTTTATTCACGTGCTTCCGAAGCAAGAAACTTGGTACAGGAAAGACAAGTTCGAGCGATAAATTATAAATAACATCTGTTTGGTTTTTAGCAGCCTGTGTTAAGACCCAACCACCAGAGTTTTTCTCTAGGTACTCACTTTCGTGAAGTTTCCAAGAGACTCCAGTGAAAGGCTTTTCGGTCATCTTGACTGTATAAGTCACTTCCTTGCCAAACATCAAGACTTTGTATACTACCAATGAACGAAGTTTGTCGAGCTTTTTTCCAACTTTAATTGAGTCGACCCCCAGCATATAATCAGGATAGCTAGGATAGTCAATCAAATAGGAGTAGATTTGTTTTTTGGGAGTATCTATTGAAATTTCTCGCGTTATTTCAACCATGGATTTTAAAAGGAAATCGCTATACTTTGGCCTTCTAGGTTAGGATAATTGAAAAGAAACTATAAATCTAGGAATACCATGAGACAACTACCAAATTTTATTACTTTTTCGAGAATACTGGTGATTCCTGTAACCTGGTATTTATTTTTAAGAGAGCCCTTTGATTGGGACACACTGGTATGGGGATTCCCGGTACCTCATTGGATTATCTGGATAGTCATCTTCGCTGGTGTGACAGATATTATTGATGGCTGGGCCGCACGAAAACTGAATGTTCAGAGTACATTCGGTATCTTAATGGATCCCATTGCGGATAAGCTGTTTGTCACAACCTGCTTTGTATTTCTTGTTTATTTGGATCGGCTCCATCCAATCGGGGTGGTTTTGGCCATCAGTCGTGATGCGCTGATGAACGTGCTTCGGAGCTATGCCAGTTCTCAAGGTATCGTTATTTCTGCGCGTATTTGGGGCAAGATCAAAACCGTCATACAGTTTGTAGCCATTGGATTTTTAGTCCATAGCAGCACTTTGCTGCTGCTACCTTGGATCCCTGTTTTGATTGTAGGGAAGGTGCTTTTTTGGACAGCGATTGGATTGGCCTACTACTCCTTAGGCCTCTATGTCTCCGCTTTTATGAAGCAAAAAAAACCCAATAAGAATTAGCGCTTGCGCTTTTATTTTTTGAAGTGATAGAATGTCACACATCCCTTTTTATTAAGGGGCGGTAGTTAAGTTGGTTATAACGCCGGCCTGTCACGCCGGAGGCCGCGGGTTCGAGTCCCGTCCGCCCCGCCAGCCTTCGCCCTCCGTGGCTACGGCTGGCTTCGCCAGTTCACAGCACGTGCTAATGAATTTTTATTACACTATTTTTTTGAATCGCATTTTCTGGAAATGTCTCGTACATACCACGGTCATCTTCCCCATAGATGTAAAAGTGTGTAACTTTCTGGTGGTTTTCTGAAAAAATAAGTGTAATTGAACACTTATTTTCAAAATAGGGTACATGTTCAGTATTTTCAGCGCATAAAAAATCCTCTTTGAATGAATTTAGAGGATCAGACGCTGTCCAATAAACGAGGTGCATCTTAATGAGTGGTTCTAAAGATTTAACACTCACATTGACAGAAAGCGTTCCAGGCTTTTGCGGTTGTAATGGAGTGGAGGTGTAACTAGCTTCGATAATGAAGGGATCTGCCATGTGTAGCTTTGTGATGCAATGGACAGCCCCATAACGTTGAATTAAATCAGAACAATCCATAGGAACTATTTCTTTGTTGGGACATAGTTTTTTATAAAGATTGATCGCAATTTCATCCTCTTTGAGGCCATATGCTGGTACAAATATCTGATTATTGACAATTAAAGAATTTGTGTAGGAGTAGGTAATGGGTTTCCCTTTATTTCTCCAATACTCACTTACACCAACTTTTGGCATCGGCATTCTATAAACTTTCAGCTGCTTCCCAACACCATTTGTGGTTTGCTCCAAAATTTTGGTATTGTCGTTCAAAATTTTAAAATTATCTGGATGCGCTGCATCATCTTTTGTTTGGTATTCACCAATAATCACAGTTTCAGGATCTAAGAACTTAAAAAACATATCTAAATGCCCGGTTCCATCACGTTTAAGCGGCGTGAGTTCCAAACTTTTATGGCAATTAAAATAGTGTTTAAAATATCGACGGATAATCTTAATACCTGGTTTTTTAAATTTATGTGTACGCTTTGATGAAGAGCTGACGGAATTACCTTGTTCAATTCCTAAGGTCATATCATCTTTAACGGTATAAACGACCATTCCATTCCCATCAAATGCCATATTTCCACCCGAAATAGCAAATGGACAATGAACTACTGGAATTTTTTTACCCTCGGGTTGAGAGGCGTATTGACTTGGAAAATCATCTTCATGTTTAAATATTGATTTTGAGCGTGGGTAGATCAAATCTAAAATTTTGACGTCACCGTCTTTGGTATAAACTGTCCATGGACCATAGTCTCCGACCCATTCACACATTTTCTTTTTATTTATTTTGTAAACGGGTATATCGACTTTCTCTTTAAGCGTATCTAAAAGCTTATGATCGCCCATGATAACCACTTCTGCATGACCAAATTCACCCGGCGTTACATAGATATCATGATCTTTATTTTTTACTATTTCAGTTTTTTTAATTGGAGGTACTGATTCGGAGCATGCGACGAGCGTCATCAAAGAAAGAGAGGCAAGTATGATGATGTTTTGATTCAAGCACACCTATAACCAGCTGTATCAAATAGAATGAATAATGTAAATACAATTGAGCTTTATGGAGTGGATGACAAGAGTTGTCCATATGATTCATCATATTATTAGTATATTACCATGAAAAACTGATTGAGTCAGAGTTTAGAGTTTGATAGATCTAATTTATATGAGGCAGATTAAGCTGAATTTTATTTGTGTCAGTACTCTAGTGATTTT